>JACSRI010000219.1 GCA_014879845.1 Opitutaceae bacterium
CCGCCGCCCGCGCGGTCGCCTCCATCGAGCTCGACGAGATCTGCTGCTGAGATCCATCCCATGCGCATCGCACTGCTCACCGCCCTGCCCGCCCGCCACGGACGCGACTCCGCCTGCCACGACGTCGTGATCGACGTGCATCCGCACGGCTTGACGCCGGGCAAGGCGCTCGATCTCGTCCTCATCGACGCGCGGGCGATGACTCCCGACCAGGCGCGGGAGGCTCTCGACTGGATCCAGGACACGCGGCGGCGCGAGCCCGCGGCGCGCATCGCCGTGGCCTGGCCGAATCCGCCGATCGACTACGTCGTCAAGGCGCTGCGCGCCGGCGTGAACGATTTCATCAAGGAGCCGCTCTCCAGTGCGCGCCTGCACCGCATCCTCGCGCGCTGCGGCACGCCGAGCGAGGCGCCCCGCGCCGCCCGCGCGCTCATCGCCTGCGGCCTGCTTCTTGAGCAGAATACCTTCACCGAGGAGGAGGCCGACCTCGCGGCCGTGCTCCAGCGCGAGCGCAAGGTGCACCTGCGCGAGGCCGCCGTCGCCGCCGAGACCAAGCGGCTCGAGGACCTGCGGGAGGTGCTGCAGCACCGGGAGAACGAGCTGCGCCTGCGCGCCATGCGCCTCGACGAGGAGTTCATGCAGCTGCAAAACGACGCCGACCTGCACGTCGCGTCGTCCCAGCGTTTCGGCGGCTACGAGCCGCGTGCGGCCTCGAGCTACAGCGGCTCGAGCGCGGGTCGCGACGACATCGAGTCGCGCGAGCGCCTGCTCTCCGACTCCCACGACGGCTCGCGGTGAGCCGTCCGGTCAGCGTTCGGCGAGCGTCCGGATCGCCTCGCGGCGCTGGAGCAGCGCGTGCGCGTGCTCGGTGAGCGCACCGAGCCCGGCCACGGTCTTTTCCACGTCGTCGGCGAGGTGCCGACTGAGTGTATCCAATTGTCTGGCGCGTTCGGCCACGCGCGCCTCACGGCTGGCGAGCGCGACGCGCTCCTCCTCGACGGCGGCCCGCAGGGCGTCGGCCTCCTCGCGCTGGGCCTGAAGGCTGGCGCGCTCCTTCTCGAGCGTCTCGTCGGCGCGGCCGAAGGCATCGCCCGCCGTGGCCATCACGGCGTGGGCCTTGCGTTCGCGATCCTCGGCGGCGGCGAGGGCGGCCATGGCCTCGGCCTCGCGCGCCATCACCTGCTCCATCTCGGTGGCGAAAGCCTGGCCGGCAGCCTCAAAGCGTTCGTTGGCGTCGGCAAGTTCCGCCTCGAGCGCGCGGACCCGCTCCTCGAGTTCCGCGGACGCGACCGCTCCGCCGGCATCGCCGCCGCCGGTCCCGGCGAGCAATCCGGCGTTGAGGCGCTCCAGTTCGGCGATACGCGCCTGGGCGCGGTCGAGTTCGTCGCGGATCGCGCCGACGTCGACGCCGCCGCTGCCGGTGCGGCGCATCTCCTCGAGGTCGGCCTCGAGCGAGCGCACGCGCGCCTCGGCGCGGCCGAGCGCGCTGGCGCCGGCGGAGAGTTGCGCGAGCTGGTCGTTGAGCCGCGTGCGCGCCTCGGCGGCCTCGGCAAGTTGGGCGCGCAGGGACTCAAGCTCCGCCGCCTGGCGGTCGCACTGTTCCTTGAGTTCGGCCGCAGACGGACCCTGCGGTGCCGCCTCGGGCGCGGGGCCGGTGTTGACCTGGGCGAAGATCGCGTCGAGCTGGCCGTTGAGCGTGGCGGCCAGTTCGCTCCAGCGAAAGTACATGGCCTCGGCGGGCGTGGGCCGGCTGTTCGTCAGTTGGGCCACGAGGGCGTCGACGCGCTCGACGATGGGAAAGAGTTGGAACGGCGGCGTGAAGATGTCGTGCACGCCGAACCGCATGGCCTGGCGCACTTCGGTGAGGCCGACATTCTCGCCGACGACCACGAGCTTGGCTGCGGGCTGCAGCTGGTGCGTGGCCTCGATCGAGGCGATCAGGTCCGGCGCGCCGTCGCGTTGGTCGAGCACGACCACGTCAAAGGTTTCGGCGTTAAGCACCTTCTCCACGAGGGCGGCGTCGCCGAGGATGCGCCCGTGCGTGCCGAGTTCTTCGACGACCCAGGAGCGGGCGAACTTTCCCTCGGACCGGTTCTTGATGTAGAGGATCTTGCGCGGAGCCTTCATGCGGAGCGATCGAGATGCGGGCCGGGGAACAAATCCCCACCCGGGGACATTTCCTCATCGGCGGGCTCCGCGCACTCTACATCGGAACCTGCGCGGGGCACGTTCGTTTCCGCCGGCGGCCGAGGACCCGGCCGGAAATCACAGGTTATTGACGAATGGATACAGCCTGGCTCGCCCACCGGCTCGGAGAGCTGATGACGATCGCCCGGCGTCAGGCCGGGAGGCGGGCCTGCACGACCTTGCTCACGACCGCGAAGTCGATCAGGCCGGCGTCCGGGCGCTTCTTGAGGGCGCCGATGACCTTGCCCATTTCCTTGCGCGACTGCGCACCCGTCTCAGCGATGGCCGCGGCCACGATCGCCTCGAGTTGCGCGGCATCGAGCCCCTGCGGCAGGTATTTCTCGAGCACGGCGATCTCGGTCTCGTTGGCGGCGATCAGGTCGGCGCGGCCGCCCTTCTGGAACTCGGCGTTGGCGTCGCGGAGGTTTTTCACGGACTTGCGCAGCGTCGCGATCGTGAGGGCGTCGTCGATCTCCTTGTTCTGGTCCATGGCCGCGCGCTTGATGGCGGCGTCGGCGGTGCGAAGGATGGTCGTCGTAGCCTGGTCGCGCGCCTTCATCGAGGCGACGATGTCGGCGCGGAGCTTCTCGTAGATCGAGGACATCCTGCGAACATCCACCATCGAACATTCCACGTCCAACCTCGAATGGCGGACGGCGGCGCCGCCGACCGGGCAAACCGCAACGCGTGGCACGGGAGGAGATGAAGGAACATTCATCCGGCATTCATCCGCGGTTCATGGCGGCATGGCACAGTCCGCCCGTGGAAACCACGGAAGAGATGGTCGTGATCCTCGACCAACACGGTGTCCCGTTGGGCTGCGAGCCCAAGGCGACGGTGCACCATGCCTGCACGCCGCTACACCTGGCGTTCTCCGTTTTCCTCTTCGATGGCGCCGGGCGGACGCTGTTTCAGCAACGCGCCTTCCACAAACGCACGTGGCCCGGTGTGTGGTCCAACGCCTGTTGCGGCCACCCGACACCGGGTGAGGCGCTTGTCGCCGCGGCCCAGCGGCGCCTGCGCTACGAACTCGGAACGGAGGGTCCGGTCGATCTCGCGCTCACGCTGCCTCACTTCCGCTACCGGGCGCGCTGGGGCGACCTGTGGGAGAACGAGGTGTGTCCGGTCTTCACCGGGCGGTACGACGGTCCGTTCACGCCCAATCCCGACGAAGTCGCGTCCGTGCGCTGGATACGCTGGTCCGACTTCGCCCGCGGATGCCGCAGCGATGCGCCCTCGGAGTTCGACGCCTTCTCGCCGTGGTCGCGCTGGGAAGCGGCGGAGCTGCTCGCGCTGCCGCAGTTCGCGATCGCCGACACAAGTCGCTGACCAAGCCCGGGCGGCCGCGAGCGTCAGCGCGGGGCGGCGGGAGCGGTCGCGGCGTCGATGACCGCACGCGCGATCTCGGCGATGACACGTTCCCGGGTCGCCTGGTCCGCGGGCGAATCGCACACATACACGGCGATCGCCACGACGCGGCCTTCCGGCAGCGTCACGATCCCGATGTCGTTGGTCGCGGCGGTGACGCCGGCGGCGTTCGTGCGGGACGTGCCGGTCTTGTGCGCCACCGAGGCACCCGGCGGCAGGAGCGACTTGAGGCGGTTGCGCCCGGTCCCGGTCTCGGTCATCCACTGCAGTAGGATGGCCCGGCTCTCGCCCGAGAGGGCGCGGCCTGTATGCAAGGCGTGCAACAGCACGACAGACGCCTCCGGAGTCGCCCAGTTGAGGTACTGCACCGCGTCGTCGAGGCCGATCACCATCTCGGTATCGAGGACCCGGATATCCAGGATGCCGAGCTGCTGAAGGTGGTCCATGACACGATCAGCCCCGCCGAGCACGCGGAGGAGGACGTCGCTGGCCGTGCCGTCGCTCTCCGCCACCGCGAGGCGGAGGAGTTCCCTGAGCGTGAGTGTGGCACCATGGGGAAAATTGTCCCGGAGCGGACTGTGCTGCCGCTCCGAGATGTACTCCTCCGGCCCGACGCTCACGCGCTGGTCCAGTTCGAGCAATCCGCCGTCGACCGCATGCAGCACCGCCATGGCGATCGGCAGCTTGTAGACGCTTTGCATCGGATAGCGACCGGCACCGTCGCGAGTCACGGTCTCACCCGTGGCGAGCACCATCGCCGCCACGCCGACGCGGCCGCCGGCCGGCACGGCGATCGCATCAAGGCGCCGGGCGAGATCGTCGCCCCCGAGCGGGCCACCGGCGACACCGGGGAGCACCCCGAGAATCATGAGGAGAACGAAACCGGCGAGGCGCAGGGTGATCATCGCCCCAAGACAAAGTCCCGGCCCGGCACGTGCAACCGCCGAGCGCACCGGCCACCCGGCATGGACCGCTGTCCCCGAAAAGCAACGACGCCGCCCCGATCCGGGGCGGCGTCGTGAAGCAGTCCGTCAGGCGAAGACGTACGTCGTGGACGCGTCAGGGCGTCGGCACGCTCTGGATCGTCTTGAGGATGCGGCCGGCGACCAGGTACGGATCCGCGGCCGAATTCGGACGACGGTCCTCGAGGTAGCCCTTGTAGCCGCTGTTGATAAAGCTGTGCGGCACGCGGATCGAGGCACCGCGGTCGGCGAGGCCGTAGGTGAACTTGTCGATCGACTGGGTCTCGTGCAGGCCCGTGAGGCGGAAGTGATTGTCCGGTCCGTAGACCGCGATGTGCTCGCCCATGTTCTTGTTGAAGGCCGCCATGAGAGCCTCGAAGTAGGCCTTGCCGCCCACCTCGCGCATGTACTTCGTCGAGAAATTCGAGTGCATGCCGGAGCCGTTCCAGTCGAGCGGCTTGTTATAGTCGCCGCGGATCGGCTTGCAATGCCACTCGATGTCGATCCCGTAGCTCTCGCACAGGCGCTGCATGATGTAGCGGGCGACCCACATCTGGTCGGCGGCGCTCTTCGAGCCCTTGCCGAAGATCTGGAACTCCCACTGGCCCTTCGCCACCTCGGCGTTGATGCCTTCGATGTTGATGTTCGCGGCGACGCAGATGTCGATGTGCTCCTCGACAATCTTGCGGGCGACCGAACCGACGCTCTTGTAACCCACGCCGGTGTAGTACGGGCCCTGCGGGGCGGGATAACCGTCCTGCGGGAAGCCGAGCGGGCGGCCGTCCTGATAGAAGAAATACTCCTGCTCGAACCCGAACCAGGTGCCGGCGTCATCCGGGATGGTGGCGCGGGAGTTGGTGGGGTGCGGCTCGCCGTTGGGGAGCAGCACCTCGCTCATGACGAGGAAGCCGTTCTTGCGCGTGCAGTCCGGGAAGAGGGCGACGGGCTTGAGGAGGCAGTCCGAGCTCTTGCCTTCGGCCTGCTGCGTCGAGCTGCCGTCGAAGCCCCACACCGGAAGGTCGGCCAGGGACAGGGTCGCGGGATCGCCATCGACGATCTTCGTTTTCGAACGGAGGCCCGCCACGGGGGTGTAACCGTCGAGCCAGATGTATTCCAGTTTCAGTTTCGCCATAAGGATGAGGTTTTGCGTGCCCGGCCGGGGCCTCCGGACAAACTCACGTGTCGGAAAGCGCGCCTACCGTTTGCGGGCCATCTACGAGCAAGCGATATGCCAGACTCAAGCACCGAACATGAGAAATTTCTTTCATGATGATCGATGATCAAAATTGCGCATTCATGGTGCGCTTCCTTGCCTTGCCAGACCGCCCCCAACCCCGAAATGGTCAAATCCGCTCATGCATGATGTGAAAGACACCCGTCGCGCCCAGGTGCGCATCGGCTACGACGGTCGGGTGCACAAGTGGTTTCGCGGCCACCAGGCGAAGGAGCGTTTCGAGAACGAGGTGAAGGTCCTGCAGTATCTGGAGGCGCGCGGCTGCGAGTTCGTGCCGCGCCTGCTCGAAACCGAGCCCGAGTCGCTGAAGATCGTCACGACCAACTGTGGCAAGATCGTCGACCATCTCTCCGAGGAGCGCATGAAGGAACTCTACGCCGAACTCGAGACCTACGGCGTGCGCCACGAGGACCCGTTCCTGCGCAACGTCACCTACCGCGTCGCCGACGGACGTTTCTGCCTCATCGACTTCGAGTTCGCGACGATCCTGGACGACCCGTCGACCTCGCTCAAGCCGCCGCCGCCCGATCCAGTCTGACCCAGCCGCCCCGTTCCTCGCCGTACCCATTCCTTGATGCACCCTCCGCAGGATTCCCTCCCCACCCCGCCCTCCGACGCCGCGGCGTCAGCGTCGGCCAAGCCATCCACCGGCGTGCGGCTCGCCTGGTCGGGGATGACGCACCGCGGGCGTTTCCGGCAGAACAACGAGGACGCCTTCATCGCGCTGACCTTCGACGGCGTGCAACCGCGCTTCCTGGGCAAGTTCGGCGACGCGCCGATGGACCGCGGGGACTTCGTCTTCGGCGTGAGCGACGGCATGGGCGGCGCCAAACTCGGCGAATTCGCCAGCCGCACCGCGGTCGAGCAGATCGCAAAACTCCTGCCGCGCAGCTTTCGCCTCTCGGCCGGTGGCATCGCCGCGGGCTTCCAGGATTTTCTCTCCGAGGTCTTCACCGCGATCCACAACGAGCTCACGCGCCTGAGCAACAGCTACGAGGAGTGTGCCGGCATGGGAGCGACGGTGAGCCTGTGCTGGTTCACCCCGCAATGGATGTACTTCGGCCACGTCGGGGACAGCCGCATCTACTACCTGCCGGTAACGGGCCCGATGCAGCAGGTCACGCACGACCACACGCAGGTCGGCTGGCTCCGCCGCGCGGGCAAACTCAACGAACGCGAGGCCCGCATGCACCCGGCGCGCAACTCGCTGCAGCAGGCCCTCGGCGCCGGCCATCAATTCATCGACCCGCACATCGGTGCCGTGGGCTACCGGCCCGGAGACCGTTTCCTCGTCTGCTCGGACGGACTGATCGACGGGCTGTGGGACCGCCGGATCGAGGAAGTCGTGCGCTCGGACAAACCGATCGCCGACCTCGCGCGCCTGCTCGTCGAGGAATCCGTGGCGGAATCGGGCCGCGACAACACCACGGCCGTCGTGGTGGAAGTGCAGGCCGCCGTGGGTTGAGCGAGCGGGGACGCGCGCGCGTATCAGCTCCGGCTCGCCCGACGATCCTTGATCGGCAATCCACCTAATCGCCGCGGGGCCGTCCGGTTTTTCCATCGACAGCGCCCCGCCCCGGGATTTTCCCTCCTCGCCATGTCGCAGACCAACGCCCCCCACGATGCCCGCACTGCCGGCAATGTCGTGCTCGATTCCGCCCTGGCGCTCGCGGCCTTCGTGTTCTTCACCTGGATCGCGCGTGGGCACGTGCCCTCGGAGAGCGAGACGATCAAGAGCCTCGTCGGCTCCTTCACCGGGGCGTGCATGGCGGGTGTGTTCTGGCTCGCGTGGCAGATGTTTCGAGTCGTCCTTCGCGGCCAGCGCGAGGACGCCAAGCAGAAGCGCTGAAGCCGGGGCCGCCCGGACGAGCACTGATGAGTCGAGGACGGTCGTGCGACCGTCCTTTTTCTTTGCGTCCCCGGCCTCGCCCAGACGCATCGACAGGCCGGGACGCGGGACGACGGCGCGGCTTCAGACCTCGCCCCTGGGACGGAGGGCGGTGCTCCCGCACCACCAAGAATGCGCAGGGACGAGCGTGGGCCGTTCGACGACCGCGGCTGGGCGGGAGCCCGGCCCTCAATTTCCGACCAGATGCGGAAGCCGATCCAGGGTCAAAAACACGCCCTAGACCTGGGACCGTGCAGCGAGCTTCGAGGTGTAGAGCACCGCCACGATGATCGCGACCTCGTAGAGAAGATAGAGTGGTGCCGTGCAGACCATCATGTTGACCGGGTCGGGTGTCGGCGTGATCAGCGCCGCGGCGACCATGCAGATGATCAGGGCCACGCGTCGCCACTTGCGCAGCGTCGCCACTTCCATGAGTCCGAGGAAAACCACGATCTGGATGATCATGGGGAACTGGAACGCCGCGCCCATGCCCAGGACCATCCACGCCACGGTGGAATACCATGAATCGAGGCTGAGCATCGCGTTGGCGCCGAGGTCGACATTGGCCGTGATCGAGACGTCGACCACGCTCGGCAGGAGGAGAAAGAACGCAAAGGCGCCGCCCGCGAGGAAGAGGAAGAGCGCGGCCAGCCCACCGGGGATGAGCAGGCGTTTCTCCTTCGTGGTCAGCGCGGGCGCGATAAACTGCCCGAGGAAAAGAAGGATGAACGGCATCGAGAGCGTGAGCGCCCCCAGGAAGCCCACCGAGATGTAGACGGAAAACGGCGCCATCAGCGTGCTCGTGATCATGGTGATGGCATCGGGGTGCCCGCTGCGCTCGCGCCCGACCTGGAGCGGCCAGTCGAGCCACGCCTTGACCTCGTCAAAGTAGAATCCCACCGCCACCGCACCCACGACGAACGCCACGACGCACTTGAACAGCGTCAGGCGCAGTTCCTCGAGGTGATCGAGGAAGCCCATCACCTTCTCGCCCGGTTCGCCCTCGGGGGCCTCGTCGGCGGTGTCGTCGTAGTCCTGTGACCTCACGCGCGTTCTCGTGCCGGGTTTGATGAAGCTCGGCAATATCCGTGTGCGTCACGGCCCATCACCGCACGCGATACTGCCGGTTTAGGGGAGCCGCGTCGCCGCGCAGCGTGCCGCGAGCAAGCCCGCAGCGCACCATCACCCAAGGCGCAGCACGACCGCACCGAAATCGAGCACGGGCCTGCCCGCCCCATCGCGGGCGCGAAACAGCGCGGGTAGTTCGTGAAACTGGCACCGGCCGTCCGCACCGGGCACGGAAACCAGACGTACGAGGCGCGCACCCCGCAGGACGCGCAGATGCTTGGCCACCGCATCGGGCGCACGTCCCACGCGTTTGGCCAGATCGCGAACCGAGACGGGCTCGCTGTCGGCGAGGGCGCGAAGAATCGAGTAGCGCACAGGGTCGCAGAGGGCGGCGAGCACGGCGGCGGGCTCGAGCAGCGACGCCACCTCGGGGGCACCGCCGATGGAAGCCGAGGACGAGGACGGATCGGAGCTGGTCATCGAAGGACTGGGGTTCGGATCTGATCGTGGGCCGATTGAGGCAGAAATCGAGGCACAACAAGCGCCGCACGGCTTATATCTCTCCTCCGGCGCGACCCGCGCGTCGCTCGCCGGTCGTCACGCACCGATCTGCGTGGGCTTACAAGCGCCATTCGGCAGATGAACGGCGATCACCGCTCAGCGTGCGACGTCACCCAGAACGCACGCGACCCCTCGTCATCATAATAGAAGCGTTCGCACTCCGGCATTTTTCGTCTGACGCGCGTCCTGCGCGGCCCGCCAGTCGGCGCGACGCACCCTCCGATCTGATACAGACTCAGATCAGCAGATATCTGGCAGCTCTTGAGCCGTTGCACGCCTCATCCGGCTTTTATTCTGAAAGAGACAGGCGCATCGCGGGATTCCTTAGACCATCTACAAGCACCTCCAGGCGTGTAAAGGATGCACGGCAACGAGCATGCAGACTTTGAGTCCACCGTCGCGACGATCTACGGACATTTACAAGCGCATCCACGCATGTATTCGAACGCTTCCCCAGGACACAGAGCGAAACCCAGCTGTGCCGCCGGCATTCCCACGATGACACAAGCGTCTCGCGGCGTGAATTTCGCGATCCTCACGTGTAGCGGAGGAGTTTTCGCCTGAGCCGCGGCTGACCTGTGCCCCTTTGCAGCGGCTCACGGCATGCATTTCCCTGCTCTCGATCGATTAGAAGCGTCTCGGCTCCAGTATCTGCTGCTCTGACGACCGGCTCCAATACGCTCAGCCCCGGCGTTCGAGCACGAGGACGCCACAATCCGGGACGTTGAGGTCGCTTTGCGTGCCGAGCCAGGCGTCGCGGCCGCCGTTGGTGTGTTCGCCCTCAGCCTCGCACAGCACGGCGAAGGCCGGCCAGGTGGAGTTCCACAACTCGCGATAGATGCCGTCACCCGCGCCGAGGCTCGCGAGCGAGCGCGTGCCGGACCAGCCCCCAAAGTTCAGGAGCACGAAATAGTCGCTCCCCTCTCCGCGCGTGAAGGCCAGGAGTTGACCGTCGGCGTGCCGCACGACCAGCGGCGCAGGGCCGGCGAGGCAGCTGTTGCCCCGGCGCAGCTCCGCGAGGACGCGATACCAGGCGCGCACGCGGCCGCGGTCCGGGTCGGCCTGGTAGCGGTCCAGGTCGAGCGGTGTCGTGGCGCCAAAGGTGAACTGCGCATCCTCGCACGACTCCGCGCCCATGAAATACATGGGGATCCCGCGCGCGAGCAGCGTGGCCGCGCCCGCGACCTTGCACATGCGCCAGCCCTGGCCGAAGCCGCCGAGCCAGGCCACGCGGTCGCGCACGTTGCCCACCTCGTCGTGGCTCTCGTGGTAGTTGGTGACGTTATACCACTGGTCGCAGTGCGTGTGGCCGAGGCGCAGCGCGGAGGCGACCTGCGGCATGACGCCGAAGTCGCGGCGGCAGGCCTTCACCAGCGTGTCGTGAAAATCGTCGCACCACTGCGTGTCGAGGGGTCCGCCGAAATTGGTCACGGACCACTCGTTCGGCAGGTGCTCGCCCATGAGCAGGCAGCGGTCGCCGACTGCCGCGACGAGCGCGCGCCTCAGCTCGTGGAGAAACTCCCAGCCGCCGCCGGAGCCGAGTTCCCGGACGTAGCTGCTCCAGCCGTCCCAGGCCGCGGAGTGGATGATCGTCGCGGTGTGGTCGAGTCGGAAGCCGTCGATGTGGTATTCCTCAGCCAGATACACGAGGTTCCGGGCGAAGAAGTGCCGGCACTGCGGGTGGTCGAAGTTGATCATCGCGCCCCAGCGCGTGTCGCCGTCGAAGAAACTCTCGCGGGCGACCTCCCAGAGGATGTTGTCGATCGTGCCCCCGTGGTTGAATTCCACGTCGAGCAGCACGGCCAGGCCGTGCCGGTGGCAGGTGTCCACGAGTTCCTTGAGCGCGTCCGGGCCGCCGAGGTCGTTTTCGACCGCGTAGAAGAACGCGGGATCGTAGCCCCAGGAGTGGTGCGTGCCGACCTCGTTGACCGGGAGGAGCAGCAGCGCGGTGACGCCGAGCTCCCTCAGGTAGGCGGCGGAGGAATCGAGCTCGCGCGTGACCTGGCGCAGCGGCGGCTCGCCCTGGTGGCGATTGGAGAAACGGGCGGCGTGGACCTGGTAGATCGTGAGGTATTCCCAGCCCGGCCGGCTCCAGGCGGCGTCGGTCCAGGTGAAGCGCTCGGACTGCACGAGCCGTGACCAATCGCCGTTGTAGGACGTCGTCACCCAGCCCGCCGCGGGATCCTGGAGGCGCTGGTCGTCGTTGAAGATGAAGCGGTATCCGGCCCCGTGATAGCGGTCCTGCCCGAGTCCACCCAGCACGTCGGCGATCGGCACGCGCGTCCACCAGTAGGCGCCGTCGAGGGTGCAGTGCATCTCGAGCGGGCGGCCCGGCGTCCACGCCCCCTCGAGCCGCACGCGCGCGGCCGCGGGCGCGTGGACGACGACGTGGAGATGCCCGTCCTCCACGTAGGCGCCGGGGCGCCGGATCACGAAGGGAGGATCAGCATACACGCCCGCGGGCGGTTTCGCGCGCAGCAGGCTCGGCCGGTCCAGCACGACATAGCGGCGGACCGTTCCGGTGCCGCCGTCGTCCGGCAAGGGATGGCGCGCGCAGGCCTCGGGCCGGCCGGTCGCGTCGACGAACTGGACCGACGTGACCACGCCCGGATAGGTCTTGAACGACACGCGGCCGCGGCGGTCGACCGGGAGATCGGCCGCGAGCGGGTCGGTCGCGCGATTCACCCACACCCGCACGTGCGCGGGGCGGGTGCCGGCGCCCGGTGGGCGCGCGGCCACGGTCAGGCTGACGGGGCGTGTGCGCGCCGGGCGGGAGGTGAACGTCGTCCGGTCGCCCTCGAGCGTCCAGAGCTCGTGATCGTCGGCGATGCTGAGCATGCGCTTCGCCTCGGGATGCTCCCAGCCCTGGGCGGGCTGGCCGGGCACTGGCCGGTGGAGCAGCAGGCCGTAGTTGAGCCGTGTGTACAGCTCGACCGTGTAGGTGGCCCAGTCGGCCCCGGTCGACACGGCCGGCAGATTCGCCTCGAAGTCGGAGTTCTCCTGCCAGACGTGGAGCTCGGCCGGTGCATGCGCCTCCGAGCGGACGTGCACGCGCAGGCGTTTGCGCACCGGCTCGGCGATCGCGACCTCGGCCAGCTCGCTGTGCGTCCAGAGCGTGCCGCCGTCGGTGCTGCTCCACACGCGATTGGCGAAGTCGGGCTCGAAGCGGTCGAACGGCGCTCCCGCGTCGTCGCGCCGGATGAATTTGAAGAGGAAAAACCGGCGCAGGTCCTCGGCCAGCGACACGTCGAAATACGGCCCGGCGGCATCCATCCCGGACATGTCGGCGCGGCGGCCAACCTCGCCCGGACACCAGAGGAAGATCTGGCACGGCCGGTAGCGCCGCGCGCTGATCAGGTGGATCCGCACCGTGGCCGCGCTCGCCGTGTTCGGATCGCGCGTGAGCACGCGGCAGGCGCCTTCGGAGAACCAGACCTCGTCGGGCAAGAGGCCGTGTTCGTCGGGCGCGAGGAAGCGATTGAAGCAGTCAACCTCCCAATCCACCACCTCTCCGCCATCGCCGGCGGAGCAGAGCTTTATCCCCACACGCACGGGCGAGGGCTCGAGCGCGTACTCGAAGGTGAACCACCCCGGCGCGGCGCCCGCCACGGGCGTCACGGGAGTCCCTCCGGTCATACCCTCGCGCCAGAGGTGCAGGCAGGGTGCCTTCCGAGCGCTGTAGACGTAGAACCGACTCATAACTTGGTCCTCCTCGTTTCGGCTCGACGCGCGGCCACCACCTCGGCGCTAGGGTCCGCCGGTCCTGGGGTGTCCATGCCGACGGGTGCCGGCCGGGCGACCGCGCGACGCGCCGGGTGCGGAGTAACTCCCAGTCCCCGCACGTCTCAACCGCAATCCCGCGCACCCACGACTGATTCGCACCTAGGAACCGCCATTACGGGCCGACGTGGTCGGGCCTCCTGGATACGAGCCGCGGCGTCGAAGCGCGGGCGGGCGCTCACCGTTGAGCGTCGCCATGCGATTTGACGCGCGTGGGCCACCACAGTCCGCGCCGAGCGCTGCCCGCACCTCGTCCCGTCGCGATCCCACCGCCCGATCCGACGGGGGCGGCGCGGGATTCAGGGGACGAGATACACTTCGACCAGCGCGACGCCGGTCGAGTCGCCCACGCCGGTGGCTTGCACCGTATAGAGGCCGGGCTTCAAGGTGACCACGAGCGCGGCATCCTTGCTTCCGGCATCGAGGCCGAAAGCGCTGACCTGAGTGGCGACCTGGGCTGTCGTAGCGGCATTCGCGGCGTCACCCCAGTTGTCATTCGTGTGGATGATCTCGTCGACGGGTGGATTGCCCGGGACTCGGCGGTAAATGGTCAGGCGGGGATCCGCCAGGACTCCGGCGACGCCGAAACGACTCAGGCGTGGACCGACTGCGCGGACCAGCAGGGTGCGTGATCCGTGTTCGGAAATAACCACGCCGGGGATCATGATGTTGTCTCCAGTGCCGACAAACCCGCGGTTGGACATGTTGACGAGATTCACCGTGGGCGTGTCGGCGTCGGCGTCGTAGAGTTCCACCAGCGCGACGCCGGTGGCCCCGGCCACGCCGGGCGTTGGCACCGTGTACTCGCCCGGGGGCAGGTCGAGCAGGAGCGCCGAGTCGCGGCTTCCCGCCGTGAGGGAAAACGCCCCGAGTGTCCTCGAGACGGCGACCAGATCGTCCCTGTTGGCATTCGTCTCCCAGTCGTCGTTTTCCGCCACCGTGGCGGATCCGCGCTTCACCTCGATGCGGGGGTCGACCAGCACGCCACTCACGCCAAAGCGCGTCAGCGACGGGCCAACGCCCCGGATCAGCACGCGCTTGGTCCCCGCGCCCGAGAGCACAAACCCGGGGATGAGCTGGTTCTCGCCCTCGAGATCGAGCGCGCGCGTCGAGAGGTTGACCAACCGTCCGCCCGAAGCGGGCGCGGGGGCCACCGACACCACCGCCGGCGCGCTGCGTCGTGTGTATCCGCCGGCGGATACTACGACCGAGTACGAACCGGCCTGAAACGCCTGCGCGCTGCGGATCGTCAAGCTCGCCTCGGTCGCCCCGTCGATGAGCGCGTCACCGAAATACCACTGGTAAGTCAGAGCCGCTCCGCCCGCAGCGGTGGCGGTGACGGAGAGCGTGAGATCCTCGCCCGCCGTGGGCGTCTGGTTCACGGGATCGACGTTGATCCTCGGTCCGGCCAGCGTCAGATCTACCGTGGAACTGTCCGTCGATCCGGCAAAACTCGTCACACGCACCCAATAGCGCGCATCGCTGTCGAGCGCCGGGGTCGTGTAGGTGGAGGCCGTGGCGCCCGGGATCGGCTGCGTGGTGTCACCGGACGCTCCACGGAACCATTCGTATTCGAAACTTCCCTCCCCGCTCGCATTGGCCTGCAGAGTCACCGGTGCGCCGGGAGCGACGATCGAATTTTCGGGCACGACCGCAACGACGGGAGTGTCGACGTTGCGCACGTAGAAGGAACGCTCAGTCCCCGCTTCTGCGAAAAGAACATTCGCCGCGATCCGCACGGGAGAGGTTCTATCAGTATTCGTACCGTCACCCAGCTGACCATACTGATTCTCTCCCATGCCCCAAAGCGTGCCGTCAGTCTTGAGAAACAGGATGTGATCGCGACCAGCCCACGCTCTCGAAACGTCAGAGGCGAGTTGCACGGGTGTCGCGACAAAAGCTCCGGTGGATGCAAAAATGCGGCTGCTGTTCTGACCCATGCCCCACAGCGTTCCATCGGCCTTGACGTAGGCGGTCAGATAATCCCCCGCAGAGGCCGATGAAACACCCGATGCGATCTGGACTGGACTCGTCGCATGCGTGGTGTTTCCCGTGCCGAGAGCACCGGACGAGTTCCCTCCCACGCCCCACAACGTGCCGTCCGTCTTCACGTAGACCAAGTGGTATGCACCGGTCGAAAACACCGACACACCCGATGTCAGGTTCATCGGAACGTCTCGATCCGTCGTGGAGCCGTCGCCAAGCTGACCTTGGTTGTTCCGTCCGGTCACCCAAAGCGTGCCATCATTCTTCCGATAGGCGGTGAACTCCCAGCCGGCATCCACCTCCGCGACATCCATATCCACGTGGACGAACTCATACCGGGTGAGCCTCGTCCCGTCTCCGATCTGCCCATACGCATTCGTTCCGACTCCCGAGAGCCAGCCAAGTTCGTCGACATACATCGCGCCCAGGCTTCGCCCATCGCCGAGGAAGCCATCGGCCGGATCGCCCGGCTCTATGCCGTCGAGAAGGAAGCCAGAGGCTCCCCGCCCGATCGCCGCGCCCAACTGCGAAGGACCCATGCCGCCCCGGTCTTCGATGACCTGGAGCATTGGCTGGCCATGCAACTCACCACGATCTCGGG
>JACSRI010000105.1 GCA_014879845.1 Opitutaceae bacterium
GCGGCCGGTCGATCGGCGCCGGTCACATGACCGACTTGATGGCTTCGCAGAGTCGATCCATCGTGGCCGGGCGCATGCCTGCGACGTTGATGCGGCCGTTGCCGACCATGTAGATCGCGTACTGGTCGCGCAGCTTCTGCACCTGGTCCTTGGTCAGGCCGGAGAAGCTGAACATGCCGAGCTGGCGCTCGATGAACCCGAAGTCGCGGGCCACGCCCTTGGCCTTGAGCGTGGCGACGAAGAGCTGGCGCATGCCGTTGATGCGGTCGCGCATGGCGGCGAGTTCCTTCTCCCACTGCGCGCGCAGCGCGGCGTCGCCGAGGATGGTGGCGACGATGGAGCCGCCGTGCGAGGGCGGGTTCGAGTAGTTGGCGCGGATCACGGCCTTGACCTGGCTCTGCACCTTGGCGGCGGTCTCGGCGTCCTTCGACACGGCGGTGAGTGCGCCGACGCGTTCGCGATAGAGCCCGAAGTTCTTCGAGAACGAGCTGCAGACGAGCATCTCGACGCCCGGCTGGAGGATGGCGAGCAGGCCGGCGGCGTCCTCGGCGAGGCCGCGTCCAAATCCCTGATACGCGAAGTCGACCAGCGCGGTGGCCCCGCGCGCGGCGAGCACGCCGGCGATCTGCTTCCACTGCGCGACGGTCGGGTCGATGCCGGTCGGGTTGTGGCAGCAGCCGTGCAGGAGCACGAAGTCGCCCGCGGCGACCTGGCCGAGCGCGGCGAGGGTCTTGTCGAAGGCGAGGCCATTGGCCGTCGCGTCAAAATACGGGTAGACCTTCGTCGGCACGCCGGCGGCGTCGAAGATCTGCGGGTGATTGGGCCAGGTCGGGTCGGAGAGCCAGACCGTGGCTTTCGGGAAGTTCTTCTTGATGAGATCCGCGGCGACGCGCAGCGCGGCCGTGCCGCCGGGCGTATGGGCGGTGGTGGCGCGCCTGCTCGTGATCACCTCGTGGCCAGCGCCGAACATCATGGCCTGCACGGCCTGGGCGTAGGCCGGACTGCCGTCGATCGGCAGATAGCCCTTCGACGCCTCGGTCTCGAGGAGGCGGCGCTCCGCCTCCTTGACCGTGGCCAGGATGGGCGTCTTGCCCGTCTCGTCGCAGAACACGCCGATGCTGAGGTTTATCTTCGCGGGATTGGGATCCTTGGCGAAGGCTTCGGAAAGGCCGAGGATGGCGTCGGGAGGGGCGAGCGGGACGGATTGGAACATGGCAGCGTTTCAGAAAGAGGGAGTTGTGCGCGCTGTGAAGCCAAATGGGGACGGTCGGCAGGCGGCAAGGTGGGAAACCGCACCCGGGGAAAACGGCTGCGGCGGCCGCGCCGGCAAGGGGGAAGGCGGGCCGGGCGGACTCACCGCGCCGTCGTGGCCGCCAGCGCCTCGAGAAACGCCCGCACCGCCGGGCCCGCGCGCCCGCGCTGCCACAGGACGATGAAGTCCCACGTCGCCCACGTGTCGGCGATGCGGCGCAGCACCACGCCGGGCGCGGGAGCGTTTTGCACGTAGTCGGGCACGATCGTGACCACGTGGTCGCTCACGACCATCGAGAACGCCTGCGCCAGGCTCGTCGTCTCGGGGCCGAAACGCGCGCGGAATCCGGCGCGGCGGCAGAGCTTGGTCACCCAGCGGTTGCGGCCGGGCATGTCGCGCTCGGGCGAACCCACGAATATCTCGTCGCGCAGGTCCGCGAGCTTGATTACCGGGCGCGCGGCGAGCGGGTGCGAGTCGGGCAGGACGGCCAGCAGGGGCAACTGGGCGAGCCGGCGCGAATAGAACTCGCCGGCGAGCGGGCCGCCTTCCTGGCCGGTGACGGCGAGGTCGATCGACCCGGCGCGCAGCGCGGCGATCTGCTCGCCGGGCGAGAGGTCGACGAGCTTGACCTTCACCTCGGGATGGTCGCGGCGCAGCGCGGCGAGGGCGGGGTTGAGGTGCGTGCCGGTGGCGTAGAGGAGGTAGCCGATGCGCAGTTGGTCGTGCTGGCCCTGGGCGAGGCGGCGGGCGTTGGCGAGGGTGGCGTCGACGGAGTCGAGGATCGCACGCATGCCGTCGGCCAGCGCGTGGCCGGCGGCGGTCGGCGCGGCTCCGGTGGACGTGCGCTCGAGCACCCGGCCGCCGAGCGCGTGCTCGAGCGCCTGGATCTGGCGGGTGAGGGTCGACTGGGCGAGGTGCAGGCGCGTCGCGGCGCGGTTGATCGAGCCCTCCTCGAGGACGACGAGGAACGAGCGGACGAGGTCGAGGTTCACGGCCTGGAAGAGTATGCGCCCTCCGCATGACGGCAAGCTGGACCTCGCATTGGCGGGGTCGCGGTAGCCGTGGTAGTGTCTGCGCATCATGAAATCGCATCCGCTCCGCCGCATCCTCCGCCTCGCCGCCGCGCTCGCCTTCGTCGGCGCGGCGGGTCTCTGGGCCGCCACCGGCGCCCACCGCGGCTGGACCAAGACCCAGATCACCGAGATGCAGCGCGACGAGATCACCGGTATCGACTACCCGGTGACGCGCGACGGCCTGGTCGCGGGCGTCGATGTCGTGGCGGCGGGCGCCGGACTGGCGGCCGCGCTGCTCGGCGTCTCGTTGCTGGTCGGGCGGCACCCGCGGAAGACCGTGTCGGCCTGATTCCTTCGCGCCGCCGCCGTCCATTCACTCTCCCTCAATCCCGTAACCATCCTCCATGAATAACATCGTTCGTCTCCTGACCACCGTCACCGCCGCCTCCGCGGCCCTCGCCCTCTCCGCGCTCGCAGCGCCGCTCTCCTTCGACTTCAAGGACCCGAAGGGCGTGAACAACGTCCAGTTCTCCCTCGACGCCCCGCTCGAGCAGATCACCGGGCACGCCACCGGCGTGTCGGGCACGATCAGCTTCGATCCGGCCAACCCCGGCGCCACGACCGGCAAGATCGTCGTCGCTTCGTCCTCCCTCACGGTCAGCAACGCCATGATGAAGGACCACCTGCACAGCGCGGGCTGGCTCGACGTGGCCGCCAACCCGGAAATCGTGTTCGAGGCCAAGAGCCTGAAGAACGTGAAGACCTCCGGCGACACCACCACGGCCGATGTCACCGGCACGCTCACGCTCAAGGGCGTGTCGAAGGAGGTCACCGTGCCCGTGACCTTCACCTACCTGCCCGGCAAGCTCGGTGCCCGCGTGCAGAAGATGGAGGGTGACCTCCTCGTCGTGCGCGCCGACTTCCTGGTCAACCGCAGCGATTTCGACATCAAGCCCGGCCAGATGACCGACAAGGTGGCCGAGCAGATCCATCTCAAGCTCTCGATCGCCGGCGCCGCGCCCAAGGCCTGATCGCGGCCGCGGCGGACTCCGCCCGATCCACCGCTCGATTTCTCGTCGGCGGCCCGCACGCAGGTGCGCGGCCGCCGATACTTTTTTCGGGGCTGTTCCGGCGCGGCGGAGCCGTTGAGGGATTGCGGACGCCGATCCGTCGGTGCAACGTCGCGACCTCGCACACGCCGTGCGAGGCCCCGAGTGTCTCCCCAATCCCCGGAAAACCAGGACTCCATGCCGTGGCTGCGCGGTCTCGTCGACGCCCTGCCCGGCGCGATCTACCGCTGCCGTGCCGATGCGGTTCGCACCGTGGAGTTCGTCAGCGCGGGTTGTCGCGAGGTCTTCGGAGTCGGGCCGGACGCACTCGTGGGTCTGGAGCAGGGCGGCCTCGCGCGCCGCATGTATCCGGAAGATGCGATCCTGGCCGGGCGGATTGTCCAGGAGGCCCTCGCCGCCCGCGAGCCCTTCGAGATCAGCTATCGCGTGCGTCGAGCCGACGGCTCGGTCGCCTGGCTGATGGACCGGGGTCGCGGCGTCTTCGCCGCGGACGGGACGGTCGCGGCCGTCGAGGGAATGATCAGCGACGTGACGCGCCTGCGCCATGCCGAGGCGCAGCTGGCCGAGCGTGAGCGCGTGTCCGGTGCGATCTTCGAGCGGACCTCCCTGCTGGTCGGGCTGCTCGACCGCGAGGGACGTGTGCTGCGCGCCAATCGTGCGGCGCTGGTCGCGGCGAGGGCGCGCCTCGAGGACGTGCTGGGGCGGTTGTTCTGGGAGACGCCATGGTGGTCGCACGATCCCGCGCAGCAGGCGCGCGTGCGCGATGCCGTACGGCGCGCGGCGGCCGGCGAGTCCGTGCATTTTGAGGGCGAACATCGCCGGTCCACGGGCGACAGCGTGTATGTGGATTTCACACTCAGTCCGGTGCGCGACGAACGCGGGCAGGTTGTGGCGCTGATCCCGGAGGGCCATGACATCACCGAACGGCGGCTGGCGGAGAAGGCGCTGCGCGAGTCCGAGGAGAAACTCGCCCGGGCTTTCGCGGCCTGCCCGGATGCGATCACCATCACCGATCTCGCGACCGGCCTGCTCATCGACGTCAACACCGGGTTCGAGCGGCTCTTCGAGTGGCCGCGGGCCGAGGCGGTGGGGCGTTCTACACTCGAGTTGCGCCTGTGGGCCAACGAGGCCGACCGCGGCCGCCTCATCGGCGAACTCCAGCGCGCCGGTCATGTCCGCGAACTGGTCGCGGTCGGGCGGACGCGCGCCGGGCGCCTCGTGCGCTGCGTGATCGCGGGCGAGGTGGTGGAGATCGCGGGGGCCAGTGCGATCATCCTCGTCATCCGCGACGTCACCGAACAGGTGCGCGCCGAACAAGCCCTGCGCGAAAGCGAGGAGCGCCTGCGCCTGCTCATCGAGCACGCACCGGACGCCATCGTCGTGCTCGACGTCACGGCGGGGACCTTTGTCGAGGCCAACCGCGAGGCGCAGAAATTCTTCGGCGTCGAGCGCGCCCGGCTCATCGGACGGCCGCTGGCCGATTTCAACCCCGAGCGCCAGCCCGACGGACGTCTCTCCTGCGAGGTGGCGCGTGCCCAGCTCATGGCGGCGATCGCGGGCGGGCGGCCCGCCTTCGAGTGGACGCATCGCCTGCCGGATGGCCGCGAGCGGGTGTGCGAAGTACGGCTCATGCGCCTGCCCAGCCCCGACGCGGTGCTCGTGCGGGGCAGCCTCACCGACCTGAGCGAGCGCAAGCGGGCCGATCAGGCCTTCCGCGCGCTGCTCGAGGGCACGGCCGGCGTGGCCGGGCAGGCGTTTTTCGAGAACACCGTCGCGCGACTCGCGCGCGAGCTCGGTGTGCGCGTCGCCTTCGTGGCCGAGATCGACACCAGCCGCCACGGCCTCTGGCTGCGTTGCCTGGCGCGCTGGGCCGACGGCCCGGCCGGCGCCTGTGAGCGCGATGTCACCGGCACGGCGCTCGAGGAGGTGGTGCAGTGCCCGGTGTTTTGCGCCGAGTCGGGGTTGGCGGCGCGGTACCCCGGCGATCCGTTCCTGGGTGAATTGCGCGCCGACAGCCTGCTCGCCATGCCTGTGCTCGATCGCGGCGGCTCGCTGCTCGGTGTCGTGGCGGTGGCCGATGACAAGCCGATGCCCGATTCCGACGCGGCGCGCCTCCTCGTCGCCGTCTCGGCCGCACGTGCGGCGGTGGAGATCCAGCACCGCCGCGCCGACGAGGCGATCCACCGGCTCAACGCCGATCTCGAGCGGCGCGTGGCCGAGCGCACCGCCCAGCTCGCGGCGGCCAACGCCGAGCTCGAGTCGTTCAGCTACTCGGTCTCGCACGACTTGCGCAGCCCGCTGCGGGCGATCGATGGATTCAGCCGCGCGCTCGAGGAGGATTTTGGCGCGATGCTCGGGCCCGAGGGCGGTGAGTTTCTCGCGCGCATCCGTGCGGCCAGCCAGCGCATGGGGCTGCTCATCGACGACCTCCTGCGGCTCTCGCGGGCGACGCGCGTCGAGATGCGGCCCGAGGCGGTCGACCTGTCGGCCCTGGCCGGGACCGTCGTGGCCGAGCTGCGCCAGCGCGAGCCGGATCGCGCGGTGGAGTTCACGGTCGAACCCGGGCTGATGGCCGTGGTCGATCGCGCCCTCGCCGCCATCCTGCTCCAGAACCTCCTCGACAACGCCTGGAAGTACACGCGCCGCGTGAGGCCGGCGCAGATCCGTTTCGCCCGGGCGCCCCAGGCTCCCGCCGCCGGTGAGGGGCCGGTGTTTCAGGTCTCCGACAATGGTGCCGGCTTCGACATGCGCTACGTCGGCAAACTCTTCGCGCCGTTTCAGCGCCTGCATGGCCCGAAGGACTTCGAGGGCACGGGCATCGGGCTGGCGACGGTCCGGCGCATCGTCGCGCGGCATGGCGGCCGCGTGTGGATCGAGGGTGCGGTCGGGCAGGGGACCACGGTCTACTTTACTTTTGGGACCACGCCGGTGTAGCGTCCCGGTCCCGTCCCGCTCCCCCGTCGCGCGGCGCACTCCCATGCCCCATCGGAAGATTCTCCTCGTCGAGGACAACCCCGACGACCTCCTGCTCACCCTCCGCGCGCTCAAGCGCAACAACATCGTCAACGAGGTCGTGCACGCGGCCGATGGCGAGGAGGCGCTCGACTGGCTCTTCTGCCGCGGCGCGCATGCGGGCCGCGATCCCGCGGACCTCCCGGCCTTCGTGCTGCTCGACCTGAAGCTGCCGCGAGTCGACGGGCTCGATGTGCTCAAGGCCGTGCGCGCGGACCCGCGCACGCGGCTGTTGCGTGTGGTCGTGCTCACGACCTCGCGCGAGGACCAGGACGTGGCCGAGAGCTACAGCCTCGGGGCCAACAGCTACATCCGCAAGCCGGTCGATTTCGACGAGTTCATCCGCGTGGTCGGGCAGATCGGGCTCTACTGGCTCGTGCTCAACGAGCCGATGCCCGGCCGCGGCTGACCCTTCCGCATGACGACGCCCACGACGCTGCGGCTCCTGCTGGTCGAGGACAACGAGAGCGATGCCGACGTGCTCCTGCTGGAGCTCAGGCGCGCGGGCTTCGACGTGCGGATGTCGCGGGTCGAGGATGCCAACGCCTTCATCGACGCGCTCAACCGCGGCGCCGACTGGGACCTGATCATCGCCGACTACAACCTGCCCGCCTTCGACGGTATCCAGGCGCTGGAGATCTACCACCGCTACACGCTCGACATCCCGTTCTTCCTGGTCTCGGGCACGGTGGGCGAGGAGGTCGCCGTCACGGCCATGAAGGCCGGTGCGCACGACTACCTGATCAAGGACAACCTCGTGCGCCTGGGCGCGGCCGTGCGCCGCGAGCTGCGCGACGCGCAGCTGCGCCGCGAGAGCCAGCGCGAGCACCAGCGTTTCCTCGAGAGCGAGCAGCGTTTCGCCGAGATCTTCCGCAACAGCCCGGTGCCGATCATGGTCACGCGGTTCGAGGACGGCACCATCCTCGACATCAACCAGGCGCTGACCGACCTGCTGGGCTTCGAGCGCGAGGATGCGATCGGCCGGCCCACGCCGCGCTTCGGGGCGTGGTCGAGCGCGCAGGATCGCCAGGCCTTTGTCGATGAGATCATCCGCACCGGGCGCGCCCGCACGATCGAGCGCACCATCCCCGCCAAGGACGGGCGGCTCGTCTCGATCGTGGTCTACTTCAACGTCATCGAGCTCTCCGGCGAGCGGCGGCTCGTCGTCACGATGCTCGACATCACGGCGCGCAAGCAGGCCGAGGAGACGCTGCGCGAGAGCGAGGAGCATTTTCGTCTCCTCGTCGAGAGCTCGAACGAGCTCATCCTCGAGGTCGCGATGGACGGCACGGTCCTCTACGCCAGCCCCAATCACACCACGATCGTGGGACGCACACCGGCCGAGATCGTCGGCCGGAGCGCGTTCGAGCATGTCCATCCCGACGACCTGCCCGGAGTGCTCGCGCACTTCCGCACGCGCGACGCCAGCGGCCTCTTTCGCAACCGCTTCGCCGACGGCAGCTGGCACTGGCTGGAGGCCTCCGGGCGCGCCTTCCAGACCCACGCCGGCGAGCAGCGCGGCGTCATCGTCTCGCGCGACGTCACCGAGCGTATCCGGGCCGAGGACACCCGGAAGCGCCTCGAGGAGCAGTTGCGCCAGGCCCAGAAGCTCGAGGCGCTCGGCACCCTCGCCGGCGGCATCGCCCACGACTTCAACAACATCCTCACCGCCATCATCGCCTTCACCGATCTCGCGCGCATGGAGATCGACCGCCCCTCCGAGGTGCTCGCCCACCTCGCGGAGGTCCGGCTCGCGGGTGACCGCGCCCGCGACCTCGTGAAGCAGATCCTCGCCTTCTCGCGCAAGCAGAAGCACGAGCGCCAGTCCACGCGCCTGCAGGATGTGCTGCGCGAGGCGCTCAAGCTCCTGCGCTCGACGCTCCCGGCGACGATCGAGATCGCCTCGCGCGTCGACGACGCGGCTCCCACTGTGCTCGCGGATCCTTCGCAGGTGCACCAGGTGGTCATGAACCTCGGGACCAACGCCGCGCACGCCATGCGCGAGCGGCCCGGGCGCATCGACGTCGAACTCGGGGTCGCGGAGGCCGGCCCGGCCCTGCTGGAGCGCATCCCCGAGCTCACGCCCGGGCGCTACGTCCGCATCATCGTGTCCGACACCGGCGGCGGCATAGGCCCCGAGACGCTCAAGCGCATCTTCGAACCGTTCTTCACCACCAAGGCGCCAGGCGAGGGCACGGGCCTGGGTCTCGCCGTCTGCCACGGCATCATGCGCGACCACGACGGTGCCATCACCGTGCGCAGCACGCCCGGCCAGGGGACGACGTTTGAGTTGTTCTTCCCGGCGCACGTGCAGGAGCCGGTCGCCGCGAAGTCGGCGAGCGAGGAGATGCCGATCGGCCGCGGCGAGCGCCTCCTTGTCATCGACGACGAGAAGGCGATCTGCGCATCGATGAAGTCGATTCTCACGCGCCTCGGGTATCGGGTCGCCGAGTACAGCGATCCGGTCGCGGCGGTGGAGGCGTTTCGCGCCGAACCCGGGTCGTTTGACCTCGTGCTCACCGACCTGACGATGCCGCGCATGACCGGCATCGACGTCGCGCGCGCCGTGCTCGAGGCGCGGCCGGGGCTGCCCGTGCTGCTCACGAGCGGGTTCAGCGCGTCGTGGACACCCGAGGCTGTGCGTTCGCTCGGTATCCACGACCTCGTGGCCAAGCCGGTCTCGCTGCCGATGCTCGCGCTGATGCTGCGCGATGCGCTCGATCGACATCCGCGGGTCGACCGTGCGGCGCGGTGACGCGTCGGGTCGCGGCGGTAGGGCGCGCGATCCCCTACGGGATGCGCAGGCGGGGCGCGTCGCATTTACGGAGGCTGCGTAACTTTCGCTACGGTTCTTTTCGGCATCGCCGATAGGCATGCTCGACGAGGTCTGCGGGTCGCCTGCAGGCAGCTTTTTCGGACAGGACTCGGGCCTGTCAGCAAAAGGCACCCGGCTTCGCCCCCAGACCTGGGCAGGCGCATGTGTGTGTTTTCCGCCAACCGAGACGCTAGGTGTTCACCGTTCCATGACTTCCCATCCAGCCGAAATCCAACCCGCAGCCTCCGCCGGCGGCGCCAGCGCCGCTCGCGGCACCGTCCCGCTCTTCCGCGTGCTCGTCGTCGACGACGACCCGCTCGTGCGCGGGGCGATCAGCGCGTGCCTGCGGCACTCCGGTTATGTCGTGCACGAGGCCTCGGATGGGCGCAAGGCCCTGACCTTTCTCAGCCACCGCTCCGTCGAGCTCGTCATCGCCGACATCCTCATGCCCGATCTCGACGGCATCGAGTTGGTGATGCGGCTCGCCGATCGTTTTCCCGACATCAAAATCCTCGCCATCTCGGGTGAGGGGCAGTTCGGACCCGGACCGTTTCTCACCATGGCCGGCCACCTCGGCGCGCACCGCACGCTGGCCAAACCTTTCGAGCCCGCGCAGCTGGTCGGCATGGTCGAGGAGATCATCGGACGCGCGGTCGCGAAGTAGTCGATCGCTCCGGCGAGCGATCGCGTGCACGGCCCCAGGGCGGGTCGTCGCGCCTTGGCGCTGAGTATTCTTACTGGCAGAGGTTGAGGTGTGTTGCGGGCCCGGGCCTGCGCAAATTCCTTCGGCCCGCTTTCACACCGCGGTGCACCCCAGGATCGCGCATCGCGGCGTCGAGACCTCACCTGTATCGCCGTTTCCCCCACGTCGGTTTGTCGCACGCCCTTGGCCGCCGCTGCCCCGGTGGCCGGTGACGCGCGATGGTCGCAGCGGCGGGTCCGGCTCATCTCCAAGCCCTTGCCCTCATGCCCCACCTCAGGAAGACGTTTCTTGCTGGTCTGATTTCCCTCGTCCTCGCCGCGGCGCCGCTGGCCGCCGCCCCCTCGTTGATGGAGAACCTCGGGCGCGGCGTCGTCGCCGTCCGCTCGTCCGACACCGAGGTCTTCGTCAGCTGGCGCGTGCTCGGCACCGACTACGCCGACACCGCCTTCAACCTCTACCGCTCCACCGACGGCGCTGATCCCGTCCGGCTCAACGCCGAGCCCATCACGGGCGCGACCCATTTTGTCGACGCCACGGCCGATCTCACGCGCGGCCAGGTCTACACCGTGCGGCCCATCGTGTTCGGCGCCGAGCAGCCGGCGGGGCCGGGATTCGCGGTGGCGGCCAACGTCCCGGTGCAGCAGTACCTCCGCCTCCCGCTCCAGCAGCCCGCCGGTGGCACCTCGCCCGATGGCGTGGCCTACACCTACTCGCCGAATGATTGCGCCGTCGGCGACCTCGATGGCGACGGCGAGTACGAGTTTGTCGTCAAGTGGGAGCCGTCCAACGCGAAGGACAACTCCCAGTCCGGCTACACGGGCAACGTCTTCCTCGACGGCTACCGGCTCGACGGCACGCGCCTGTGGCGCATCGACCTCGGCGTCAATATCCGCGCCGGCGCGCACTACACGCAGTTTCAGGTGTATGATCTCGATGGAGACGGCCGGGCCGAGCTCGCCTGCAAGACCGCGCCCGGCACGCGCGACGGCACGGGCGCCGCCGTGCTCCTGCCCGGTGACGATCCCTTCGCCGACTACCGCAACAGCGGCGGCTACATCCTCTCGGGCCCGGAATACCTGACGGTCTTCGACGGGCAGTCCGGCGCAAACCTCGCCACCGTCGCCTACAACCCGCCGCGCGGATCGGTCGGCAGTTGGGGCGACACCTACGGCAACCGCGTCGACCGCTTCCTCGCCGGTGTGGCCTATCTCGACGGTTCGCGGCCGAGCCTGGTCATGTGTCGCGGCTACTATACCCGCGCGGTGCTGGTCGCCTACGACTATCGCGACGGTCAGCTCACCCAGCGCTGGATCTTCGACACCAACCCGGACGGCGGGGCGGCCGGCGAGTTCGGTGACTACCGCGGCCAGGGCAACCACAACCTCAGCGTGGCCGACGTCGACGCCGATGGCCGCGACGAGATCATCTACGGCGCGTGCGCGATCGACGACGACGGCCGCGGCCTCTACAACACCACCTGGGGCCACGGCGACGCGCTCCACGTCTCCGACATGGCGCCCGACCGGCCCGGCCTCGAGGTGTTCAAGGTGAACGAGTCGCCCTCGCAGTACGGGCCGAATGCGGCGGCGATGTTTGACGCCGCGACCGGCGCGCTGCTCCTCGGCGTGCAGGCCTCCGGCGACATCGGCCGTGGCGTCGCGTTCGATGTCGACCCGCGCTACCGCGGTTACGAGATGTGGGCCTCCGGCGGCACCGGCGGGATGTACACCGCGCAGCTGACCACGGCCAACGCCGTGCTCGGGCCGCGTGGCGTCGAAATCTCCTCGGGCAAACCGTCGCTCAATTTCGGCGTGTGGTGGGATGGCGACCTCCTCCGCGAACTGCTCGATAACGTCACCATCTCGAAGTGGAACTGGACCACATCGACCACGGCGAACGTGTTCCAGCCCGCCGGTGTCGGCTCGAACAACGGCACCAAGGCCACGCCCAACCTCTCCGGCGACATCCTCGGCGACTGGCGCGAGGAGGTGGTCTGGCGCGAGACCGGCAACACCGCGCTGCGCATCTACACGACCACGATCCCGACCACGACGCGGCTCTACACGCTCATGCACGACCGTCAGTACCGCCTGGCCATCGCGTGGCAGAATACCGGATACAACCAGCCGCCGCATCCCTCCTTCTTCCTGGGTGACGGCATGGCGCCCGCGCCCACGCCCGACATCGTCACCTCGCTCAGCGTGCTGCTCGGGCCGCCCGCGCCGCAGCTCACGGCCATCACGACGGACACGGGCGCTTCGGCTGCCGATCTGCTCACGAACGACAGCTCGCTCGTGCTCGGCGGCACGGCCCAGCCCGGCGTGACGGTCAACATCACGCGTCTTGGAGCAGGCCTGGTCGGCACGGCCGCGACCGACGCGGCCGGGTCGTGGAGCTTCGACTACACCGGCACGGCGCTCCCGGACGGCGAAGTTTCCTTTGTGCTCTCCGCGACTGATGGGGCGAATAACACGGGGGCCAGCTCCGCGCCCCTCGTCGTCACGATCGACACTGCGGCGCCGGATGCGCCGGCGATTGCCTCGATCTCACTCGAGTCGGGGGCGCTCGTCTTCGCCGGCACGGCCGAGCCGGGCAGTCGCGTCGAGGTGCTTCTCGCCGGTGGCGGTTCGATGGGCGTCGGCGTGGCCGACGAACTCGGCCTCTGGTCGGTGACCCACGCGGGTCCGGCGCTGCCGGCTGCGGCCTACACGTTTGCCGCGCAGGCGACGGACCTTGCGGGCAACACCGGGCCGGAGTCGGCTGCGCTGGCCGTCGACACCACGCTCGGCACGCCGGTCATCACCGGCATCGAGACCGACACCGGCATCTCCACGGCGGACGGCGTCACGAGCGACACGACGCTCGTCCTGCAGGGCACGGCCGACGCCGGTGCCACGGTGCAACTCGCGATCCTCGGTGTCGGTCCGATTGGTTCGACCACGGCCGACGCGGGCGGAGCCTGGAGTTTTGACTACACCGGCACCGTGTTGGACGACGGTGAGCGGGCCTTTGTCGCCACCGCGACTGCCTCCGGCGGCAGCAGCCCGTCCTCGCCGGCCTTTGTCGTCGCGGTCGATACGCTCGCGCCGGCGATCGTATCGATCAACCGACTCAACCCATCTGCCGCCACGACCAGTGCGGCCAGTCTCACGTTCCGCGTCTCGTTCAGCGAGTCGGTCGCCGGGCTCGACGTCGCGGACTTCGCGCTTGTGACCACGGGCGATCTCGCCGGCTCGATCGCGTCGATCACGCCGGGCGCGCCCGGCGTCTTCGACGTAGAGATCGCGCCGGTGAGCGGCGAGGGCACCTTGCGGCTCGACCTCGCTGCATCCGGAACCGGCATCACCGACCTCGCCGGCAACGACCTGCCCGGCGGATTCGCCGGCGGCCAGACCTACACGCGGTCGCTCACGGGCAATGGCACGTGGACCCGCGGTGCGACGGGCGGAGCCTGGAGCGCAAACGCCCACTGGCTCGAGGGCATCGTCGGCGCGGGCGTCGGCAACACGGCCGACTTCTCCACGCTCGAGCTCGTCGAGGACAACACCGTGCATCTCGACTCGCCGCGCACGCTGGGCAACCTCGTGTTCGGCGACACCGACATCGCCACCGCGGCAAGCTGGACGATCGACGCCGACGGCGACTCCACCGGCAACGTGCTCACGCTCGCGCTCGTCTCGGGATCGCCGACGATCACGGTCAACCCGCTCGGTCTCGGTGCCAGGACCACGCTCGCCGTCCCACTCGCCGGCACCCAGGGTCTGACCAAGCTCGGTTCCGGGCCGCTTGTGCTCGCCGGTGCGAACACGCTCACCGGCGCCATCAACATCAACGGCGGCACCGCCACCCTCCCGGCCGGCGCGGCCCTGAGCAACGGCAACGCCCAGATCAATCTCGGCACCGGGACACAGCTCGTTCTCGACGGCGGTTCGCTGGCCAACAACAACCTCATCACCGCCGTCTCCAGCTCGCTCGTGATCAACAGCGGCACGGCCAACCTGCTCGACTTCCGCACCAACTCGGACTTTGGCGGCACGCTCCGCGTCAACGGCGGCACAGTCACGCTGCGCGACATCAACGTCCGCCGCAACAGCGCGGCCAGCCCCGACTTCAACTCGGGCGTGATCATCGCCGGCGGCGAGACCACTGTGGCGACGATCGGTCTGGGCACGAACAACTCCACCGGGGCCATGTCGGTGCAGGGCGGCCGCATCACCGCCACCGGTGCGGTCACGATCGCCAACCAGAGCTCCAGCGGACGCGGTGGCGCGCTGCGCGTGCTCTCCGGTTCGTTCGTATCCACCGACACGGTCAACGGCCTCATCATCACGCGCCGCGCCAACAACGTCGGTTCCGCCACCTTCACCGGCGGCACGAGCTCGGCCGAGCGCATCGTGATGGGCTTCGACGCGACGGTGAATTCGGGCTCCGCGACCCTCACGGTCAACGGCGGTGAACTCTACGTCGGTGCCGGCGGCATCTTGGTCAACGGCTCGGGGACATTCACGGCGGCGATCAATCTGAGCTCCGGCACGCTCGGCGCTTTGGCCGACTGGTCGACGACGCGGCCGATTAACCTGCCCACGGGCGGCTCCATCGCGATCCGCGCCGCCGACGCCGCCAACACGCCGCGCACGATCACTCTCGCCGGGGCCCTCTCCGGCGCCGGCGGCCTGACCAAGACGGGCGCGGGCACGCTCGCGCTCACCGCGGCCAACACCCATTCGGGCGCGACGACCGTCGCCGCCGGCTTGCTCGCGCTCGACGGCAGCCTCGCCGGCAGCGCGACCGTACAGGCCGGCGCCGCGATCTCCGGCTTGGGTACGATCGGCGGCACACTCACGCTTGATCCGGGCGCGACCCTCGTGGCCGATCCGTTCGCGGCCACGCCGCTCGGAGTCTCGGGCGCGCTCCTCTCGGGCGGTGCCGGCACGCGCACGGTCCAGCTCGCGCCGTCGGCCGCGCCGGCCATGGGCGCGACCTACACCTTGGCGACGTTCGGATCGACCGACCTGACTGCCGCGGATTTCCTCCTCGCGCCGACCAGCGGTTACCTCGGCGTGCTCGAGCTCGATGCCACCGCGCTGCGCTTCCGCGTCACGGGTGTCGGCCCGACGGCCGAATACACCCACTGGGCCCATCTCGAGGGCCTGCCGCCCGACCAGGCCGGGCCCGACGACAATCCCGCCGGCGACGGCGTGCCGAACCTGCTCAAGTTCGTGCTCGGGCTCGACCCGCACGCGGGCACGCCGCAGGGCATCGCGCCGACCACCGTCCAGGAGGGCGACGCGACGTATCCGGCCATCGTTTACGTGCGCCGCCAGGCGCTGGGTGGCGTCACCGTGCAGGTGCTGGTCGCGCCTGACCTGGGCTTCGCCAGCGACCTCGGCGCGGTCGAGGTCTCGGTCTCCGACAACGGCGACGGCACCGAACTGGTGACCGTGCGCTCCGCGGTCTCCACCGCGCAGCAGCCGCGGCAGTTCTTCCGACTCGCGGCCACGCTGCCCGAACTCTGAGCCATGCGCACGGCCATCCGGACAACCTCCAACGAAAGCACCACCATGACCGCTTCGTTCACCTTCCTCGTGCGCCGGGCCGCCGGCGCGTTCGTGCTCGCCGCCGCCCTCACCAGCAGCGCGGCGGCGCAGACCACCGTCCTGTCCACGCCCGTGGGCGTCATCACCGATTCGATACGCCACGGCTCCTCCGGCCTGGCCCTGCCGCTCATCGGCGAGGACCTCGTCGTCGGCGTCGCCACCGGAAACACTGCGGGCGCGATCGCCTTCGGCGCCGCCGCAGGGGACCTCGGCGAACGCCTCGCCGCCGACCGCCGCTACTACGTGGAGATCGCCACCGGTCCGCTCGAGGGCGAGCGGCTCGATCTTGACACGGCGGCCACGCGCGCCGCCGCCGGCCCGTCTCTGGTGCTCGACCTCGGCGAGGACACCTTCAGCACGCTCGCCATGCTTCCGGCCGACGCACTCGCCGGGGCGCGCTGCATCGTGCGCCCGCACGTCACCCTGGCGGACTTGCCGGCCATGTTCAGCCCGGCGCTTTCGGGCAGCCGGAGGCACCGCCATTGGGCCGACTCGGTCTCGCTCCTGGGCACCCGCGGCTTCGAGACCTACACCCTCGCCGAGGATGACGCCTCGTGGTACAGCGAGGACGAACGGGTCGGGGGCGAGTGGGGACGCAGGCATCGCGCCTGGTGCGAACGCAGGAAGCACAAGCGCCCGCCGACGGACTTCCGCGACATGGTCATCCCGCCGGATGTCAGCATCGTCGTCAGCGTCAACGGCCAGGCGAGGACCTGGACGCACGAGGGCCTGGTCCGCACCAATGCGTTTCGCAAGAATCTCGTGCGTGGCCCGCAGGCGTTTGCTTCCGGCTATCCGGTGGACCTTTCGCCGGCGCAGATCGGCGCCTTTGTCGACGCGACGCAACCGGCGCGCGAGCGCTGGACGGGGAGCAACACTTTCCCGTTCGCCGATCAGATCGAGGTGCTCTTCAGCGGGCGCAAGCCGCTCGATCTGTACTTCCTGCGCGGCGATGGACACACGTGGCAGGCGCTCACGCGTTCGTGGCGCGAGGATTTTGCCAACCAGCCGATCCTGGGCGACACCGACATGATCCTCATCCGCCGCAAGAACCCGGATCCAGCCTTCATCATCCCGGTGCCATTCGAGCCGGTGCCGTAGCGCAGGCTTCCAGCCTTCGGGCCGGGATCGAATGGAGCAGCCTGATAGCCTGCGCTCCTTCGATCGTTCCGAACGGGTTTCGCCGTGCAAACGGCTTGCCCGGCGGGCGCGCGCGTCGAGCCTCGGCGCCGTGAACCGGACCGACCGCCTTGTCGCCATCGTCATGTACCTGCAGGGCAGGCGTGTCGTGCGCGCGGAGGAACTGGCTGCCCATTTCGAGACCAGCGTCCGCACGATCTACCGCGACGTCGCGGCCCTGAGCGAGGCGGGCGTGGCCATCGCCGGCGAGGCGGGGGTCGGCTACAGTCTCGTCAAGGGCTACCACCTGCCGCCCGTCATGTTTTCCACGGAGGAGGCGATGGCGCTCTTCGTCGGCGGCGAGATGGTGCGGCATTTCACCGATGCCTCGGTGGCCGCGCCGATGAACACCGCGCTCGCGAAGATCCGCTCGGTGCTGCCGGTGGACCGGCAGGACGACGTGGACCGCCTGGCCCAGGGCATGGCTGTGGAGGGCAGTTGGCGCATGCCGTCGACTATCGACCAGCGCGTGCTCCTGCCCATCCAGCGCGCCATCGTCTCGCGCCGCGTGCTGCGCATGACCTACCGCGTGCGTGCCCGCGACGAGGATACGAAGCGCGATGTCGAGCCGCTGGGTGTGACCTTCTACGGTGGCGCCTGGTACCTCGTCGCCTGGTGCCGGCTGCGGGAGGACTTCCGCCACTTCAAGCTCGAGCGCGTGCGCCAGCTCGAACTGCTCGAGGACCGCTTCAAGCCGCGCCCGGGCTTTTCGCTCGCGAAGCACATCGACGAGAACAACGCGCGCATGGAGACTTTTCCGGCCACCGTCTGGTTTTCCGAGGTGGTGCTCGAGCGCGCGCGGCGCGAGTCCTACGGCGGGCTCGGGATCGAGCGCCCGGCGCGCGGCGGCGTGGAGGCGGAGATGCGCACATTCTCCTATCCGTGGCTCGCGCGCTGGATTGTCTCGCTCGGCGGCGAGGCCGAGGTGATCGCCCCGGCGAGCCTGCGCGCCGAGGTGCGCGCGCAGGCAAAACGCGTGCTTGCGCGACACTCCTGACATACTGTTGTCAGGAGCGTGTGGCATGATCTGCGCCATCATGTTGAGCACGGCATCCCCCTCCGCCCTGCACTCCGGGATCGTCACGGCGCGATTCGTCGCGACCTGCGAGTTCTACTTCGAGCATTTCGGCTTCGCACCGATCGAGATCAGCGGCGAGTTCGCCCTCCTCGGGCGGGCCGACGGTTCACGCCTCGCGGTGTTGCAGGCGGGCGGCGACGGCCAGCCGGCGGCTCTGTCGCAGTCGACGCGCGGTGCCGGCGTGTGGCTTGCCTTCGAGAGCGACGACGTCGACGCGCTCCACGCCCACCTCGCGTCTCGCGGCGCGGAGATCGTGTGCGATCCGGAGACGACGCTCTCCGGGAGGCGTCGCTGCGTCGTGCGCGACCCGAACGGCGTCCTTGTCTACGTGACGAGCCGGCACGAGGCCGCCCCTGTTTCCCCTCCACCATCCACAAACTCAAAAACACACCCGCATGAAGATCACCGCTATCGCCTTCGTTGGCTATCCTGTCACTGACATGGCGCGCGCTCGCGCCTTCTACGAGAAGCTCCTCGGCCTGAAGCCGGGCGAGATTTGGGAGCACGAAGGCAAGGCCTGGGTCGAGTTCGACATCGGCTCGGGCACGCTCGCGCTCTCCAACATGTCGCCCGACAAATGGAAACCCTCGCCCGATGGTCCGGGCGTCGCGCTCGAGGTCGACGATCTCGAGAGTGCGGTCAGGGAGCTGAAGTCGGCCGGCGTGCGCTTCTACCTCGACCCGATGGACAGCCCGGTGTGCCGCCTCGCGGTCGTCGCCGATCCCGACGGCAACAGCGTGGTGCTCCACCAGAAGGCGAAGGCACCGGCATCGTGAACGACTTTCCGGTGGCGCGGCCGTGCCACTGGAGTGCAGGAGTGACTCAGGAATGAAGGGGGGCGGCGCGCTCGCGGTTTGCGGGCGCGCCGCCCTTGGCCTTCTCTTGGAGGCCGGCATGATGAAGAGCACACCCGAGATTCAGTTCTTCGCGGACGCATGCGCCTGGCGCGCGTGGCTGGAGCAGCATCACGGTTCCGCGAAGGAGGCGTGGGTGGGATTCCGCCGAAAGGATTCCGGCCTGGGCGGCATCACCTATGCCGAGGCGCTCGACGAGGCCCTGTGTTTCGGCTGGATCGACGGAATCCGCAAGAAGGTCGACGCCACGAGCTACACCAATCGCTTCACGCCGAGAAAGTCCGGGAGCTATTGGAGCGACGTGAACACACGGCGCGCGCAGGAGCTGATCAAACTCGGCCGCATGGCCCGGGCCGGGCTCGCGGCCTTTGCGGCGCGCGATAGCGGACGCACGGCGCGGTATTCCTTCGAGCGCGCCAGCGCGGTCTTCGGGCCGGAGCAATTGCGGGTGTTTCGCCGGAACAAGAAGGCCTGGGCCTTCTTCGGGGCGCAGCCGCCGAGCTATCGAAAAGTCGCGACATGGTGGGTGATCAGCGCGAAGCAGGAGGCGACGCGTGTCCGGAGACTGGAGACGCTGATCGCCAAGTCGGCCGCGGGGCAGCGGCTGATGTGAGCCTCGGCGAGTCGTGTCCGGGGTAGGACGAGGCCTCTGGCCGAGCCGCGGCTGCGGCGGGTGTACGGTCGCGGCTCGGCCAGAGGCCTCACCCTACCTGGGCAGCATTGCCGCGACGAAGCGCGGGCGTTCGCTCCAATCCTGGATCGAACGGCCCTCGATGAGGCCGGCGTCGGCGATGGCCTCGAGCAGGCGTGGGTGCTGGTCGATGCCGGTCTCGAGAAAGAGCGAGCCGCCGGGCGCGAGATGGCGTGGCGCGGCGGCGATGATTTTCAGCAGGTCGGCGCACCCGGCGTCGGCGGCGACAAGGGCCGGCTTCGGCTCGTGGTCGCGCACCTCGGGCTGCGCCTCGGCCCACTCGGCCTCGGTGAGGTAGGGAGGGTTGGAGATGATGAGGTCGAAGCGTTCGTCGGCGCGGATGGCGGCGAACCAGTCGGAGGCGCGAAATTCCACCTGACCGGCGAGCCCGCAGGCCGCGGCGTTGTCCTGCGCGAGTGCGAGGGCGTCGGCGCTCGCGTCGACCGCGACCACGCGCGCGGCCGGGAAGGCCCTCGCCAGCCCGAGCGCGAGCGCACCGCTGCCTGTGCCCAGGTCGAGGATACGCACGGGCGGCGTGGCGGCGAAGGCGTCCTTGACGATCTCGACCAGCTGCTCGGTCTCGGGACGCGGCACGAGCACGCGGCGGTCGACCCGCAGTGTGAGGTCGCCGAAGGGCGCGGTGCCTAGCACGTAGGCGAGGGGCTCGCGCTGGGCGCGGCGTTTGACGAGGGGCCGGATGGACTCGAGTTCCTTCTCGGTGAGCGGTCGCTCGAACTGGAGGTAGATCTTCATCCGGTTCATGCCGAGCGCATGCGCGATGACCAGCTCCGCGTTGAGCCGCGCGCTCTCGATCCCGTGCTTCGCGAAGAAGTCGGTCGTGCGCTTCACGATGTCGAGGAGGGTCAGCATGGGCGCGGGGAGGAGGCGACGGAGAGGATCACAGAGTGCACAGAGGTGGCACGGAGTTCACAGAGAAATCCAAAGAGATGTGCAATGAGCACCCAGTTCGAGCCGCGGCTCCATGATCTCCGTGTCTCCTCTGTGCCCTCTGTGGCCGGATCGGGAACTCGTCACACGACCGGCTTCGAGGTGAGTGTCTTGATGCGCTCGTCCTGGTCGGCGGCGAGGAGGGCTTCGATCACGTCGCCGATGCGGCCTTCCATCACCTGCGGGAGGTTGTGCAGGGTCAGGCCGATGCGATGGTCGGTGAGGCGGCTCTGCGGGAAGTTGTAGGTGCGGATGCGCTCGCTGCGGTCGCCCGTGCCGATCTGGCTGCGGCGGTGGGCGGCGTATTTTGCCTGCTCCTCCTCGATCTTCTGCTGGAGGAGGCGTGAACGCAGCACGGTCATGGCCTGGATGCGGTTTTTCTGCTGGGAGCGTTGCTCGGCGCAGGTCACGATCATGCCGGTGGGCTTGTGCAGGATCTGCACGGCCGAGTCGGTGGTATTCACGCCCTGGCCACCTGGGCCGCTGGCGCGGGCGACGGTGATCTCGAGTTCCGCGGGGTTGATCTCGATGTCGACCTCCTCGGCCTCGGGCAGCACGGCGACCGTCACCGTCGAGGTGTGGATGCGGCCGTTGGCCTCGGTCGCGGGCACGCGCTGCACGCGGTGCACGCCGCTCTCGAACTTGAGCGTGCGGTAGGCGTTCTCGCCCTTGACCGTGAAGGTGACCTCCTTGAAGCCGCCGCGCTCGGAGAGCGACGAGTCGAGCGTCTCCACCGACCAGCCGCGTCCCTCGCAATAGCGCACATACATGCGGTAGAGCTCGGCCGCGAAGAGGCTGGCCTCGTCGCCGCCGGTGCCGGCGCGGATTTCCATGATGGTATTGCGCGAGTCGCCCGGCTCGGGCGGGAGCATGGCGGCGAGGATGGTTTTTTCGAGTTCGTCGCGGCGGGAGCGCAGCGCGGGCAGTTCGGCTTCGGCGAGTTCGCGCAGCGACGGGTCGGAGGAGTTGGGCGAGGCGAGCGCTTCGTTCTCGGCGAGGTCGCGCTCGACGACCTTCAACGTGGCCGCGTCATCGAGGAGGCGGCGCAGGCGCTGGTGTTCGCGCGTGTATTCGGCGGCGCGCTTCGGATTCGAGAAGAACGTCGGCTCCGCCATGGCCGCGTCGAGTTCCTCGAAGCGAAGCTGGAAGGCGGAGAGGTCGGGAAGGTTGGCCATGCGCGATGGGTCGAAGCTCCCAAAGAAAGACCGAAGGCGGGAAAGCGGAAGGCTGAAAACGCGGCGAACGCGATTCCGCGCACATCGCTTCATCCCCGGGCGGCCGGAAGGAGGCGCAGGTCCCCAATTCAGCCTTTCCCCGTGTCGGGCACCCCGCTACAACCGCGGCTTCTTCATGGCCACGGTCCTCTTCACGCAAAACATCATCGCCTGCGTCTGGGACTTCGACAAGACGCTCATCCCGGGCTACATGCAGGCGCCGTTGTTCCGGCGGTTCGGGGTCGACGAGAACACCTTCTGGACCGAGACCAACGCCTTGGGCGAGCGCTACCGCCAGCGCGGTTACCACGTCTCCGGCGAGAGCGCCTACCTCAATCACCTGCTCTCCTATGTGCGCGAGGGTGCGATGAAGGGCCTGAACAACGCGATGCTGCGCGAACTCGGGCGCGAGATCGTCTTCTATCCGGGTCTGCCGGAGTTTTTCAAATCCCTGCGCGATTTCGTCCGCTCGCAGCCGCAGTACGTGAAGCACGACATCACGCTCGAGCACTACATCGTCAGCACGGGCATCGCCGAGATGGTGCGCGGGAGCGCGATCGCCCCGTTCGTCGACGGCATCTGGGCCTGCGAGTTCATCGAGAACCCGCTGCCGCCGGGCTTTCTCGCGCAGGCGGAGTTCGGCCTGGAGACCCCGCTGGAGATCGCGCAGGTCGGCTCGATCATCGACAACACGATCAAGACCCGCGCCCTCTTCGAGATCAACAAGGGCACGAACAAGAACGCCGCCATCGACGTCAACGCCCAGATCCGGCCCGAGGATCGCCGCATCCCGTTCCAGAATATCATCTACACGGCCGACGGCCCGAGCGACGTGCCGTGTTTTTCAGTCGTCAAGGGCAACGGCGGCAAGACCTACGGCGTCTACAACCCGAAGCGGCGCGACGAGTTTGAGCAGAACGATCGGCTCCGGCAGGTGGGCCGCATCGACCATTACGGTCCGGCCGACTACACCGAGGGCAGCATCACCGCGCAGTGGCTCATGCTGCACGTGCAGGCGATGTGCGATCGCATCGTGGCCGACCGTGAGGCCGCCGTGGCCGCGCGCGTGGCCAAACCCCCGCGCCACCTCAGCACCAAGCCCTCCGATAAGGGCGGCGAACGCACGCCGGTGCAGGGGACGCTGCTCTGAAGCGGGCGATGGGCGAGACGCCAGGTCGATGGGTTTTCAGCCTGAGCCGATCGCCCTGGCCTCTCGCCTCGCGCGCGCCGCAGGCGCCGTCCTTTCAAAACTGTAATCGCCCCGCGCCCGATTTTCCCTTGCCGGCCCGCACACCCTCATTTTTCAGAAAAACCCCCACAACACCGCGTTCCCCACATGGTTGAAGTCAAAGGTCTGGTTAAACACTACGGGCCCATCCGCGCCGTCGAAGGCGTGTCCTTCTCCGTCAAGCGCGGGGACATCCTCGGCTTCCTCGGGCCGAATGGCGCCGGCAAGTCCACCACGATGAAGATGATCACCGGCTACATCCCGCCGACCGCCGGGACCGCCGTGGTCGACGGCTTCGACGTGCACGAGGCGCCCCTCGAGGTGAAACGCCGCATCGGCTACCTGCCCGAGAGTTCGCCCGCCTACCAGGAGATGACGGTGCTGGAGTTCCTTGGCTTCATCGCTGACGTGCGCCGCATCGGCGACAAGGCCGCGGCCGCCAAGCGCATCGACGAGGTGCTGCAGCTCTGCCGCCTCACCGAGGTGCGTCACCAGACCATCGAGACGCTCTCGAAGGGCTTCAAGCAGCGCGTCGGCTTCGCGCAGGCCGTGCTGCATGATCCGCCCGTGCTCATCCTCGACGAGCCGACCGACGGACTCGACCCGAACCAGAAGCACGAGGTCCGCAAGATCATCACGAGCATGGCCGCCAACAAGGCCATCATCCTCTCCACCCATATCCTCGAGGAGGTCGAGGCGATCTGCACGCGCGCCATCATCATCGCGCGCGGCAAGGTCATCGTCGATGAGACGCCCGCCTCGCTGAAGTCGAAGAGCGACACCGGTCGCCTCGACGACATCTTCCGCAAGCTCACCCGCTGAGAAAGACCCACGCCATGAACCAGGTTTGTCCCGTCTTCAAACGCGAGTTTCTCGGCTACTTCCGCTCGCCCGTCGCCTACGTCGTGCTCGCCGCCTTCCTCCTCGTGGTCGGCGCGGTGACGTTTTTCCTGATGGACTTCTTCGACCGCGGCACGGCCAACCTCGAGCCGATGTTCGTGCCGCTCGTCTTCCTCTACGTCTTCTTCATCCCGGCCGTGGCCATGCGCCTCTGGGCCGAGGAGCGCCGGTCGGGCACGATCGAGCTGATGTTTACGCTGCCTGTCTCCACGACCGCGGCGGTGATCGGAAAATTCCTCGCCGCCTGGGCTTTCATCTCGGTCGGCGTGATCCTCACGTTCCCGCTCGCGATCACCGTCGGCTACCTCGGCGATCCGGATTGGGGCGTGATCTTCGCCAGCTACCTGGCGGCCATCCTCCTCGCTGCGCCCTACCTGGGCATCAGCTCGCTCGCTTCCGCGCTCACGCGCAACCAGGTGGTCGCGTTCGTCATCGGCCTGTTCGTGTGCCTGATGTTCGCGATCGTCGGCCTGGGCCGCGTCAACGACCTGCTCGGCGGTGTGCTGCCGGTCGGGCTGGTCGACGTGATCGCCAACTTCGGCTTCTACCCGCACTTCGACGCAATCGCGCGCGGGCTGCTCAGCCTCGGCTCGCTCATCTACTTCTTCTCGCTCACCGCCTTCGCGTTGCTCGTCAACGTGATCGTCCTGGAGCGCTGAACCCCTCCGACAACGAAAGCCTCACGCCATGAAACTCAGTGGTAAAGTCGTTGCCGTCGCCCTGCTCTTCGCCGGCCTCGTGTTGCTCAATATCCTCGTGCGCTTCGTTCCCCTCCGCTGGGATCTTACGCAGGACCGCGTGTATTCACTCTCCGAGGGCACGGTGCGCGTGCTCGAGAAGATCGAGGAACCCATCGCCCTCGAATTCTACTTCAGCCGCTCCAACGCCGACGTGCCGATCGAGTTCAAGAACTACGCCACGCGCGTGGAGGAGATGCTCCGCCAGTACGTGGCCAAGTCGCGCGGCAAGATCTCGCTCAAGGTGATCGATCCCAAGCCCGACACCGACGAGGAGATCGCCGCGCGCCGCCTCGGGCTCGAGCCGCAGCCGGTGGCCTCGGGCGAGACGGTCTACTTCGGCCTCTCGGTCACGCTCGCCGACCAGGAGAAGGCGATCCCCCTCTTCGCGCCCAGCCGCGAGCCGTACCTCGAGTACGACATCTCACAGCTCATCTATTCGGTGCAGGAGTTCACCAAACCCAAGCTCGGCGTCATCTCCGGCGTGCCCCTCGGCGGCACGCCCCCGGAGATGGCGATGCAGCTGCAGATGCAGGGCCAGCGCGCGCAGCCCGCGCAGTTTTCCTACCAGGAGTGGCAGCAGCGCTTCGACGTCGTGGAGATCGAACCCACGGCCGAGAAACTGCCCGACGGCCTGAGCCTGCTCGCCGTGATCCATCCCACGGACTTGAGCGAGAAGCTCCTGTTTGCCATCGACCAGTACGTGCTCTCGGGCAAACCCGCGTTCATCGCCGTGGATCCCTCCTCCTACATCCTCAAGGCGCAGAACCGGCAGCAGCAGATGATGATGGGCATGCAGCAGGGCAACTCGAGCGACCTGCCGCGCCTCTTCGCCGCCTGGGGTATCACCTACGACGCGCAGACCGTGCTCGGCGACGCCAGCCTCGCGACTAAGGTCAACACCGGCCAGACGCTCATGGAGTATCCGGTGTGGATGGACCTCGGCGCGGCGCAGTTCTCCCGCGACGCGCTCCCGACCAGCGGCCTGCAGAAGATGCTCTTCGTCGAGGCGGGCTCGATCTCCGTGGCCTCGGATCGTGGATACGAAGTGACGCCGCTCGTCACGACTTCGGACAAGGCGGGCGGCGTGCCGGCAATGACCATGCAGTTCACCCCGCCGGCCGAGATCGCCAAACAGATCAAACCCGAGGGCGCGGTGAAGAACCTCGCCGTCCTCGTGCGCGGCAAATTCAAGACCGCCTTCCCCGGCGGCGCGCCCAAGGATCCGCCCAAACCCGAGGAGCCCAAGACCGAAGGCGAGGCCGCCGCGACCGACAAGCCCGCGGACGAGGCCAAGCCCGCCGAGCCCGTGGTCGACACCACGCCGGTCATCACCGAGTCGGCGCAGCCCAGCGCGCTGGTGGTGGTGGCCGACACCGACTGGCTCATGGACAACTTCAGCGTCCGCTCGCTCGGCATCATGGGCCTGGTGCAGCCGCTCAACGACAACTACGTCTTCTCGGGCAACGTCATGGACTTCCTCGGCGGCTCGCAGGACCTCGTCTCCGTGCGCGGCAAGGCCACGGTCCTGCGCCCCTTCGAGGTGATCCGCGAGATGGAGCGCGCCGCGCAGCAGCGGCTCAACGCCCAGGTCGATGAACTGCAGACGCGCCTCTCCGACGTGGAGAAGAAGATCAATGAGAAGATGCAGGCCGACGGCGGCGTGAAGCGCCTCGTGCTCACGCCCGAGGTCGAGGCGGAGATCGCCGCCTACCGCGCCGACGAGGCCGACATCCGCAGCCGCCTGCGCGAGACGCGGCGCGCGCTGCGCGAGGACGTCGACGCGCTCAAGAACCTGCTCACCGTCATCAACCTCCTCGGCGTGCCGGCCCTCGTCGGCGCGTTCGGGATCACGTTCTTCCTCAATCGCAACCGCCGCGAGAAGGCGGCCTGAGTCTCACCCATGAAGGTCAAATCCCTTGCCCTCGCCGTCGGCGCCCTCGGTGTCGTGACGGCGGCTGTCTGGTTCTTCAACCGGAACGACAACGCCGGCCCTGTCCTCGACGCCCGCATCGGCCAGCCGCTGCTCGACAGCGCGACAATCGCGAAGGCTTCGCAGTTCTTCCTGCGCAGCGGCGGCAATGAGGTGACACTCACCGGGGTCGATGCGGCCGCCCTCAAAGCGGGCGTGGTGAAGGAGTATTTCGACATGCCGGCGGACTGGGGAAAGTTCCAGCGCCTGATCGAGGACCTGACGAAATCTGAGGCGAAGATCACGCGCATGGTGGGCTCCACGCCCGAGCGCGTCGGCACGCTCGGTTTCAGCGGCGACCGCATCGAGCTCCGCGACAAGGACGGCACGGCCTTCTGGACGCTCAACCTGGGCAACAGCCCCGAGAAGGGCGGCAAGTTCGTGAAGTTCGGCGACGAGACCAAGGCCTACCTCTCCGGCTTCAGCGGCTGGCTCGACACCACGGCCAAGAGCTGGGCCGATGCCGTGCTCGTCCCGGCCAAGGCCGACGATGTCGTCGGGATCGAGATCCAGTTCCCGGAAAACGGCGGAAAACTCTCGGTCAACCGCGTCGACGGGAAGGGAATCTGGAAGTGTCCGGACCTGCTCGACGGCGAGACGCTCAAAGACAGCGAGGTCAGCGCGCTGGCCGGCAAGCTGGCCGGCCTCCGGTTCATGGATACGACGAACCCGGTGGCGCTCGAGACCATCTCCGGCCGCGCCAACGCACGCACCTTCAAGGTCACGCTCCAGGATGGGCGCGTCTTCACCATCACCGCCTCCCAGCCGCCGACGCCTCCTGCGCCGCCTGCGCCCGAGGCACCGGCCGACGGCTCCACCCCGCCGCCTCCTCCGCCGACGCCGGCTGCTCCACCGGCCGAGTTGTGGGTCCAGTCCTCGCGCGCCGACGATCCGATCAACACCCTCATGACGCGCCGCGGCTTCAACGTGGCCGAGTGGACCTTCAACGGCCTTCCGGCCAAGCGCGACGCGCTGGTGAACCCGGCGCCCCCATCCGCACCCGCTGCGCCTGCTGTTCCGGCCGCGGAAGCCCAGGCCGCTGCGACGCCTTGAGGTAGGGACGCCTCGCGGAGGCCCCCGCGAGGCGAAGGCCGCGTTTGGACAACGCGGCTACGCGATGGGCTCTCGTGCAGCCGCGTTTGGCAAACGCGGCCGCCCGTGCTGTTGGCTTGTCCCCGCCGGCCGTGCGGCGCCATCGTCGGCATTTCGACTTTTCCCACGCCGATGGCAGACGCACCGCAGAAACCCGCCGACCCACGCCTCGCGCACGCGCTCGAACTCATCGCCGAGGCCGAGAAACTCACGATTCCCGGCGACGCCGCCTCGCTCGGTCGCGCCGCGGCCCATGCGGAGGCCTCGATCGAACTGCTGCGCGCGTTTGTCGGGTCCACACCCACACCCGAGGCGCGGAACCTTCTCGCCGCGGCCTGGATGCGCCGGGGCGTCGTGCTCCTCGTGCTCAACCTCGAGCCGCGCCTGCCGGAGTCGATCCGCTGCTTCGACGAGGCGATCCGCCTGCGCCGTGAGTTGCTCGCCGCTCACAAGCACCCCGCGCTCGTGCACGCCCAGGCCTCCAGCTTTCTGGGGCGCGGCGACGCCCTCGCGCGTCAGGGGGGAGAGACCAACCTGCGGCAGGCGCTCGCCAGCTATGACGAGGCCATCGCGCTCCTCGACACGCTCCCGGTGCGCCAGTCGCCGCAGCTCATGGCCCAGGTCATCGCCGCGCACGGCAGTCGTGCGGCCGTGTTTGAGGCGCTGCGCTCGCCCGATGCGATCGCCCAGGCCGTCCAGGTGCACCGCGGCATCGCGGAGTTGATCCGCGGCACGCCCGCGGAGAAACACCCGGACTTCCGGCTGCACCTCGGCGCCGCGCACGCGAACGCCGCCAATCTCCTGCTCGTCGGTGACGCACCGACGTTCGACCCAGCTGCGGCGCGCGCGGAGTCGGACCAGGCGCGGATCGCGGTCGAGGGACTCGAGCGCGACAATCCCGTCGCCGGCGAGATCGCGATCAAGGCGCGCCGCGGCGTGTGCCGCGCGATCGCCGCGCTCGTCGAGGCACGTGGCAACGGCTCGGCGCCCCGCGAGTTTCTCAACGCCATGACCGACGCCGCCGACGAGGCCCTCGCGCTGGCGCGACAGTGGGAGGCCAAGGGCGTGTTGCGGTTTCGCCCGCTCGCCATCGAGCTCTTTGCTTTCGGCGCCAACCTCTACGTGCGGCACCAGACGCATTTCTTCGCCGAATTCGTCCTCGACAACCTCGACCCCGAGCAGTCGGCCGACGCGTTCAGGAATTGTCCGGAGATGCACGGCCTCGCCACGACGCTCGTGGCCGACGCGCTGCGCCACTACGAGCGCGACCGCATGATCACCACCGCGACCAAGGACGTCGACCGCCAGATCGAGATCATGCAGGGCCTGCGCCACGCGGCCGAGCGGTTGGCGGCGGTCAAGCCGGCCAGCGGGTAGTGAAGCGTCGTGTGGTTCGGATTTGAACCACAGAGGGCACAGAGAGCACGGAGAACGAGCCCGGACGAGCTGGCCATCCCGAGTCCGCGGGGCGCAGAAGGCACGAAGGGATCGGACTCAGAGTTCGGAGCCCTTGTGCCTCTTGTGGCCAACTCCGTCCTCTGTGCCCTCTGTGTTCTCCGCGGTTAACACCTAACCATGCGGACGCAGGTCGCCTGCGTGGTGCGAGTTACATCCGCGGCATCCCGCCACCCATTCCGGGGAAACCGCCGCCGGGTCCGCCCTTGCCGCCCATCTGGCGCATGAGCTTCTTCATGTTCCCGCCCTTGAACATCTTCATCATCTTGCGCATCTGGGCGTACTGCTTGAGGAGGGCATTGACTTCACTGACACCTACACCTGAGCCCTTGGCGATGCGCAGGCGGCGGCTGCCGTTGAGCACGTTCGGGTTTTGCCTCTCCTTGCGCGTCATCGAGAGGATGATCGCTTCGGTGCGTTTCATCTGGCCCTCGGCCTCGTCGCCGAGCTTTACACCGCTCATGCCGGGCATCATCGAGAGCAGCGACTCCATCGAGCCGAGCTTCTTGATCTGCCGCATCTGATCGAGCATGTCCTCGAGATTGAAGTCGGCCTTGCGCATCTTCTCGGCCATGCGCTCGGCCTCCTTCTGGTCGATGACCTCCTGCGCGCGCTCGACCAGCGACACGACGTCGCCCATGCCGAGGATGCGCTGGGCCATGCGGTCGGGATAAAACACGTCGAAGTCGCCGACCTTTTCGCCCGTGCCGACGAATTTGATCGGGACGCCGGTGACCGACTTCATCGAGAGCGCTGCGCCGCCGCGGGCGTCGCCGTCGAGTTTGGTCAGGACGAGGCCGGTGAGCTGCACCGCCTCGTGGAAGGTGCGTGCGACATTGACCGCCTCCTGGCCGAGGGCGCCGTCGGCCACGAGCAGCACCTCGTCGGGCTGCACGCGGGCCTTGAGGTCCTTGATTTCCTGGATGAGCGCCTCGTCGATCTGGAGGCGGCCGGCGGTGTCGAAGATCGTGAGCGTCGCGCTCGTGCGGTCGGCCTCCTTCATCGCGGCCACGCCGATGGCGGGCACATCGCGGGAGGTGCGGTCGGCGAAGAAGCCGAGGTTTTCCTGCTTCGCGAGGACCTCGAGCTGGTCGATGGCGGCGGGGCGGTAGATGTCGCACGCGGCCAGCATCGGGGCGTAACCCTTCTTCTGGAGCAGGCGGCCGAGCTTGGCGGCCGTCGTGGTCTTGCCGCCGCCCTGCAGGCCGACGAGCATGATCTTGAGGGGCTTCTTCTGCGAGAGGGCCGTGGCGCCTTCGCCGAGCAGCGCGACGAGCTCGTCGTGGATGATCTTGATGACCTGCTGACCGGGGGTGACGGACTTGATCACCTCCTGGCCGACGCAGGCGGCTTTCACGCGGTCGATGAACTCGCGGGCGACCTTGAAATGGACGTCGGCCGAGAGCAGGGCGGTGCGCACCTCCTTGAGGGCCGCCTCCATGTTTTCCTCGGACAGCTTGCCCACGCCGCGCAGGTTGCGCATGGCCTGGCCCAGTTTCTCGGTGAGTGATTCGAACATCGTGAAAGTCGGGGAGGGTGAACCACGAATGGACACGAATGAACACCAATTTTCTCAATCCTCGGACGGGCGAGAGAACCACTGATGTTCGCTGATTGACGCTGATGGCGAACCGGCCGTTTGAGATCAGCGTGAATCAGCGCAGATCAGCGGTTTCTCCACGTTCCGGGTCCCTCTTCGTGAAAATTAGTGTGGATAAGTGGTTTCCCTGTCTGCGAGGCTCGCGACTCGTATGAATTCTGTTCTCAAGCTGTTGCTCGAAGGAGGCCGACTCTCGACCGCCGAGATGGCGAAGGTCGCGGGTCTGACCGAGGCCGAAGTCAACCAGCGCCTGGAACAGTTGAAGAAAGAGAAAATCTTCCTCGGCTGGCGTCCGGTGCTCGATCTCTCCCGTGAGGCGGCCGCCGCCGTGGCCGTGCGGGCCCTGATCGAGGTGCGCATCACGCCCGAGCGCGGAGGCGGCTTCAACCGCCTGGCCGAGCGCGTGAGCCGGTTCGACGAAGTCGAGTCCTGCTACCTCGTCTCCGGCGGCTACGACCTGCTCCTGGTCGTCAACGGCTCGAGCTTGCAGAAGGTCGCGAGTTTCGTGTCGGAAAAACTCTCGACCCTCGAGGGCGTGCTCTCCACCAGCACGCACTTCATGCTGCGCTCCTACAAGGAGGGCGGCTACCAGATCGAAACCGAGGTCGAGGACAACGACCGGCTCAAGGTCTCACCCTGAGTTGACTGCGGATTTCGGATTGCGGAGTGCGGATTGAGTGAGTCGATCCGCGGCACCGTGTCCTGATCCGCGCCTCACGACCATGGACACCAAGAAATTCATCGCGCGCCACGTCGTCGACCTGCCCAAGTCGGGCATCCGCGACTTTTTTGAGATCGTGGCGAAAATGAAGGACGTGATCTCGCTGGGTATCGGCGAGCCGGATTTCCGCACGCCCTGGCATATCCGCGAGGCGGGCATCTACGCCCTCGAGAAGGGGAAAACCCACTACACCTCGAACCTCGGCCTGATCGAGCTGCGCCGCTCCATCGCCAAGTACGTCGGGAAGAACTTCTCCGTCGCCTACCGTCCCGAGGACGAGATCCTCGTGACCGTCGGTGTCTCCGAGGCGATCGACCTGGCCTGCCGCGCGCTCATCAATCCCGGCGACAAGGTGATGTTTCACCAGCCGTGCTATGTGAGCTACCACCCGAGCGTCACGCTCACGCACGGCATCGGCATCCCGGTGCCGACGTATGCGAAAGACAACTTCGCGCTCACGGCCGAGGCGCTCATCGCCGCGTGGCAGCCGGGCACGAAGCTGCTCATGCTCAACCTGCCGTGCAATCCCACGGGTGGCACGTGCAGCCGCGAGCAGCTCCAGGCCATCGCCAGGTTCGCCATCGAGAAGGACCTCATCGTGCTGAGCGACGAGATCTACTCCGAGCTGACCTTCGACGGCGAACACGTCTCCATCGCCAGCCTGCCGGGCATGAAGGAGCGCACCATCTTCCTGCACGGTTTCTCCAAGGCGTTTGCCATGACCGGCTGGCGCATCGGCTTCGGCTGCGGCCCGGCCGACCTGATCGAGGCGATGATGAAGGTGCACCAGTACTCGATGATGTGCGCCTCGATCATCGCCCAGGAGGCCGCGATCGAGGCGCTCGAGCGCGGCGAGGACGCGATGAAGCAGATGCGCGACCAGTATCATCGCCGCCGCGACTTCATCGTGCGTCGCTTCAACGAGATCGGCCTGAAGTGCCACATGCCGCGCGGTTCGTTCTACACCTTCCCGGACGTCACCTCGACGGGCATGGCGGAGAAGGACTTCGCCGTCGGCCTGCTCCAGGCCGAGCGCGTGGCCGTCGTCCCGGGCAAGGCCTTCGGCGAGAACGGCGCCGGCTTCGTCCGCGCCTGCTTCGCCACCAGCTACGAGCAGCTCATCGTCGCGACGGACCGCATTGAGCGCTACGTCGCGTCGCTGAAGAAGTAAGGGGCTCCCCGCGGCGGATTGGCCTCGTCGCACGCAGCGCACCCTCGCCGCCGCAGCCCGCCGCCGAGTCATGGTCGCCTCAGGTATGATCATGCCCCGGGGCGGCCGGTGCGCGTGGGCGATGGGCGCCGGCCGTTTTCCTCCTCGCTACCCGCGTCGTGCTCCCCACTACTAGACGACCCATGCAACGCACCGTCGCCATCGTCGGCCGGCCCAATGTCGGCAAGAGCCGCCTCTTCAACCGGCTCGCCCGCCGCCGCATCTCGATCGTGCACGACATGCCGGGCGTGACGCGCGACATCATTTCCCATGAGGTCGACGGCTACACGTTGCTCGACACCGGCGGGTTCGGACTCACGCCGGGCGACACGCCGAGACAGATCGTCAAGGCCGTCGACGCGCAGGTGCTCTTCGCGGTCGAGATGGCCGACTTGATCCTCTTCGTCATCGATGCGAAGGACGGCGTGGCGCCAGAGGACGAGACCATCGCGCAGAAGCTGCGCAAGAGCGGCAAGCCCGTGCTCCTCGTCCTCAACAAGGTCGACCACGTGAAGTTTGAGGCGGTCGTGGCCGAGGCCTACCGGCTTGGGCTGGGCGAGGCCTTGCCCGTCTCCGCCGAGCACGGCACGGGAGAACCGGAGCTGCGCGAGAAGATCGCCGCGCGCCTCGAGAAGATCGCCGCGGGCGCGCCGCCGCCCCCCCCGAGGGACGAATCGCGGCGGTTGCGCATCTGCTTCGTCGGCCGGCCCAATGTGGGCAAATCCTCCATCGCCAACCGCGTGATCGGTCGCGAGCGGCTCATCGTGAGCGACGTGCCCGGGACCACGCGCGAGGCCGTCGATCTCGACTTCGATTTCCGCTCAAAGAAGGGCGAGACCTGGAAGTTCGCGCTCACCGACACGGCGGGCCTGAAGAAGAACACCAAGCTCGCGTCGCCGGTGGAGTATTTTTCGCAGCAGCGCTCGCTCGACGCGATCCAGCGGGCCGATGTCGTGTACCTCGTGCTCGACGCGGTCGATGGCGTGGGCGCGCAGGACAAGGCGATCGGCGGCGAAGTCGTCGACGCACACAAGCCGCTCATCATCGTGGTCAACAAGTGGGACCTCGCGCTGCAGGCCTTCAAGGAGGGCCGCGTCTCCGGCTACGAGAATGTCGACCACTTCAAGAAAGGGTTCGCCGAGTCGGTCTCCGGCATGGTCTTCTTCAGCCCGGGCTCTCCCGTGCTCTTCACGTCGGCGCTGACTGGATACGCGATCGAGCAGATGCTGCGCGCGGCGCGCACGCTCGACGGCCGGCTCGACGAGCAGCTGCCCACCGGGCAGCTCAACAAGGTGCTGCTGCGCCTGACCGACCGGAACCCGCCGCCGCACATCGAGGGCCGGCGCTTCCGCATCTACTACGCCGTGCAGACCGGAACGCGTCCCTACCGCATCAAGCTCTTCTGCAACCAGTCGCGCCGGCTCACGGAGTCGTACCGGCGTTACCTCGAGGCCGGTCTCGTGGAGAAGTTCGACCTCGCGGGCTGTCCGGTGCATTTCGACCTCGTCGGCAAGGCGCCGCGGGCGGAGGCGGGTTGACCCTGCCGGGCCGGTGATCGGCGCCGCCGGCCGGGAAGGGTGCGGAGCGTGATCCGCGTCGGCTGACGTGTCCGAAAATAGAACCGGGGCGAAGGTCGCCCTTCGCCCCGGTTTGGTTGTCTTGCTTACTGGAGCATGAGCCCGCGCGCTGCCGCGTGGGCCTGGCCCGCTGTTGAGAGACCCTTCAGGAATGTCTCGAGGAGACGTTCCGTCCAGGAACCGCGAGCAGTCTCGCGGTCGTTTTGCTGCGTCGCCGTCCCGTCGGTCAATTCCCGCGCCAGCTGCATGTGCTCGGGGGTGATCCACGGCGTTGGATGGCCGGAGAGTCCCAGGGCCAGAGGCCAGGTGGAGCGGGAGCGCTTCGGGGAAGCGGAGACGTTCATCGGTCGTGTGTTCATGATCAGAAGGAGCGCCCGCGGATCTTGGGCCGGGAGGCTCCGCGCTGATCACAAGCCGACCTGATTGGCAAAGAACGTGTCCCTTATCGGCAGCTCCGGCTGGGAGATCAAGCATGGGGTGGCATCCGGGCGGTCGCTCCCGGGGGGGCGTAGGTGAAACACCTTCGGGCGGGCGGCGCCTCCGGCCCGGGTTGGATTTGTCGCGACAAGGGGCGGAGTCGCTGATTCCAAGGAGTTTCGACGGTCGATGCGGTGCCGCCGCTTGATGACCGGCCCGGAACCCGACATCGTTGCGCCCGTCCTCCCTCGCATGAAGAATATTTTCCCCTGGCTCGCCTTTCTCGGTCTCGCCGTCGCGGCTTTGGCGGCGGCGCCCGCGCCCAAGCTCATCCTCCCGGCGGTGCCGGAACTCGGCACGACGATCCGCGCGCTGCCCGACATGCTCTCGTGGCAACTCGTCAGCCGCACGCAAGTCCTGCCGTGCTTTGAGGTGACGGTCGGGCAGACCGACTACACCGTCGCCGTGGAAGGCAAGAAACACCGGGTCGCCTGGGTCTCGTCGCAGGCCACGATGTTTGTCACGCCGGAGAATTTCTCCATCCGCACCAAGGTCGCGGACGTGCTCGCGAAATACCCGGACAAGCTCGTCCAGGAAGAGGGTTTCGGTGGGTTTGTGCCGCTGCCGTCGGGCTGGAACGCGCTCGTGGTCCGCGAGGGCAAACTCGATCCGAATGCGCGCGTGATCCTGTATTTCCGGCGCGCCGTGACTCCGGAGCCGACCGAGTGACGCGACTGCGTCGTGGTGGCGGGCGGCTGGCGTGTTGACGCTTGCGGGGCGTGCACGATGCCGCCGTCCTTGTCTGTTCTTGCGATGAAACGCCTCGTCTTCATGGGCTCCGACCCGATCGCGCTTCCGGCGCTGGAGTGGATCTGGCGCGAGGCTGGCGCGCAGGCCGCCGTGGTCGGCGTATTCACGCAACCTGACCGCCCGACCGGGCGCGGACAGAAGCTCACGCCCAACGGCATCAAGCTCTGGGCCCTCGAGCACGGCCTGCCCGTGCACCAGCCGGAGAAGCTTACGCCGGCGGCCCGGGAGGACCTGGCCGCGCTGAAGCCCGACGCGGTCCTGGTGATGGCCTACGGCCACATCCTGCGGCAGGACTGGCTCGACCTGCCTCCCTGCGGCGTGTGGAACCTCCATGCCTCGATCCTCCCGGCGTTGCGCGGGGCCTCCCCCATCCAGGGCGCGATCGTCTCCGGCGCGCGGGAGAGCGGCGTGAGTCTCATGCGCATGGTGCTGCGCCTCGATGCCGGTCCGGTGCTCGACATCGAGCGCGTGCCGATCGCGCCAGACGACACCGCGGCCGCACTCGAGGACAAGCTCGCGTGCGCCTGCGTGCCGCTGCTCGCGCGCAACCTGGCCGCGACCCTCGAGCCGCAGCCGCCCGTGCGCGAACAGGATGAGGCGGCCGTGACCTTCACGCGGCGTTTGCGCAAGGAGGACGGGCGCTTGGATTTCGCCGCACCCGCCGGGGTGCTCGCCCGCCGCGTCAACGGGCTGTTTCCCTGGCCCGGCACGTTTTTCGATCTCGATGGCGAAGTGATCAAGGTCGGGCTCGCCGCGGCCGACGAGGGCGCGCCTGTGCCACCAGGGTCCGCGGCGCCCGGCACCGTGCTCGCGGGTGGAGGCGACGCACTCGCCGTCGCGACCGGGCGGGGCGTGCTGCGTCTGCTGCGCCTGCAGCGCCCGGGTGGCCGCATGCTCGCGGCCGCGGAGTTCCTGCGCGGCCGGGCGATCCCGGCCGGTGTGCAGCTGGCCTCCGCGCCGATGCCCGACCTGATCGCACGCACCCCGTTCAGAGGATGACGCGGCTCCCGCGTCGCGTGTGCGCGGGCCGCGCGATTGGCGCAAGGTTGGGATTGTGCCGCCCGGGTCAATGTCGCAGGTTTTTCGCCATGACTTTCCGTTCCGCCTTCTGGCTTCGTGTGCTTCCGTTCGCGGTCGTCGTCGCCTGCGCCGCGGCGCCGGCGCTCCGTGCACAGGATCTCAACGCCGTCATCGCCGGCCTGCGCGAGGACATCCGTATCCTCGATGAACGCACGCGCCAGCTGACCGTCGAGGTCGAGCAGCTCAAGCGCGAGAACAGCGGGCTGCGCGCGCAGGGCGACGCCAATTACGTGACCATGGCGCAGATGACCGCCGCGCTGGCCGATCTCGAGCGGGCGCTGCGCGCCGGTGACAAGGAACTGGCCATCCAGCTCACGCAACAGATGGAACGCCTGGCCAAGCAGACCAACGCCGCGCTCGACGCGCTGGCCAAGGGCTCCGCACGCAGCACCGCGCCCGCCGTGCAGTTCACCCCGCTGCCGGCCAACACACCGGGCACCACCTACGAGGTGCAGCCGGGCGACACGCTCGCGAGCATCGCCACGCGCTTCGGCTCGACGGTGAAGGATATCCAGAACGCCAACAAGATCGCCGACCCGACCAAACTGCAGGTCGGCCAGACTCTCTTCATCCCGCAGCGCTGAGCGCACGTCCCTCCACGCGGCCGCCGTGCATCGCCGGTCGCGGTCCTTTCGTCTCCCGACATCCCCTTCATGGCCACCCCGCACAAATCACGCCTCGGCCGCGGCCTCGGCGCCATCATCTCCGGTGGCACCGCCAAGACCGCGACGAAGGCGCCCGCCGATCTCAAATCTGAAATCTCAGATTCCAAATCCAAGGCCCCGCCCGCCGCCCCGGTCGCGGCGCATGTCGCGTCGGCGCCGGCCCCGGCGCCCAGCGCTCCGGGTTACCAGGAGATTCCGGTCGGCTCGGTCGTGCCCAATCCCTACCAGCCGCGACGCGAGTTTCATCCCGACCACATCAAGGAACTTGCTGATAGCATCGCGGCCGAGGGTCTGCTCCAGCCGATCGTCGTGCGGCTCGTCGACGGGAAATACCAGCTCATCGCGGGCGAGCGCCGCTGGCGCGCCTTCCAGTCGCTCAAGCTCAAGAGCATCCCGGCGCGCATCGTGCAGGCCGGCAATTCCTCGGCGGCCACGATGGCGCTGATCGAGAACCTCCAGCGCGAGGGTCTCAACCCGATCGAGGAGGCGCACGGCTACGCCAGTCTCATCCGCGATTTCGATCTCACGCAGGAAGCCGTCTCCGAGCGCGTCGGCAAGGGGCGCGCCACCATCGCCAACTCGCTGCGCCTGCTAGTGCTCGAGGCCGAGGTGCAGGGGTTTCTCGGCAGCGGCATGCTTTCGACCGGCCACGCCAAGGTCCTGCTCGGACTGGACAATAAACAGGAACAACTGCTCATCGCCCGCCGCATCATCGAGGACGGCCTGAGCGTGCGCGCCACCGAGGCGCTGGTGGAGGGCATCCGCAAGGGCGGCGGCAATCGCGCCGCCGGCGGCCGCCACGTCCCGCCGGCCGAGGCGACGGCCATCGCCGACATCGAGCGCCGGCTCACCTCCTTCCTCAACGCCCGCGTGCTGCTCAAGCACGCGCGCAAGAAGGGTCGCATCGTGATCGAGTATCAGGGCAACGAGGACCTGCAGCGCATCCTCGAGAAGGTCGGCGTCGGCAGCTGAGCCGTGCCCCCCGCGACCGCCCGAATCAAAACCTGCCGACGACCATGACCCGGAAGAAACGCGGATGCCTCATCGTGCTCGTCGTGCTCGTGTTGCTCGCCACGGCCGTGGTGGTCGGCGTGTCGATGTTCCTGCCGGGCGACCTGCGCCTCGGCGGCGCGGCACCGGCCCCGGCGGTGGTTTCCGCCCCGGCCACGACTTCCGCCGTACCCGGCGCCCCCGCGCCGGCCGCTCCTGCGCCCGCGGCGGGCGGCTGGTTCACGTATGTGGTTCCCGGTGACATCCTCGAGGCCGAGGTGCGCAAGGCGTTCCCGATCCGCCAGAACGTCGTCGACCTGGTGCGGCTCCAGCTCGACAAGCCCACGTTCCTGACTGATCCGGACGGCACCTACCTGCGCGTGCGCCTGGCCGTGGAGGCGCGCATCCTCGACGGCGGCCAGAGCGTGCCCGGGATCGCGACCATTCGCACGCAGCTCGCCTACGACCGCACGGCGCGGCGGGTCTCGCTGCGCAGCGCCCAGCTGGTCGATCTCTCCTTTGTCGGCGGCGTGGCGCCCGCGGCCGCCGCGCTCCAGCCCGTGCTCGCGCAGGCGCTCGCCGCGGAGCTCGAGGGATATACCATCTTCGAGGTGCCGGCCGACGGACTTTGGTGGCTGAAGACCGGCGTGGGTTTCGTGCGCGACGTGTCTGTGCGCGACGGTCGCGTCTGCCTCACGCTCGGGCCGTAGCGGCGCGCCGGCGTATCGGGTTGTTGGAGCCGCGGATGCCCGTCTGCGGCCGTACGGCGTGCGGCAGCGCAGGCAGGGGCACGCGGTGGCGGGGCGGGGCCTCCCTACCGTGCGTCCGCCGCCGTCTTGGTCCGCATCTCGCTGAACACCCGCACGGCTGCCTCCTTCTGCCCGAGGATGCCCTGGGCCCGGCGCAGGGCGTTGCGTGTGGAGAGCGTCGGGTTCTGCTCGGATTCAGGGAAGAAATTCTCGTGGCCGATCGTCGCGAGCAGGCCGGTGCGCTGGCAGATCTTCACCACGTCCTTGCGCGCGCCTGACACGACCAGGCCGCGTCCGCTCTCGCGCATGAACTGCACGAGCTCCTCGAGCGCGAGGATGGCGGAGGCGTCGAGATGGTGCGCGTGCTTCAGGCGCAGGATGATGATGCGCAGGTTCGGATCCTCGCACGCGCGGCGGATCTGCTCGTGCAGCAACTCAGCCGCGCCGAAGAAGAGGCTGCCCTCGACGTGCACGATCGAGATCTCGGGCAGCGGGCGCTCGTCGCCGGAGGGCACGGCGGCGAGCTGGCCGGCTTCGTTGAAGGCGTATTCGACGAGCTCGGGCGCGCCGGCCTTGCGCAGGAAGAAGACGATCGAGGCCGCGGTGCCGATGAAGATCGCGGAGTCCAGCGGCAGGAGTAGCGCCGAGCCAGCCGTGAGGGCGAAGACCGCGGCGTCGGCTGGCGTGGATCGCACGACGAAGCGGATCTGCCGGAGATTGATGAGCGAGAGCGAGATCGAGACGACCACCACGGCGAGCGTCGCCTTGGGGATGAACTGAATGAACGCGCCGAGCCCGAGGATCATCACGACCGTCATTGCACCACACAGCATGCTTGCGGCCGGCGTGGCGGCTCCGCTCGTGATGTTGAGGACGGAGCGTGTCGGCGAACCCGAGGCCGGCATGCCACCGAGGAAGGCGTTGCCCAGGTTGGCCATGCCCATGGCGAACACCTCTTGGTTGGTGTTGAGCCGCTCACCCGCCTGGGCGGCGAGCGACTTCGAAATGGAGGAACTTTCCAGGATGCCGAGAAACGCGATCGCGAGCGCCGTGCCGGCGAGTTGGTTGATCGCACCGGAGTCGAGCAGGGGCAGGGCCGGCGTCCACGAGGCGAGATGCACGGCCGGCAGGCAGGGCACCGGGTGGCCGATCTGCGTCGCGCTCCAGCCCAGGAGCGCTCCGAGACCGAGGGCGATGGCGACGTGCGGCGCCTTCGGAGCGAAGCGCCGGAGCACCACGATCACGACCGCGGTGATCGCGGCGATGAGTGTCGTGGCGGCGTGGAGACCGGGTGCGCGTGCGATCGTGTCGCGGATCGATCCGATGAGGGTCACCGCCTCGCTCGCCGGCACACCGAGGATGTGCTGGGCCTGGTTGGCGATGATCAGCACGGCGGCCACCGTGATGTAGGCGACGATCACGCTGCGCGACACATAGGCGATGAGGCTCGCGATGTTGAGGTAGGCGGCGGCGATCTGCAGCAGCGCGACCATGAGCAGCACCAGCGCGATCAGCGTCGGCGCCGCCGCGCTCGCGCCTGCGGCCGCGAGGGCGCTGAGCAGGAGCACGGCCGTGGCGTTGGTCGGCCCGAACACGGCGAAGCGCGAACTCGCGAAGAGCGGGCCGAGCAGGCAGGCGAGGGCCATGCCGACGAGCCCGTAGGTGATGGGCAGACCGGCGATGGCCGCGTAGGCGATGCCCTGGGGAAAGGCGACGAGCGCGACGGTGAGCCCGGCGCGCGCGTCGGGGCGGAGTTTCTCCCGCGAGTAGCCGGCCAGGGTCAGCCGCCAGGGCGCGAGGTCGATCGCGGTGAAGAGGCGACGCATGCGTGCCTGCACCGAGAGTGCGCGGGTTTCTTCGATCGCGCTCATGCGGGCGGGCCTCCGGCCGCGGCGGGTGACTCGTCGGCGCCGGCGGGCTTTTTTGTCGGGTCGACGTAGATACGGATGTTGGCCTGCCGCGTTCCGAGGAGCTTCTGCGCACGCCGCAGGGCGTTGCGCGTGGCGATCGTCGGGTTCGACGGCGAGTTCATGAAGAAGTTCTCCCGGCCGAGCAGTGCGAGCAGGCCGGAGCGGCGGAATACGCGGTAGATCCCGCGGTGCGCGCCCGACACGATCACATGGCGCCCGCGCTGACGCGCGAAACGCAGGAACTCCTCGATCGCGAGCGCGCAGGTGGCGTCGAGATGGTGGGCGTTGCGCACGCGCAGCACGATGACCTTGAGGTTCGGGTCGTCGCAGACGCGGCGCATTTGCTCGAGGAAGATCTCGGCCGCGCCGAAGAACAGGTCACCCTCGACGTGCACGATCGAGATGTCCGGGATCGGGCGCTCGGCCTTCTGGTCGACTGCGGCGAGCTGACCCTGCTCGGTGAACCCGTACTCCTCCAGTTGCGGCACGCCGACCTTGCGCAGGAAAAAGACGATCGACGTGCCGGCGCCGATGTAGAGGGCGACATCGAGTCGGAAGAGCAGCCCGGCGCCCCAGGTGACGAGCAGCACGGTCGCGTCGGCGGCCGAGGCGCGCAGGATCACGTGCAGGTAGTGCCGGCTCACGATCTCCGTCGCGAGCACCATCGCGAGCGCGGCGAGCGAGGCCACCGGCACAAAAGCGAGCACCGGGATGCCGACCACGAACAGCCCCCCGCAGCACGCGGCCGCGAAGATGCCGGCAAACGGCGTGGCCGCGCGGAAACGCCGGCTCAGGCGCGAGCGCGAGAGCGAGACCGACGCCGGCATGCCGGAGAACACGGCGTTGCCGAGGTTGGTCGCGCCGAGGGCCCACATCTGCTGGCTCGCGTCGAAGCGGTCGCCCGCGCGCGCCGCGAACGAGCGGCCCACGACGGATGTCTCGACTAGCGTGAGCAGCGCGAGCGCGAGCGCGGAATTGACCAGCACACCGCTGCGGCCGAAATCGAGATCAGCCGGCGCCGTCGGTGAGAAGGCGAGATGCAGCCGCGACACCGCATCCGTCGCGTATCCACCACGCGCCAACAACCAGGCGGTGAGCGCGCCCAGCCCGAGGCTCACGATCGCGGCGGGTGCGCCCGGCATGCGCAGCGCGAGCGCGAGATAGCCGCCCGCCGTGACGCACGCGATGAGCAGCGTCTCCCAGCGCACCTGGGGCAGTGCGTCGATCACGCCGGCGATGTTTTCCAGGAAGACGCTCGTCTCGGGCAGGTCGAGCCCGAGCACATGCTTGAGCTGGGTCGCCGCGACCACGCACCCGGCCGCCGCGACGAAACCCGTGGTGACGCTGCGCGAGACGAACCGCGTGAGAGGCGCGAGTCGCAGCCACGCTCCCCCGATCAAAATCACGGCTGTGACCGCGAGGAGCAGGGAGAGCATTTCGGGGCGCTGGGCCCGGGGCACTCCCAGGTGGCTGAAGGTGCTGAGCAGCAGGATGGCCGTGGTCAGCGATGGGCCGAGACTGGCGTGCCGGCTGTCGGAGAAGACGGCGCCGAGCGCCATGCCGGTGATGGCCGCATAGACGCCGTGCTCGGGCGGCAGCCCGGCCACGAGCGCGAAGACGAGCGCCTCGGGGAGGGCGAGCAGCGCGACCCGGAATCCCGCACCGGCGTCGCGTCGCGCCAGCGTATGGTCGTAGTCGCGGAGATGGCGCAGGACGGGCACGAACTGGAATGGCTTCTGCGCCCAGGGCGCCGCGAGCGCCGTCAGCCGCCTTTGGAATGTGCGCAGTATCGCCCTCACGCGCACATCACGGTGGCAGGAATCTCGGGCTTGCGCAACGCACTGGTTGGCAGAGAGCTTGGGCCGGCGCGGGAGCCCAACGGTCGGGGCCGGGGGCCGGGGCGCGAGAGGGCCCCCATGCCGGGCCGCCGGGTGGACGGCGGCTGGGCGGCCGACCGCGACCCTCTGCCGTGCCGCCTCGCTGGTTGACAAGCCCGCGCCAAATCCATTCTAACAACCCCTTTTCCATGAGCGTACTCCTCGGCATCGGCACCTTCTTCCTCGTCCTTGTCAGCATCCTCATGGTGCTGGCCATCCTCGCCCAACGCACCAAGTCCGATGGCGGCGTCGGCGCGGCCCTCGGCGGTGGCATGGCGGAGGCGGCGTTTGGCGCCGAGAGCGGCAACATCCTCACCAAGGCGACGACCTACCTCGCCGTGACGTTTTTCGTCCTCAGCCTCGGGCTCTATCTCGGTTATATCTACAACCATCGCCGCGCGGCTGAAGCCGCTGCCGGCGCCCTGCCGAGCAGCCCGGCGCTGACTGCGCCCGCCGAGCCGTCCTCGAGCGACTCGTCCGCCGCGCCTGCGGGTCCGGAGACGACCGCCCCCGAAACGCCGGCTGCCGCCCCCGAGTCCGTTCCTGCGGCTCCGACAGCCAACCCGTAACCAAATTCCGGACGCGCGGTCTCACGGTGGCATGACTGTGAACTGGCGCACCGTCCTGCTCGCGGGCTGCACGCTCGCCCTCGGCGTGGCCGTGTGCGATGCCCAGCCGCGCCGGCGGCCCCCGTCGACGACCTACGCACCGATCGGCCTGCCCGATCAGGCGGAAGGGCAGCGCATCCTCGAGGCATCGCGGCAGATCGGCTTCGGCGATTCCTACTACCTCGAGTTCGAGCTGCGGTTGCTCCCGCGGGTCGGACCCGATGTCCGCCTCTCGGGCCGCTGGTTCGGCGCGAACAATGTATCCGGTCCGATCACGCGCCTGGAGATCCTGCACAAGGATGGCACGCCCGAGATCTGGCTGGTGCAGGGCGGTGAACACCCGCAGGTGTGGCGCCGCGGCGCCGACGGACGGGCCGAGGAGGTGGCCGGATCGAGCGCGGCGATCGCGGGTTCGCAGATTAGTGCGGTCGATCTGCAGACCCCGTTCATGCAGTGGACGGAGTTCACCTACGAGGGCATGCTGCGTTTTCGGGGCCGTCCGACGCATGTCTTCCTTCTCTATCCACCCGACTCCCAGGCCGCGCGGTATCCCGGCGTGGGCGGCGTGCGCGCCTTCATCGACACCGAGTTCAACGCGCTCTCGCAGGTGCAGTGGGTCGACGAGGACGGCAAGGCGCTAAAGACCATCACGGCGGGTAGCGTGCGAAAAGTGCCCGGCACCGATCGTTGGATCGTGACGACGCTCGACGTGCGCGACGAGACCACACGCAACAAGTCGCGCATCATCATCGGCGCGGCTGCGCTCGATCTCCCGTTGCCGGGATCGTTGTTCCTTCCGGCCGGTGAACTGCAGCGGGCTGAGGTCGTGCCGCCCGAAGGATCGCTCCGGCGATTCGAGTGAACGGCGGGGTGGGGTGCGGCCGGCCCGTGCGGCCGAAGGTCCTCTCAGGCGATGGCTGTCTCGGTCTGCGGATCGAACAGGTGCGCGTGCTCGAGTCGAAAACCCACGCGGAGGGACTCGCCACCCTGGAACCGATCCGAACTGCGCACGCGCGCGACGAACGAGTGCGCGCCGGTGTCGAGGTAGAGGTAGGTCTCGTGCCCCATCGGCTCCGAGACCTCCACGCGCACGTGTGCGCAACGCGAGGGGTCCACGTCGCCCGCGGCCACGGTGTCGATCACATCCTCGGGCCGGATGCCAAAGACGATCGGCTTGTCCACGTAGGCCGCGCCGCGCCGCGCCAGTTCCTCGTCGAGCGCGATGTGCACGGGATGCGCGTGTGATCCGTTCTCCACGAACTCCAGGCGCCCGCCCGAGGTCCGCAGCGTGCCGCGCAGGAAGTTCATCGGCGGACTGCCGATGAAACCAGCGACGAACATGTTGGCCGGTCGGTTGTAGAGCTCGAGCGGTGCGGCCACCTGCATGATGTTGCCGTCCTTCATCACGCAGATGCGATCTCCCATCGTCATCGCCTCCACCTGGTCGTGCGTGACGTAGATCATCGTCGTGGCCAGGCGCGCGTGCAGCTTCGCGATCTCCGTGCGCATGGTCACGCGCATCTTCGCGTCGAGGTTGGAGAGCGGTTCGTCGAAGAGAAACACCTTGGGCTTGCGCACGATCGCGCGGCCCACCGCGACGCGCTGGCGTTGTCCGCCCGAGAGCGCCTTCGGGCGTCGGTCGAGCAGCGACTCGATGCCGAGGATCCCCGCGGCATCCTTCACGCGCTGGTCGATGTCGGCCTTGGAGAACTTCCGCAGCTTCAGGCCGAACGCCATGTTCTCATACACTGTCATGTGCGGGTAGAGGGCGTAGTTCTGAAACACCATCGCGATATCGCGGTCCTTCGGCAGCACGTCGTTGATCACGCGCCCGTCGATGCGGATCGTGCCCGCGCTGATCTCCTCGAGACCGGCGATCATGCGCAGGGTGGTGGACTTGCCGCAACCCGACGGACCGACCAACACCATGAACTCGCGGTCCTCGATCGTGAGATCGATGTCGTTCACCGCGCGCACCCCGGGTCCCTTCTTCTCGGGATAGACCTTCACAAGATTTTCGATGACGACCTGGGCCATGGCGTGTGCGGGGAGAAGCGGCGCGCGTGCGCCGGCGGCGCCCGCGAGGGTGAGAGCAGAAACCCAGCGGCCGCGGGTCGTGTCAACTGCGAACAACCCCGCCGTGGGTGCCCCCGTCTGTGTCCAGTGCGGCATGACCGGACGGCATGTGTGGACATGTTTGTCTCGCCGCGCGGATGTCGTGAACATCGGTCACGCGCGGCGAAAATCGCGCGTAACGGACCGCCCGATGCGCGCTCGCGCCGAAAAAAAACGCGCTTTGTCCGCGCCTCGTCCGACCATCGAATGGCACCCTCGCGAAGGCTGTTTTTCAGAGGAGAAACGTGTATTCAGTGGCTGGGGGCGCGGCGTCAGCCGGATTTGGAAGTGGAATGCAACCGAATATTTTCGTTGAAATGCGGTGTAAGTTTTTTGAAACTTCGCACCAGCGAACCAAAAACCGCCTCCATCCCGGCTGTGACTGGTTCAGGTTCCTCACCCATATGTCCAAAGCATCCGATCGAGAGAGTTCACCCCTGACCTTCGACCTGAAGGACGATCTCCTGGCCAAGTTGGAGTCGCTTCAGAGTTCGCATGCCGGCGTCACCAAGAGTGAGATCATCCGGCACGCCATCGCCGTGTTCGACTATTCGAAGTTTGCTCCCGATGCGCAGGGTCACCGTCAGATTTCGGTGCGCCTGCCCGGCAAGCAAAAGGCCGCGCTGCTCAAGCTCTCGCGCCAGAAGGCCGTGAGTGTGGGCGAGCTCCTCCGTGTGGCCTTGGAATCACTTCCTGCCAATCTGGCAGGTCTCAAAACCAAAACCGCAGTAGTCGACACCATGAAAAAAGCCGCAAAGAAGGCCGCCAAGAAGGCGGTCAAGAAGGCCAAGAAGAAGTAACGCCTGCTTGCCGGCGTGGACTTCTCTGAAGTCCACACGGCCTGCGATTTCTTCGAACGGGGCGGTCCCTCTGTAAACCGGGGATTGCCCCGTTTTGTTTTTTGCGAGGCCTGGATGTCGGGTGGTGCAGTAGGCGCAACTCATGGACATCCCGGAACTCCAGCTGCGCGAGGCGTATTGGGACGATCCGGCGGCGAAGGCGGCGTTTGGCGCCTTGTTGCGCGAGGTGTTCGGGATCGATTTCAGCCTATGGGATCGCGCCGGATTCTGGGATGACGACTACCGCCCGTTCACGCTGTTCGATCGCGACGGTCGGGCCGTATCGTCGGTCTGCCTCTACTCGATGCGGGTGGTCGTCGGGGGCCGACTGTGTCGGGTCGGACAACTCTCCGGAGTCGCTACCCGCCCGGAGTGGCGACGGCGAGGCCTGGCGATGCGGCTCGCGGGCCACGCGCTCGCGCGTTCGGCCGAGTTCGGGCACCCGTTCCAGTACCTGTTCGCTGACGATCACGCCGTGCCACTCTATCAGCGACTCGGCTTCGCTCCGGTCGCCGAATACCTGACCTCAATCGAACTCAGCTCCAGGAGAGCGCCCATCGCGGGGGCGCGGCGGCTCGACCCCGAGTCCCCGGATGATGTGCGTCTGGTCCATCGTCTCGCGTGCGAACGTGCGCCGGTGTCGCTGGAGTTTTCCGCCCTCAATGAGCGGCTCGTCCTCTACTATGCGCTGGTCGCCTTGCGCGACGCGTTCTGGTTTGTCGAGCCTCTCGGTGTCGTGGTGGCGGCCCGACGCGTCGACCACGTGCTCAAGGTCTACGATATCATCGGCCGGGAAATTCCCGCGCTCGACGAGGTGTATCCCTACTTGGCGGATCCCATGGACCGCCAGGTGCAGCTCTACTTCGCGCCGGACCAGATGGGCGACCTGGCGAGACTCGGGATGTCCACGCAGCGACCGTTTCTCGGAAACAACCTCCATGTGCGCGGCTCCTTTCCGCTGACGGCGCCGGTCTCATTTCCGATCACCGCGCAGGCGTGAGGCGCGTGAGGCCGCGCCTCTCGCCGCGGTCGGGTTGCGCCAGGGTGAAACCGACGGCCGGAGACCGCATCATGCTGGGTATGCGCTCACGTCACGCGGCTCGTCTCGGATGTTTCGTTGTCCTCCTGGTGGCCGTGCCGTTCGCGCGCAGCTCCGAACTCGTGCGCCGCACGTGGACGATCGACGGGGTCGTGCGCGAAGCGTTGGTCGCGGAGCCGGCCTCGGTCGAGGCGCCCGGCTCGCCCGCGCCGCTCGTATTCGTCTTCCACGGTCACGGGGGGACGATGCGACACGCGGCGCGCACGATGGCGATCCATGAGGCGTGGGCCGAGGCGCGCGTCGCCTTCCCGCAGGGCCTGCCCACGCCGGGGCGGCTGACCGACCCGGAAGGCAGGAAACCCGGCTGGCAGCGCGAGGCCGGAGATCAGGGCGATCGCGACCTGAAGTTGGTCGATGCCATCCTGGCTTCATTGCGCGCCGAGGGGTGCGTCGACGAGCGGCGCGTCTATGCGACGGGCCACTCGAATGGTGGATCGTTCACCTACCTGCTCTGGGCGGAGCGCGAGACGACCTTTGCCGCCTTCGCGCCCTCGGCCGCCGTCCTCGCGCGCGGTGCCGGCAAACTCGTGACTCGGCCGGTCCTGCACCTCGGCAGTCCGGATGATCCGCTGGTGAAATGGACGTGGCAGTCGCGTTTGATCGACCACCTGCTCTCGGTCAACGGCTGTGGTCCTCGCCGTCCCGATGCACCCGGGCTCGTGATCTATGAACCCCGGACTCCGGCGGGGGCGCCGGTGGGAGTCTACATCCATGCGGGTGGACACGGATACCCGCCGGCGGGCCCGGAGGTGATCGCGGCGTTCTTTCGCGCACGCACGGCGCCATGAGCCGTGCGTGCTGCGCGGCGATGGGACGACTCAACGCGGCGCGGCTTCGGCTCGGGCCCAGTCGAGGTGTCCGTTCACGGTCTGGCCGGCGATGGTCACGTTTTCGAACTTCAGGTCCGCGACGTTTTCCAGCACGAGCGTGCGGTCGGCCTGCTTGATCGTGATGTTGCGCAAGGTCACGTCGCGCAGCGGTGCCTCGGCCGGCGCGTGGGCGTCGAAGACCGTGCCTGCGCGCTCGACCGTGAAGTTTTCGAAGACGATGTCGCGGTATGTTGCCGGATGTCCGCCGCCGAGGAGGCCGGGGTAGTCGAGCTGGAACCAGAAGAGTGTGTCGAACGACTCCACCGTCATGTTGCGGACGCGGATGTGATCGACTGTGCCGCCGCGGTCGAGGTTGGCCTTGAAGCGGATCGCGGAGAGTCCCTTGCGCAGGATGTTGTCGGTGAAGTAAACGTGGCGGATACCGCCGGACATCTCGCTGCCGAGCGCGATGCCGTCCTCGCCGCCCATGTCGTTGTGACGAACGACCACGTACTCGCTCGGCCGGCCGACCTCGCGGCCGTCGCGATCGCGGCCGGATTTCACCACGACCGAGTCGTCGCCGGTGCGGAACCAGCAGTGCTCGATCAACACGTGCCGGCTCGAGTCGACGTCGACGCCGTCATTGTTGTGGTGGTGGCTGTCGACGCGGATGTTCCGAATCGTGGCGTGGTCGGTGTAGACGAGGTGATTCACCCAGAAGGGCGAGTGGTGCAGCGTGTAGTCCTCGAGCAACACACGCTCGGCGCGGAAGAACTGGATGAGCGGCGGACGCAGGAACGTGCCTTCGCCAAAGATGCGCTTCGTCGCCGGTGTGCCATCCACGCCCATGCGGCGCAGGGCGTTCATGTCGCGGTGCTGCTTGTCGCCGGTCCAGGTGTGAAACTCGCTCGCCTCGTTGCCGTCGATCAGGCCCTTGCCCGTGATCGCCACGTCCTGCACCTCGAAGGCGTAGATGAGCGGAGAGTAGCTGTAGACCTCCGTGCCCTCCCAGCGCGTGAGCACGACGGGCAGGTAGTGCTTCGGGTCCGGGCTGAAGCGCAGCGTCGCACCCTCGGCCACGTGCAGATTGATCCGGCTCGCGAGATGGATCGGCCCGTGGCTCGGCCAGAGGCCCTTCGGGATGACGACGCGGCCGCCGCCGTCGGCCGCGGCCTTCTTGATCGCGGCGAGGACCGCCGGGCGCGCGTCGCTCACGCCGTCGGCTTTCGCCCCGAAATCGGTGATGACATAGTCGCGCGCCGGGATATTGGGCACTTGGATCGAGGCAACGATCTCGTCGGCCACCTTCCAATCGGCGGGCGTGTCGACGGCGGCGAATAATCCGGGGACGGCGGACACGGTCGCGACGATCGCGGCCACGATCGCATAGCGGAAGGAGCGAAGGGTGGAAAAGGTTACGCGGGTGGGCATGGATGAGTATTGGGTGGGAACGGAGACGCCGCCGCCTCCGGGTGGTTTCCGCCGCGCGAGTTTCTCTGCGTGTTTCATGAAGAACGCGCGACTTCGGCACCACTGAAACGCCGGTCTCCTCGGCGGCGTCTGATGGCGTCGATGAATGTTACCCGCCTCCTGGCCCTCACCGCGTCGACCGCGCGCTTTCACCTTGTTTCGTGTCTCGCCGTGCTCGTCCTCGCTCCGGTCCACGGCGCCGAACCTGAGGCGGGCCAGGTGCCGCCGCATCCGATCCGCATGGACCGCGTCATCCCAGCGTTTCCGGGTGCGTGGGGCGGCGGCATGTTCACCACGGGCGGACGTGGTGGGCGTGCGATTCCGGTCACGACGCTCGAGGACAGCGGCCCGGGCAGCCTGCGCGCGGCGATCGAGGCCGAGGGTCCGCGCATCGTGGTCTTCCGCGTCGCTGGCATCATCCGCCTCGCCTCGAACCTCGACATCAACCACCCGGACATCACGATCGCCGGCCAGACCGCGCCGGGCGACGGCATCTGCCTCGCCAATCACTCGCTCAACATCAACACGCGCAACGTCATCATCCGGCACCTGCGCGTGCGCCGCGGCGATCCGGTCGGCGGTCAGGGTAGCGACAACATCGGCGGCAATCCCGAGCGCGACATCATCGTCGATCATTGCTCGGTCAGCTGGGGGCGCGACGAGGGCATCTCGCTCTACCGCCACATGAAGACGATGCCCGACGGCAGTCAGCGCAAATACCCGATGAAGAACCTCACCATCCAGTGGGTCATGTCGAGCGAGGCGCTCGGGCCCGGCCACGAGTTCGGCGGCACCTGGGGCGGCGAGGACGCGACCTTCCACCACAATCTCTTCGCCTGCAACACGGGCCGCAACCCCTCGATCGGCATGTCGGAGCGTTTCGACTACCGCAACAACGTGATCTACAACTGGGGCCACCGCTCGATGGACGGCGGCGATGAGACCTCCGAGATCAACGTGATCAACAACTACTACAAGCCCGGCCCCGCCACCGACCGCGACATGGTCTCGACGATCGCGCGCGTCGGCCCCGGCGTGCGCAAGATGTACTCGCCCGGCTCCGAGTGGGCCGCCGGTGGCTGGTATCCGGAAACTGGACCGCGCCCGGGCAAGTGGTATGTCGCCGGCAACATCGTCGAGGGCCACGACGCGGTGACGCAGGACAACTGGCGCGGCATGGACGCGCGCCCCGAGATCGAGCGCCTCGCGCGCGTGAACACGCCGTTCACCGGCTGGCCGGTGCGTCAGGAGACCGCGGCGCGGGCCTACGAGTCGGTCCTCGCCAAGGTCGGCGCCACCCGCCCGCGTCGCGACGCGGTGGACACGCGCGTGATCGAGACGGTGCGCACCAACAAGGTCCTCGTGCGCGGTGGCATCGTGCACGACCCGGCCGAGGTCGGCGGTTTTCCTGCCTACACGTTCGCGCCGGCGGATGTGCCGGTCGACAGCGACAGCGATGGCATGCCCGATCCCTGGGAAAAGCAGCACGGGCTCGACCCCGCGGTCGCTGACGACGGCCGGACCGACTCCGATGGCGACGGCTACACCGACCTTGAGGAGTGTATCAACGGAACGAATCCGCGGGAGAAGATCGACTACCTCAACCTCGGCAACAACACCGACACGATCAGCTGAGCGCGCAGCGCCGCCGCCGTCACGCCCAGCGAAACGCCGCGGTCACGAGCCCGGGCTTGGGCCCCTGCAGGTCGCTGTAGACTCCAGGGGCATCCTGCGGCGCGTGCACGGCACTGAGCAGGTCGCGCAGCACGAGTTGTCTGCCGGCCAGCAGGCGCAGCACCGTCCGCAGATCGCGGGTCTGGCTGTCTCGCGGGAAATGGATCGTGAGCTCCCGCCCAAAGGCATCCTCATACGAGAACGCGACCTTCTCGGGATAGCTCCCTTGCACGACGAGCCGCGCGGGCTCGGCCAGGTCGTCGTTCCACGGGCGGGCGCGGGCGAGCCGCACGGAGTGGGGCAGCAGGGCCGGCGCGCCGCTGGCATCGACGACGACGTCCGCTCCACCCGGCATCGCCCGGGCGAAGGTCGCCGCCAGGTCGCCCTCGACCTGCACGGCCTCGACGCCGGCGGCCCGCGCGATCCCGACGCGATCACTCCGGAGGTCGGCCGCCACCACGCGGGCGCCGGCCGCGCGATGCAGGCGCGCGGCCAGCTGGCCGATCGGGCCCAGGCCGACCACGGCCACCTGATCGTGCGGGCGCGTCGCGGCCACGCGGACACCGCGGTAGGCGATGGACGCGAGCTTGGCCATCGCGGCGTCGTGCAGATCGATCCCGGAGGGGAGCGGAATGGCCGCGGCCTTCGGCATCACCGCGTGGGCGGCATGTCCGCCCCAGGCGATGGGTTGACTGGCCCGGTCCGTGCCGCGGCAGAGCACGACCGTGCCTTCGGCGAGCGTCGCGCCGTCGCCGCGCGCGACGACACGCCCGACCATCGCGTATCCAGGAATGAAGGGCGGGTGGACTCCGGCCTGCCGGCCCGCCAGGCAGCGCAGCTCTGTGCCCGGACTGATCGTCGTTAGCATCGCCTCCACGAGGATCTCGGAGGGGCCGGGTTCCGGAACGGAGACGTCGGCCAGCTCGATGCGATTCACTGCGGTGACGACCAGGGCGCGCGAGTTCATGCGATCAATCGTGCGGAAGATGTAGCGCTTCGCCGGGATTGATTCGAGTCCAATGCCCACCACGCGCCGCCTCCGGCCGGTTCATCCCGGGCCGGGGTGGCTGCGTCACGCCGCGGGCTCAGCCCTTCTTCACGAAGCAGGCCTTGAGCGCCATCG
>JACSRI010000015.1 GCA_014879845.1 Opitutaceae bacterium
CCCCTGGGGCAGCCGGTCGGCGTGCCTGTGCTGAACTGGCAGCCGCGGCCTGCGCCGCCGCGCGAGGCGTTGGTCGGACGCTATTGCCGGCTCGAGCCGATCGATCCGTCGCGGCATGCCGACGATGTCTATGCGGCGCTGGCGGAGGCGGCCGACGACGCGACCTGGACCTACCTGCCGTACGGGCCGTTCGAGTCTGCCGCCGCGTTTCGCACCTGGATGGAACGCACCTGCCTCGGCGACGACCCGCTTTTCTTCGCCATTCTCGACGCAACCTCGGGACGGGCGGTCGGCCTCGCTGCGTATCTGCGCATCGACCGGACCAACGGCGTGATCGAAGTGGGCCACCTCGTCTACTCGCCGAGGCTGCAGCGCACCCGCGCCGCGACCGAGGCGATGGTTCTGATGATGCGCCGCGCGTTCGAGCTCGGCTACCGGCGCTACGAATGGAAATGCAACAGCCTGAACCACCCGTCGCGCGCCGCGGCCGAGCGCCTGGGGTTCGCCTTCGAAGGGATCTTCCGCCAAGCCGTCGTGGTGAAGGGCCGCAATCGCGACACCGCGTGGTACTCGATCATCGATGCCGAGTGGCCGGCACTGCGCACGGCCTTCGAGCGCTGGCTCGCGCCGGACAATTTCGAGGCCTCGGGCCGCCAGCGTATCCGCCTCTCGGAACTCACCGGGACGCTGCGGCAACCCCAGGCGTGAGGCATTCGCAGTTTGCGGAGAACCGGCCGCACCGCACGCTCTCCCCATGTCCCGTGACTACGTCCTGCGTCTGATCGACCATGTCGCGCTCATGCTCGCGGAGATCCTCGCGAAGCGGAAGAAGGGGGCTCGCGCGGAGGCGCGCACGGAGATCGAACACCAGGCCCTGCAATGCACGGGGCTGCCGCTGTCGCTCATCCGCGGTGCGGCGCCGGCCATGGTCGCCGACCTCCTGCGCAACGGCGGTGAACTGCGCTTCATCCGCGGCGTGCTGCTCGCGGAACTGCTCCTGCAGGACGCGGAGATCTGCGAGGAAAGCGGTGACCCGACGGGGGCGATCGCCGGCTACGTGCACGCGTGGTGCCTGCTGCACGACGCGGCGATCAGCTTCGGCAAGGAGGAGCGTGAGCACTTTGGCGCGAAGCAGCGCCACGCCCGCGCACGCCTGCTCACCCTGGCCGGCGAGACGGGCTTGGACCTCGCGCCGATGCTCCCGCCGGAGTTCTTCGCACCCGCATGAACGCGACACCGCGCCTTGAAACGGAACGGCTGATCCTGCGCGCCTGGTGCGGGGACGACCACGAACCGTTCGCCGCGCTCAACGCCGACCCGCAGGTCATGGAACACCTCGGCGCCATCCTCACGCGCGAGCAGAGCGACGCCTTCGTCGCGCGCATCGAGTCGGGTTTTGCGGAACAGGGTTTCGGCCTCTGGGCGGTCGAAGTGAGGGGCAGCGCGCCGTTCGTCGGTTACGTGGGGCTGAGCGTCCCGCGCTTCGAGGCGCACTTCACGCCGTGCGTCGAGGTCGGCTGGCGGCTCGCGTCCGCGGCGTGGGGCCACGGATACGCGACCGAGGCGGCGCGCGCGGCGCTCGCCTTCGGCTTCGAGCAGCGGGAGTTGCCCGAGATCGTCTCCTTCACCACGGAGGCGAACCGGCGCTCGCGCCAGGTGATGGAACGACTCGGCATGCGGCATCGCATGCAGGACGACTTCGGCCATCCCGCCCTGCCGGTCGGCCACCCGCTGCGCCCGCACGTGCTCTACCGGCTCACGCGGGTGGAGTGGATCGCGCGCCGCGAGTTGGCGCGCAATCCCGTGCGATTCGCCTGAGCGGACCGGCCGCGCCGGAGCTCAGGGCACGACGTAGACCTCGACCAGCGCGACGCCGGTCGTGTCGCCCCGGCCCCGCACCACGATGGTGTATCCGCCGGAAAACTCCGGCAGCGTGGCCACGAGCGCGGCATCGCGCGAATCGGTCGGAAGCCCGAACGCGAACACGCTCGCCGCCACGGCGCGGACCTCGTCGACATCGTTGCCCGCGCACCAGTCGTCGTTGGTCGCGAGGGTGACGCCATTGCGCACGATCGCGATCTGCGGGTCGGGCAGGACGCCGCTGACGCCAAAGCGCGCGAGCGACGGACCCACCGCGCGCACGAGCAGCCGCCGCGTGCCGCCGCCGCCGAACACGAGGCCCGGGATGAGCACCTCGTCGCCCGCACCGACGATGGCGCGCGTGGAGATGTTCTCGAGCGTACCATCGGTGGCCGTCTCGGTCGCATCGTAGACCTCGACCAGGGCGATGCCCGTCGTGTCGGCGGCCCCGGCGGCCTTGGCGGTGTAGAGACCGGGCTGCAACGTCACGAGCAACGCCGCGTCCCTGCTGCCGTCGTCGAGACGAAATGCATACAGACGGGCCGCCGCGGCGCGGATCGCATCGACATTGGCGCTCTCGCCCCAGTTGTCGTTGGAGAAGAGCTGGACCTGGTTGCGATCGTAGAGGCTGAGCACGGGATCGGCCACCGTGCCGGGAACGTTGAACCGCGGGCCGCCGAGCGTGGGGCCGACCGCGCGGATGAGGAAGGTCCGCGGCGCCGTCCCGCCCACGACGAATCCCGGGATCAGGACCTGGTCGCCGATGCCGACGCGGCCGCGCGTCGACATGTTGACCGGCGCGAGGTCCGTGCGCGCGGTGGCGACGACGAGGTTGACCGTCATCGTGCCCAGCGTCTGGCCGCCGGCGGCGGCGGTGACGACCGCCTGCGTGATCGTGCCCGCAGGATCGGTCGCCACGCCATGGATCGCACCCGTGGCGCCGTCGATCGTCGCCCATGCGGGCAGGCCCGTCGCGCTGAAGGCCGGCGCGTAGGGACTGCTGTGTGCCGGCGGTGTCCACGATCCGGAGACACCGGCCGTGAATGGCGCCCAGGCGTA
>JACSRI010000145.1 GCA_014879845.1 Opitutaceae bacterium
GTCAGCTACTACGACTACTACCAGCCCGAGGCCTACGTGCCGTCGAGCGACACCTACATCGAGAAGGACTCCTCCATCAACGACGAGATCGAGCGCCTGCGCATCGCGGCGACCAGTTCGCTCATCAGCCGGCGCGACGTCATCGTCGTGGCCAGCGTGTCGTGCATCTACGGCATCGGCTCGCCGGAGGACTTTGTCGCCATGATGATCCCGCTGCAGGTCGGCGGCACGATGGCGCGCGACGCCTTCCTCGCGCGTCTCGTCGAAAACCTCTACGAGCGCAACGACGCCGTGCTCGCGCGCGGGCGCTTCCGCGTGCGCGGCGACGTCGTGGACGTGATGCCCGCTTACCTCGAGACCGGCCTGCGCGTGGAGTTCTGGGGCGACACGATCGAGAGCCTGCGCGAGTTCGACCCGCTCACCGGCGCGATGGGCAGGTCCTTCGACCAGTTCAGCCTGTATCCGGCCAGCCAGTTCGTCACCCCGAAGGGCAAGATGGAGCGCGCCGTCGAGGCGATCAAGGCGGAGCTCGCGCAGCGCATCTCGCAGTTCGAGAAGGGCGGCAAACTCATCGAGGCGCAGCGTATCGCCATGCGCACAAACTACGACCTCGAGATGCTGCAGGAGCTCGGCTTCTGCAACGGCATCGAGAATTACTCGCGCCACATGAGCGGCCGCGCCGAGGGTGACCGCCCCGTCTGCCTCATCGATTTCTTCCCGAAAGATTTCATCCTCATGATCGACGAGAGCCACGTCTCCGTGCCGCAGATCGGCGGCATGTATGCGGGCGACCGCTCGCGCAAGTCGACGCTCGTCGAGCACGGTTTCCGGCTACCGTCCGCGCTCGATAACCGGCCGCTCAACTGGGATGAGTTCTCAAAGATCGCCGTGCAGACGCTCTACGTTTCCGCCACGCCGGCGCCGTTTGAGATGGAAAAGTCCGCCGTCGTCGCGGAGCAGATCATCCGCCCGACCGGCCTGCTCGATCCCGAGATCAGCCTGCGGCCGACGAAGGGTCAGGTGGAGGACCTGATCAGCGAGATCCGGCGCGCCACCGAGGCGGGTGAACGCGTGCTCGTGACCACGCTGACCAAGCGCCTCTCCGAGGACATCACGAGTTTCCTGCGCGAGTCGCAGGTGCGCGTGGAGTACCTGCATTCCGACATCGATGCGATCGAGCGCGTGGAGATCCTGCGGCGCCTGCGCCAGGGCGAGTTCGACGTGCTCGTCGGCATCAACCTCCTGCGCGAAGGCCTCGACCTGCCCGAGGTCGCGCTCGTCGCCGTGCTCGACGCCGACAAGGAGGGTTTCCTGCGCAGCCGCACCAGCCTGATCCAGACGGCCGGTCGCGCCGCGCGGCACGAGAAGGGCCGCGTCATCTTCTACGCGGACGTCGTCACCGAATCGATCCGCGCCACGATCGAGATCACCAACTACCGCCGCGAAAAGCAGCTCGCCTACAACAAGGAGCACGGCATCACCCCGCGCAGCGTGAAGCGCGCGGTGCAGGCGAGCCTGCACGATCCCGAGCACCTCGCTGAGAAAAGCGCCGCGCTCGTGGCCGAGCCGGGCATGGACGACGCCGAGGTGGCCTCCGTGCTCGTGCAGCTCGAGAGTGAGATGCAGGAGGCGGCGGAAAACCTCGAGTTCGAGCGCGCCGCGCTCCTGCGCGACCAGATCAAGGCGCTGCGCTCGGGGGACTTCAGGAGGTCCGCCGGCGAGGGCGGACGGAAACCGAGAAACGTCAGCTACGCGCGCTCGGGCGTCGGAAAAGCCAAAGGCAAAGGCAGGACGTGAGTCGCTCTCGTGCCGAAGAAAGAAGGGTCACAGAGATCACAGAGGGGACACAGAGATCACAGAGTCGGATTCCGACACCCTGAAGCCCCAGTTCGGGTCGCGTGGAGCCTGCGCCCTGACGGGCGAGGATAGGACGATGACGACGCTCTGTGTCCTCTGCGTCCCCTCTGTGATCTCTGTGGTCCTTCCGTGATCGAGAATTTCGGCCATTGCCGAAATCCCATCAGCGGTTCATCCCTTCCGTCCCTTTCCGCTCCATGCCCGCCCACTTCGAACTCATCACCACGGATCCGCACAGCGCGGCGCGGCGCGCGCGGCTGCGCACGCGCCACGGCGTGATCGAGACGCCGATCTTCATGCCCGTCGGCACGCAGGCCACGGTCAAGGCGCTCACGCCCGCGCAGATCAAGGAGACCGGGGCGCAGATCATCCTCAGCAACACCTATCATCTGGCCCTGCGCCCGGGCTCAGAGCTGATCCGCGAGTTCGGCGGATTGCACACGTTCATGGGCTGGGACGGGCCGATCCTGACCGACAGCGGCGGCTTCCAGGTCTACTCACTCGCGAAACTGCGCCGCATCACGGAGGAGGGCATCAGCTTCCAGTCACATCTCGACGGGGCGAAGATGTTTCTCGGCCCGCGCGAGGTGATGAAGCTGCAGATGGACTTCGGCTCCGACATCGCGATGGTCATCGACGAGTGTCCGCCGTACCCGTGCAGCCGCGACGACTGCGCGCGCGCCGTGGCACGCAGCAGCCGCTGGGCGAAGCAGTGCCTGGATATCGCGCGCGACGCGGGCTTCCTCGGCGCCGGCCACCATGTCTTCGGCATCGTGCAGGGATCGACCTTCGAGGACCTGCGCAAGGAGGCGGCGGAGTCGCTGCGCGCGCTCGATTTTCCCGGCTACGCCGTGGGCGGCGTGGCCGTGGGTGAGGAGGAACCGGAGATGCTGCACGCCGTGGCGGCGAGCACGCCGCATCTGCCGGCCGATCGCCCGCGCTACACCATGGGCTTGGGCACGCCCTCGCAGATCCTGAAGATGATCGGGCTGGGCGTGGACATGTTCGACTGCGTGCTGCCGACGCGC
>JACSRI010000222.1 GCA_014879845.1 Opitutaceae bacterium
TCGAAGCGATCGACTTCGGATGGCACATCCCGGTCTTCACGCCCGAGCGCTGGCTCGGGTGGTTCGGCGATGCGAATCTCGCCGGCGGGAGTGCGGGGCTCGGGTGGACGGCTGTCGCAGGTGCCGCGGGCACCGGGATCGCCTATCTGGCCTGGGCATGGCGGCGGGACCGTCGTATCGCCGGCGTGGCCCTCGCGTGGCTCGCGACGACCATCACGGGCTATGCGCTTCTCGCCGGCAAGGGCGTCGCCGAGGGCAGCAACGAACTCTACAACGCATACAAAGTCTTCGCCCTCCTGCAGCCCCTGGCGCTCGCGGCGCTCGCGCTGCCCCTGCGCGGCGCGGGCCGGTGGGGCCATGCCGGGCGCGCGGCGGCGGTGCTGCTGGCGGCGGGACTGGTGGCGTTGCATTGGTCGGGCGGGGCGTCCGTGCGCGCGGCGCTGCGAAGCCCGGCCCTCTGGGTGGATAAACCCCTGCAGTCAATCGCGACAATCGCGTCGCGCCCGGACGTGACCTCGGTCAACATGCTGCTCGAGCCGATGTGGGCCCGACTCTGGGCCAACAGCATGTTGCTGGCGAAACGGCACTATTTCCGCTCCGAGACGTACGAGGGCCGCCGGGCCACGCCGCTGCGCGGGGACTGGGACCTGCGCGACGGGTTGCTCGCGATCGACGCGGGCGCCGCGGACACGATCGTGCTCGGCGGCGGATATCACCTCGTGCGCCGGGGCGCGGCGGGCGCCCTGCAGATCGACCTCGGCGCCGGCTGGCACGCCGCCGAGGGCGCCGGGGCCGGGCGTTGGGTCTGGAGCTCGGGCCGGGAGGCGACGCTGCGGCTCACGAACCCGCGATCGGAGGCATGTCGTGTGCGACTGGAGTTCGGCCTGCGGGGCCATGGCCCGCGCTCGGCCTCCGTGAGCCAGGACGGCGGCCCGGGGCAGTTGTGGGCGAGCGAACTTGCGGCCGCGGTCGTACCGGTGGCGATCGACCCGCTGGTCCTGCCGCCCAGGGAAACGATCATCCGTATCCGGAGCATGGAGGCAGCATTCACCCCGCCGGGTGATGGGAGGCAGCTGGGGTTTGCCCTGTCCGACCTGAAGATCACGATGGAGGAAAGGCCCACGAATCATGAATGAGCCGAATCAGGCACGATCGCCCGAGGTGTCCGTGGTGATCCCGCTCTATCGGAGCGCGCAAAGCATTGGCCGCGTCGTCGCAGAGATCGAGGAAGTCGCCCGGGCGGTGGACCTCGAGATCGTGCTGGTCAACGACGGCAGTCCCGACGACACCCTGGTGGTTTGCCGCGAGATCGCGACGCGGTGCGGCGTGCCGCTCACGCTCGTGGACCTTTCGCGCAACTTCGGCGAGCACAACGCCGTCATGGCCGGCCTGCGTCACGCGCGCGGGCAGTGGATCGTGACCATGGACGACGACGGCCAGAATCCGCCCGCGGAGATCCCGCGCCTCGTCGAGGCGGCCAGGTCCAGCGGCCACGAGGTGGTTTTTGGCCACTATCGCGCCAAGAAACACTCGCTCTGGCGCAACCTCGGGAGCTGGTTCGCCAACAAGGTGGCGGAGTGGACGCTGGACAAGCCGCGCGGCCTCTATCTCTCGAGTTTTCGGTGCATGAGCGCGTTCGTGGCGCGCGAGGTGACGCGCTATGACGGTCCGTATCCCTACATCGATGGCCTGATCCTGCAGGTCTCCACGCGACTCGGCTCCATCGACGTCGACCATCGGGCGCGGGACACGGGCGCGAGCGGCTACACCCTGCGCAAGCTGGCGCGCCTGTGGATGAACATGTTCGTCAACTTCTCCGTGCAGCCGCTGCGCCTCGCGATGTGGCTGGGTCTGCTCATGGGCGCGGCCGGCGCGTGCGGTGTCGTCTGGGTCTTCGTGCTGTGGTTGCGTGGCGAGGGACCGGAGTTTGGCTGGGGCTCGCTCATGACTGCACTGCTTCTCTTCTCTGGTGCGCAGATGGTCCTGCTCGGCCTGATCGGCGAGTATCTGGGCCGCACCTACCTGAGCGCGAACCGCCGGCCGCAGTCGGCCGTGCGCGATGTGCAGCGCGTCGACCCAAAGTCGCGGGGCTGAGTGCCCGTGCAGGTCGCTCGCGCGCGGGGCCGATGCGGTCCGGGCGGAGTCAGGCGGCGTCGCCGGGAGTCTGCAGCGCGCGGGGTTGCACCTCGACCTGCCGGAGCGGCTCGATCTCCGCGGGCGACGCGGCCTTGAGTTCGGTGAACTTGCGTGCGGTGACCAGCACGCGGCTCTCGAGGCTGGCGGCGGCGGAGTTGTAGGACTCGACCGATTTCTGCAGCGCCCTGCGCAACGAATCAAAGTGCTCGGCCAGCACGCGGATGCGTTCGTGCAGGGTCCGGCCGAGTTCGCTGATCTCGGCCGCGCTCTCCGCGAGTTTCTCCTGCCGCCAGCCGTAGGCCACGGCCCGCAGCAGTGCGATGAGGGTCGTGGGCGTGGCGACGATCACGTCGCTGTCGACACCGGCTTCGATCAAGCCCGGATCGGCCTGGAGGGCGGCGCTGAAGAATGACTCGCCGGGAAGGAAGAGGACGACGAACTCCGGCGCGGGCTTGAACTGCTCCCAGTAGGCCTTCTCGCCGAGCTTGGCGATGTGCGTGCGCACCTGGCGCGCGTGGGCGGCGAGATGTTCGGTCCGCGCGGCGTCATCGGGCGCGGCGAGGGCGTCGAGGTAGGCCTGGAGCGGCGCCTTCGAGTCGACCACCACGCTCTTGCCGCCGGGCAACCGCACGACCATGTCGGGCCGCAGCCGGCCGGTTTCGGAGGTGACGCTGGCCTGCTGCTCGAAGTCGCAATACTCGAGCATCCCGGCCATCTCGGCCACCCGCCGGAGCTGGATCTCGCCCCAGCGGCCGCCGGTGGACGGGGCGCGGAGGGCGCGGACGAGTCCGCCGGTCTCGGCCTGGAGCCGGTTCTGGGTCTCGACGAGGGAGCGAAGCTGCTCGTTGAGCGACGCGTAGGCTCCGGCGCGCGTCTTCTCCAACTCCTGGATACGCGAGTCGACCTGGGTGAGCGACTCCTTGAGCGGCTTGACCAGCGCATCGACGGCCTGGCGGCGAAGCTCGATCGCCGCCTCGCCCTCCTTCTGGGTCTTCTCGAGCGTGGAGCGGGCGAGTTCGAGAAAGGTCTGGTTGTTGCTGCGCAGGGCGTCGGCGGAGAGCGCCTTGAAGGTCTCGGCGAGCTGGCGCTGGGCGTCCTGCAGCGTCGTGATCTTTTCCGCGGCCGCGCGGCGCTCGTGCTGGAGCGTGGTGTCGAGCTGCGCGAGACGGGCCTGGGCGTCGGCCAGGGCCGCGCGGGAATGGGCGAGGGCCTCGTCGCCTGCGCGCAGTCGCTCGGTGAGCTCGGTGCGCTGGCGCTCGGCGGCGGCGGCCCGTTCGGTCGCCGTGGCGAGGCCGCTTTCCGATTCGGCGCGCTGGCGCGCGAGGGCGGCTTCGGTGCGCAGACGGGCGGCCCAGAGTCCTGCGGCGAGGCCGGCGGCGAGGGCGCCGAGAATGCCGACGATCAGCGGGAGCGCGTCGCCCACGGCGCGGGGGCGCTCAGGCGCCGGTCGGTGCCACCGCCGGGAAATACAGCGTGATGCGCGTGCCGGCGCCGGGCTTGGTCTCGAGGTGGACGAGACCGTGGCAGTTCTTCATCAGGCGCGACACGATCGAGAGGCCGAGGCCGGTGCCGCCTTGCGGGCCTTTCGTCGTGAAATACGGCTCGAACACGCGGCTGACGACGGCTTCGTCGATGCCTTTGCCCTGGTCGGACACCGAGACGGCCACGAGGGGCGGGCGGTTGGCGAATGTGGACTCGTTGACTACGACGGAGAGCGGATGCCGGGTGATCGCGGCGACTTCGACCGGTTCCTCGATGCGGTGGGCGGCGACCTCGACGGTCTGTGGCTGCGAGGTGCTCTGGAACGCGTTGACCGTGAGGTTGAGCAGGATCTGGATCAGCTCCGTGCAGTTGATACACGCCATCAGGTCACGGTCGAGCGGCTTGATCAGCAGCTTCGAAGCCTTGGCCGAGGGGTGTGACTTCAGGAGCGAGACGAGGTCGGAAAGGACGAGGTTGGTCGAGACCGTCTGGCTGTCGATCGGTCCGCTGCGGACGAGTTTGAGGTAGCGCGCGATGATCGCCGTGCAGGTCGAGACCTGCTTGGAGAGCAGGGAGATCTTGTTGCGAGCGTCGTCGAGCGACGGACCGGTGAGCGAGGCCGCGCGGGCGAACTGCATCTCCAGCATCTCGACGATGCCGGTGATGATCGTGAGCGGATTGTTGATGTCGTGCAGGACGCCGGCGTAGATCTCAGTCGCGGTGCGCGCCATCTCTTCGCGCAGGTTGGCGTCGTGCAGTTCGTCTGTGAGGTGGCGGAACCGCTCAAACGTCGAGGCGACGTTGTCGGAGATGTTGCGCAAGCGCATCGCGCGCGCCACGGCGTCGCGGATCGTCGGCAGGTCGAAAGGTTTGCTCAGGTAATCACAGGCGCCATGACGGATCGCCTGTCGTGCGGTCTCGAGCGTCTCGTAGGCCGTGAGCATGATCACTTCCGTCTGCGGGGCCAGGGCCTTGATCTGGCGCAGCACCTCAATGCCGGAGATTCCGGCCATGCGGATGTCGAGGATGACGGTGTGGACAGGATTGGCTCGGATGAATTCCAGCGCCTTCTCTCCGCTGTCTACGGCGTGGACGAGGTAATCGTTGCGGAAGACCATCCGCAGCGACTGGCGCGGACCCTCCTCGTCGTCGACGACCAGGAGGGTTTTCTTGTCGGTCGGGATCATCACGTCGTTTCGGGCAACGGCCGGAGCGGAAGGGCTGCTTGGCTGTGCGACGACGCTCATGGGAGGGGAGGGCGGCGTGGCGAGGTCAGGCGCGAACATGGTCCGATGGGACGCCGTGGCGCACGGAAATGCGGTAGCCCTGGGAGCAAGGGGCGTGATTCATCACGAAGGGCAGGGAGGGAGTGCTTGGTTGATATGAGGATTTGTTTGGTTTCCAACTCCTAAATCCCGGCGCGGGGAAAACGGATCGGGAGGGTGGCACGGTGAAAATGACCAAGTTTTTATGATATCGGCCAAAGTCCGCGGAGGTTTTGTCTTTCTCGAGCCGGAGACCCAGCATGCAGCTAGCCTGCCAGAATCTGCGTCGCCCTACAGTTCGCGGGAGAAATGTCTGCGCTCCGTCCTGGCGGCGCACCGCGACGTAGGGCGCCGCGAGTGGAGGGGAGGACGGAGTGGTGGTCCCCGCGTCGTCGGGTGATCAAAGTCCCGGACCGCGCCGGGTGCAGGCTGCCGGCAAGTGATCGTGGTGCCTGGAGCTGAAAGGCGCGAGCCGGGCGCGAGTCGACCGACTCCGGGGTGCGGCGTGACGCCGCCGTGGGGCGGGTGTGGACCTCAGAGTTATACTTTACTTTCTTGCCTAAGTTAGTATTGATAACTCACACATCACCGCGCCCATGCCTTCCGAGACACCGCTTGCGCAAGATCCCGACGCCTCGGGGACCGCCGCCGACCTCACTCCCGATCAGCTCGAGCAGGCCTCGGCCGCGGATCGCGTGCGGTGGGCGCATGCCCGCTTCGGTCAGGGGCTGGTGTTGACTACGAGCTTCGGCATCCAGTCGGCGGTGATGCTCCACCTCGTCACGCAGATCATCCCGCAGATCCCCGTCGTCTTCATCGACACCGGGTACCTCTTCCCGGAGACCTACCGTTTCGCCCATGAGTTGACGAAGCGGCTGAAGCTGAACCTCAGGAAATTTAGGGCCGACATGAGTGCAGCCGAGCAGGAGGCGCTGTTTGGCCGACTCTGGGAGCAGGGGCCGAATGCGCTATCGCGCTACAACTTCATGAACAAGGTCGAACCCATGGAGCGCGCGGTGCGGGAACTGGGCGCCACGGCCTGGCTCGCCGGGTTGCGTCGTGAGCAAGCCTCGACGCGCCAGAACGTTCGGGTGGTGCAGGGCCAGAATCGCACCACCAAGATCCACCCGATCATCGATTGGTCGAACCGGGATGTGCACCGCTATCTCAAGAAGTACGACCTGCCCTATCACCCACTTTGGGAGGAGGGCTATGTGTCGGTGGGCGATTGGCATTCCACGAGTCGACTTGAGCCAGGCATGACCGAGGAGCAGACGCGCTTCGGCGGTACGAAGCGCGAGTGCGGTCTGCACGAGGATTCGGGCCGGGTGGATTTCCAGATCTGAAGGCCTCGCGCCGTCCGGCGTCTCGGCTGGCCATTGCGAGCGGGCACTTGACACTAGTGAACATGTGATCAGTATTGCGTGCGTGGGCACGCGCGCGATACCGACCTCCGGCGGGGAAACGCCAGCCGCACCTGGCCCGGCGCGATCACCGGGGCCTGTTCGTTTGGTGGGCCGTGGAGCGGGCTTCAACCCGGCCAACCGTTTCGAGCCCATCGCGGTCGAATTCGAGGAAGTCGATGGCGGAGCCGATCAGCCGGACGCCGCTCGGTCATCGCTGCCCGGTGCGGCGGACCGACCCGGCGGGCACCCGCTGTTGCGGACGCAGTTCTTCAAGGATCACGCCAGCTCGGTCATCACCCGCAACACCAGTCCCGACCTGGGCTTTGACTACACGCTCAACCCGTATCGCGGATGCGAGCATGGCTGCGCCTACTGTTATGCCCGGCCTTACCATGAGTATCTGGGATTTTCGGCCGGCCTGGACTTCGAGACCCGGATCATGGTGAAGGAGGACGCGCCCGAGTTGCTCCGTGGGGAACTCGCGGCGTGCGGGTGGAAGCCCGGTGTGATCGCGCTCAGCGGCGTGACCGATTGTTATCAGCCGATCGAACGCAGGCTTGGCATCACTCGACGTTGTCTCGGTGTGCTCGCGGAGTTTCGTCAGCCTGTTTCGCTCATCACGAAGAACGCCCTCGTCGTGCGTGATGCCGACCATCTTGCCGAACTGGCACGCCACCGGGCCGTGGGTGTGCTGCTCTCGATGACCACGCTCGATCCCGACCTCTCGCGCGTGATGGAGCCGCGAGCGTCGTCGCCGAGCCAACGCCTCGCCGCCGTGCGGGCCCTCGCTGCGGCCGGCGTGCCCGTCGGGGTCAACATCGCGCCGGTCATACCCGGCCTCAACGACCATGAGATCCCGGCCCTGCTTGATGCCGCTGCAGCCGCTGGCGCGCAGTTCGCTGGGTGGGGCATGCTGCGGTTGCCCCTCGGCGTGAAGGATGTCTTTCTCGACTGGCTCGATCGCTGTTTCCCGGGGAAGAAGAACCGCGTGCTCGCCCGGATCCGCGATGTCCGGGGCGGTCGGCTCGACCGCAGCTCGTTCGGGGTGCGATTCACGGGCGAGGGGATTTTTGCCGAACAGATCCGGGCGCTGTTTCGCGCGGCCGCCCGCCGCCACGGGCTCGAGCGCGGCATGCCTGCCCTCTCGACCGAGTCATTCCGGAGACCGGGAGGCGATCAGCTGGAACTGGCGTGCTGGTAGCGGGCCCGTGCGGCGGGGCGCTTACCACTGCAGAAGCAAAAAAGCCGCACCCGGTCGGGTGCGGCGTAGGAAACGAGGTGATCGAGGAGGCGTCGTTTAGACGGCCTTCTGGATCTTGCCGGCCTTGATGGCCTTGACCGAGACCAGCATGCGCTTGGTCTGACCATTCGGGAGCTTCACCCGCACGCGCTGGAGGTTCGGGCGGAACTTCCGTTTCGTCACCTTCGTGACGTGCGTGCCGATGCCGCCGCTTTTCTTGCTCTGACCCTTCCGGTGGATGATGCTCCCCTTCGTCGGGCCGACTCCAGTGATCTGACAAATGCGTGCCATGGCTGCGATGGTTGAAAAGGGTCGTGAGTAAAGGTCGGGCGTCTGGCGAAGCAAGATGTTTTTCCGGGAGAGGTGGTTCGCCCCGGTTTCGGTGACTTCGACGGGTGGGTGCACGCGAGATCGGCCCCTGCCTGGACACCGGCGCCGATCGGCGAGCACGTGGGCGAGCCAGAAAAGGCTGCGGGTTCGGCGGGAACCGGTTCTCCCGCCCCGTGGGGTCGACGACACGGCGGCCCGCCACGATCGGGGGGACTCACGGAGCCGCGGCGTCACGGCCCGCGCGGGCAGGCGATGTAGAGGGCGGCACAACCACGTTGCCGGGCACGGCAAAATCGGATGGCGCGGGCGTGCGGGCCGGTGTTTGTTCTCGTTCTTCCCATCACTTGCCATGGCCTCCTCGTGGAAACTCGAACTGACCCGCCGTCCGCGCCGGCTCCGGCGCACCCCCGCCATTCGGGCCCTCGTGGCTGAGACGACGCTGGACGCCGGTGACTTCATCGCGCCGCTTTTTGTCGTCGACGGCCGCGGTGCGCCCGAACCGGTCGGATCGATGCCGGGGGTGGCACGCTACAACATCGACGACCTCGCCCGCGAGGCGGTCGAACTCCAGGCGCTCGGCGTGCCGGCCGTCGCACTCTTCCCCTGCCTCGACGCGTCGCTGAAGGACGACGTCGGCAGCGGCGCGCTCGACGCCAACACACTCGTGCTTCGCGCCGTGCGTGCCGTGAAGAAGGCCGCTCCGGGGCTCGTCGTGATCACGGATGTCGCCCTCGATCCCTACACGACCCACGGGCATGATGGTGTGCTCACGGCCGGGCGCGACGACGTCGACAACGACCGTACCGTCGACGTCTTGCGCAAGATGGCCGTGCTGCAGGCCGAGGCGGGCGTCGACCTGGTCGCGCCATCCGACATGATGGATGGCCGCGTTGGCGCGATTCGCGGGGCGCTCGATGCCGCGGGCTTCACTAACACGGGCATCCTGGCCTACTCGGCCAAGTTCGCGTCAGCCTATTACGGGCCGTTTCGCGAGGCGGTCGGCAGCGCCAAGGCCGCGGGTACCACACTCCTCGACAAACACACCTATCAGCTCACGGCTGCGAACCGTCGCGAGGCGATCACCGAGGTGCAACTCGACGAGTCCGAGGGCGCGGACATCGTCATGGTCAAGCCGGCCGGGCCGTACCTCGACATCATCCGCGATGTGCGCGAGGCCACGCGGCTGCCGGTCGCGGCGTATCAGGTTTCTGGGGAGTATGCGCAAATCCACGCCGCGGCCCGCATGGGCTGGCTCGACCTCGAGCGCTGCCGGGCCGAGTCTCTCCTCGCCATCAAGCGCGCCGGCGCGGACATGATTCTGACCTACTTCGCGAAGGACATGGCCAAGGCTCTTCGGGCCGCGCGCGGCTGAGTGGCCCGGCGCGGTTTCTGAGACGACAAAAGCCGCCGGCAATGCGGCGGCTTTTGTCTGTACGGGACGAAGTCCCGGGGTCGACGGGCGGCGTGCTGCCTCAGCGACGGCCGCGCTTGCGGCGTGGGGCCTCGTCCTCCTCGTCGTCGTCGGCTTCTTCCTCGTCGTCGTCGGAGTCCTCGTCCTCGTCGTCGTCGCCCTTGGGCTTCGGCTTGCCCTCTTCGTCCTCTTCGGCGGCTTCTTCTTCGTCCTCGTCCCACTTGAGCGACTCGTCGCCTTTGAGCGCCTCGTCGTCCTCCTCGACGTCGGGGAAGTTCTCGTCCTCCTCGTCCTCGACCGCCTTCTTGCGGCGCGGGGTGTCGTCGTCCTCGTCGCTCTCCCATCCGGCGGGCATGTACTCGAGCACGTTGAGGATCTCGTTGTAGAGATGGACGGCCTTGCCCTCCATGAAGTCGGCGTTGTCCTCCTCGCGGATCTCGTCCTCGACCTCGTCGACGGAGAGCTTCTGCTCGAAGTCGAAGAGGTCGTTGAGCATCTTCACGCGCAGGCGCGTGATGTGATCGAGGAAGTCGGCGTAGAGGCTGTTCTCGTCGTCGAGGATGTCAGGCAGCGCGAAGAGCTTTTCGTCGGACTCGAGGATCGAATCCTTCACGCGCACGATGCGGACACGGTTCTTCCCGAGGTCCTTGTCGATGCGGAAGGGGATGAAGGCGCGCTCCATCACGGCCGGGTCGAAGCCGTAGTCGCGCAGCGGATCGATCAATTCGATGAGATGATCCACCTGGCGGGGATCGATGATGCTCAGGCCGTCCGTGTCCCAGTGGACGGTGTCGCTGACTTCCTCAACCCACCAGTTCATGTCGTCACCGAGGCGAACGACGCACCATTCGAGAGTGGGAGTGGATTTGGCCATGTGTGCTTGGGTAAAAGTCGCGGAAGGAGAAAGCTCTCCGGAGACGCGAGTCAATCCGTGAGCGGAAGATTTTTTGATCAGGTCGTCGCCGTCCACGCATCCGGCTAAACGGCTGGCGTCAAGCGGCTTCTGTCGGGGCCGGACAAGGACGAGCGAGCGCATGCCTCTTGAGTCCCGCGCGCGCGGGTCGCATGGTGCCGGCATGGGGTTGCTCTACCGCCGCATCGTCCGCCCGATCTTCTTCCGTCAGGATCCCGAACACGCCCACGAGAAGGCAGTGCGGGCCCTCGCGCTCGCCTCGCATCTCGCTCCCGTGCGCGCGTTGCTCGCCTGGCGCGGTCGCGCCGGCGTGGCGGCCGAGCCGGTGCGACTCTTCGGGCTCGAGTTCCCCAACCGCGTCGGACTCGCCGCCGGCTTCGACAAGAACGCGGTGTGCTGGCCCGCGCTTCACGCACTCGGCTTCGGTCACGTCGAGGTGGGCACGATCACGCGACACGCCCAGCCGGGCAACCCCCAGCCCCGCATGTTCCGCTATCCGGCGGAAGAGGCCGTGATCAACCGCATGGGCTTCAATAACGACGGGGCCGAGGCGGTCGCGCGGCGCATGGCGGGCCAGCCCGGCCCGGGCGCGCGCCGCGGCCCGGTGGGCGTCAATCTCGGCAAGTCCAAGGTCACCCCGCTCGAGGAGGCCGTGGGCGACTACCTCGAGTCGTTCCGCCTGCTCGCCGACCACGCCGACTACATCGCGATCAACGTTTCCAGCCCGAACACGCCCGACCTGCGCAAGCTCCAGGAGGAGTCGCGCGTGCGCGAGCTGCTCGGCGCCCTGGCCGAGGCCAACCGGGCGCGCGGCGAGCGGGCCCGCCCGATCCTGATCAAGATCGCCCCCGACCTCACGTATCCACAAATCGATGCCGTGATCCAGGCGGCGCTCGACTTCGGCCTCGCCGGCATGATCGCGACGAACACCACGCTCGCACGCCCCGGCTTCTTCGCCGACGTAAACGAGGCCGGCGGCCTGAGCGGGCGGCCCGTGCGCGCGCGCTCGACGCACATCGTGAACTACATCGTGCGCGCCACGGACGGAAAGCTGCCCGTCATCGGCGTGGGCGGGATCGACGACCCGGTCTCCGCGGGCGAGAAGCTCGATGCCGGCGCCGCGCTCGTGCAGGTCTACACGGGCATGGTTTTCCAGGGCCCGTGGCTCGGGCGCGACATCGCCGCGGCGCTGACGGCGCGGGACGCGGCGGAGTGGCGGCTCTGAGTGCGCGGGGAGGGCGCGGATGTCTCGCCGAGGCCTCCGCGTCGGTCCTGTCGACACGCCGGTTCCGGGCGCGCCATTCGCGCGCGGCTTACGGCACGACGTAGAGTTCCGCCAGCGCCGTGCCCGTGGCGCCGCCCTTGCCGGTCACCTGGACGGTGTATCCACCCGGTGGTAACGTCACGACAAACGCCGCGTCGGCGCTGCCGCTCTGCAGGGAAAACGCGTAGACCGCCGCGGCCGTGCTCACGGTCGCGGCTGCGCCCGGGCCACTGCCCCAGTCGTCGTTGCTCAGGATCGGCTCCTGCCCGCGATAGATCGTCAGGACCGGGTCGGCGAGCACGCCCGACAGGTTGAACGGCGTGGTGCCGAGCCGCGGGCCCACCGCGCGGATCAGCAGGGTGAGCGCGCCCTCGTCGGAGATGACGAAACCCGGGATCATGACCTCGCCGCCGACGCCGACATGGCCGCGGTTGGAGAGGTTGACGATGGCCGGGCCCGAGGCGGACGTATCGTAGACCTCGACGATGGCGATGCCCGTCGCCGCGGTCCCGGCCCCGCTCGCGTGCACGGTGTAGCTGCCGGCCGCGACGTCGACCAGCACGGCGGCGTCGCCGCTGCCCGCCCCGAGCCCGAAGGCGTAGACGGAGGCCGCGGTCGAGGCGATCGCGGCGGCGTTGGCATTGGCGCCCCAATCGCCGTTGGAGACGACATCGTCGTAGGCCTGCGTGGCCGGGTTGCGGCGCTTGAGCGTGAGCTGCGGGTCGGGCAGCGTGCCGGCGAGGTTCCAGGGCGCCTGCGCGAGCCGCTGGCCCACGGCGCGGATGAGCATGCGGCGCGAGCCGTCGCCGCTCAGGACGAACCCGGGGATGAGCACGCCGTCGCCCGTGAGGCAGAGCGCGCGCGTGGAGATGTTGAGCAGGCGCGCGCTCGAGGCCGGCGCGGGCGTGACGGTGAGGGTGGCGGCGTTGCTCGTCGTCGAGGTCGTGCCGTCGTGCACGACGCACGTGTAGGAGCCGGCGTGAAACGCCTGCGCGCTCGGCAGCGTGTAGGCGGCGCTCGTTGCGCCGGCGATGTCGACGCCGTCGAGACGCCACTGATACGTGAGCGTGCCGCTGCCGGCGGCCGTGGCGACGACCGTGAGCGTGGCGCTGCCGCCGGCGGTGACCGAGGTGGAGGCGGGATGCGTGGTGATCGTCGGCGGCGTGTCGGCGGGCGCACTGAGCACGAGATGCGCGGCGGTGAGCGCGGGCAGCGTGTAGGTGAAGGTGTTGTTCGTGATCGATGACACAGCCGCGCGCTCGGTGATCGTGGCGCCCGCCGAGTCGAAGGCGAAGATACGCGCGCTCGTGTAACGGCGGGTGCCGGCGATGGTGAAGCTCGCGGTCGCGGACTGGTCGTAGCTCTTGTTGAGCAGGATGACGTGGAGCCTGGTCGGATCGGCGGCGTCGACCGAGGCGTGCACCGAGCAGGTCGCACGGTCGTTGACCGACGCGCTCACGGTCGTGTCGCCGTAGGTCGATCCGTCGCCGTCGTAGTCGCGGTAGAGGCGAAAGGCGGCGGCGATGTACGTCGGGTTGGTGTGCAGCTGCCACCAAGTGGCGAGGTAGACGCCCTGGTCGGCGAAGATGCCGAGCGTGTCGGCCTGGGCGATGCCGCCGGAGATGTGGCTCTCGCCGCCGAAGTTGTACTCCGTGAGCGCGAGCTTGGTGCCGGGGTAGAAGGTGTCGATCGAGCTGCGCACGTTCGGCAGCAGCGGGAGAAACGACGAGAACCACTGGCCGATCCAGCTGTTCTCGATGTAGGTGGGATCCCAGTACGTGCGTGGCGCCTGCATGCGGGCCTTGTTGCAGTCGATGTTGTCCCAGGTCGTGGCGTCGTTGACGCGCACGCCGCCGCCCTGGGCCTCGGAGTAGTTGTGCAGGTCGATGGCGTCGAGCAGGCGCACGCCGGCGGTGTCGGACGCCTTCTTCATCTGGTCGAGGTAGTAGTCGACGAACCAGCGGTAGCTGCCCTTCGTGCGTTCGGCGGCCCAGTCGGGGGCGCCCTGGAAGTCGTTGTACCCGGCGAAGCCGTAGCTCACGAAACCGAAGGTCTCGGCCGCGGGATCGACGCGCTTGATCGCCTTCGCGCCGTCGACGTTGCGCGCGACCAGTTCGGCGCAGGTGGGTTGTCCCGGGTGGAGGCGTGCGTGCGTGTTCGACCAGAGGTCGGGTTCGTTGTCCAGGCAGTAGCCGCGCACGCCGGTCGCGGTGGAGGCGGAGCCGTAGCGCTGCACGAGGAAGTGCACGAACTCGTCCATGTGCACGGCGCCGTCGGTCGTATCAGGCGTCGTGGACAACGCCGTGGGCTTGGCGAAGCTGATCGGCACCCAGCGCGAGGACGGGGCGACCTGCGCGGTCGTCACCACGCCGCTCTTGTCCCTGGCGACGTAGCCCGCGAGCTGGAGCGTGACCACCGAGTAGGACGCGCCGAGCGAGCGGGCGTCGTCGTGGAAATCAGTCACCACGATGCCCGGGGTGTTTTCCGCGCTGCCGGTGATGCCGGCCTGCCAGGTGAGGTAGTTGTCGCTGTTGTGGAGGTAGTCGCTGCCGGCGTTGGAGGCGTTGTTCTCCCAGTTGTAGCCGGTCATGCGGTTGCCGCCCTGGCGCATCGCGGTGACGGGCGCGCCGAGGTCGAAGTTGGTGCCGTAGATCCACGGGCTGATGGGCGCGCGGTCGGCGGCGGGATCGATCGTCACCGAGACGGCGACCTGCCCGGCGACGGGCGCGGCGGCCGCGAGACTGATCGCGACGGCGAGAAGGCTGGGGCGGAGGTGAAGGGGCGTCATGGCAGAAGTCTCGGCAGGTTTGCCGGTGTTTTCATCGCGAGGCGATGCCGGCGCCCGCGCGGGTGCGCGATGCACACGAGATTGACGTCCGGATGGGGCGGAACCTCCAGGCAGGCGGGCGCGCGCTCGCGACTCAGCGCCGCTCGCAGTCGAAGCTGAGCCCGACTGACGCGCGCCAGGCATCGAGGGCGGCCATGTTGCCGAGCGTGTCGGCCCACGTCATGCCGGGCGACTTCACCTCGGTGTCGTGGTTCCTGATCGCGGCGGCCACGGCGTCAACCTGCATGGTGTAGAGCGGCGCGGGGGAATCGATGAGTTCCTCCGTCGGCGAGGTCTCGCCCTTGCGCAGCACGACAAGGCGTGCGTGCTTGTCCGCGGGCTTCCAGGGCACCGGCACGAGGATGTGGCCCTCGGAGCCCCAGACGCGCACGGCGCTGTCGGTCGCGACCTGCGTGCCGCACGAGAGATCGGCCACGCAGCCGCCGGGAAACTTCAGCGAAGCCGCGGCCTGCTGGTCGACGCGGCTCTGCTCGCCGATGAAGGCGGTGCCGCGGACCTCGGAGGGGTTGAGGAAGGGATTGCCGCCGGCGGCGCCCGCGATGAGGCGCGCCATCGAGATCGGGTAGCAGCCGACGTCCATGATGCCGCCACCGGCCTCGCCATTGCTCAGCCGGATGTTCTGCAGGTTCAGCCCCATGTTGAAGCTGAAGGACGCCTGGATCAAACGCACCTCGCCGATTTCGCCGCGGCGCACGATCTCGACCAACCGCTTTGTCTGCGGGTGGCAGCGATACATGAACGCCTCCATGAGAAACACCTTCGCTGCGCGCACGGCCTCGATGGCGCGCTCGGCCTCGGCGCGGTTCACCGTGAAGGGCTTCTCGCAGAGGATGTGCTTGCCGGCGGCGGCGCAGCGGATCGTCCACTCCGCGTGGAGGCGGTTTGGCAGGGAGATGTAGACCGCGTCGACTTCCTTGCAGGAGAGCACCTCGTCGTAGGAACCGAAGGCGCGCGGGATGTCCCAGTCGCGCGCGAAGGCGCGGGCTGACTCGATCGAGCGGCTGCCGACGGCGGCCAGGTGGCCGGTGGAGGATTGCTTGATCGCCTCGGCCAGGACTTTGGCGATCTTGCCGGTTCCGAGGATGCCCCAGGCGAGGGTGCGGCGTGCGCGCATCGGGGAAGAGTG
>JACSRI010000180.1 GCA_014879845.1 Opitutaceae bacterium
GGCGCGATGGACAGGCTGGCCGCGCCAAGACATTAGACCGCCCGACCCACCGGGGCCGGCCCAGCCGGATCACAGCGCGGCGAACGAAGCCGCGAACGTGGCGCGATCCGGCGCCTTGAAGAACGACGTGCCGGCCACAAAAGTATCCGTGCCGGCGGCACGGCAGCGCGGCGCAGTGGCAAGATCGATGCCACCGTCGACCTCGAGCCGAAATGTGAGGCCGCGGGCGCGGCGCTGCGCGTCGATCTCGGCGATCTTGGGGAGAACATCCTCACGGAAGGACTGTCCGCCGAAGCCGGGTTGCACGGTCATCGCCAACACGAGGTCGACCTGGTCGAGCACGGGATCGATGGCCGACGCCGGCGTGCCGGGGTTGAGCACGATGCCGGTCTGGCAGCCGAGCTCTCGGATGCGGCGCAGTGTGCCGGGGATGTCGTAGTCGGGCTCGATGTGGATGCTGATCAGGTTCGCGCCCGCCTTGGCGAAGGCCTCCACGTAGAGGTGCGGGTTGTCGAGCATGAGGTGCACGTCGAAAAAGAGCCGGCTCGTGCGCCGCAGCGCCTGGACGGTGGCCGGGCCGAAGGATAGGTTCGGCACGAAATGGCCGTCCATGATGTCGATGTGCACCCAATCCAGTCCGGTCGCGGCGATGGTCGCGACCGAGCCGGCGAGATTGGCATGATCACCGGCGAGGATGGAGGGAGCGAGGATGGGCTGGTGCGGCGCCATGGCACGAGTGAAGGCGTCGCGGACGCATGCGGCTAGCCTGAACGAATCACCCGAGGTCGCCGGCGTCAGGGCCCGGCCGTGTTGGCCGCGAACTCGCGCAGCCAGTCGTTGGTGCTGCGCGCGTAGCCTCCGCGCTCTCGGCTGAACGAACGCACGAAGACGCGCTCACCGCCGAGCACGGACCAACCGGACTTTTCCGGGGCTGCGACCGGCGCCGGCTCCGGACCGGCCGTGCCGTCGGTTTCGGCCGCCAGGGCCGGGGCGGCACGAAGCCAGGCCAGGTCATCCACCGTCCACGAGCCGCGCTGCCAGGAACGCGGTTTGGTCGGATCGATCACGGTCTCGGCCAGCGGCTCGGAGATCGACTGCAGCTCGGCCAACGTCGCGCGTGCGGCGGCGAGCGAGGTCTCGTGAATCAGGCGCACGGTCCAGCGGTCGGGATTGCCCGTTGCCTCGGACGAAGCGACCGAGAACCAGAGGTCGCCGATGGCGAAGGAGTCGCCGTGGATGTTGAGACCGTCGAATCGGCTGTCGGCGGCAAGCCCGGGGACCAGGCCCATCATGTATTCGAGCAGGTCGCGTTTTTGCTCCCAGGCGTCGGGGGCCGGGCGGTGCAGGCTCACCTCGATCGCGGCCGGCCTCGCGGGGTCGCCGTAGCAGCTGACCTGGCAGAAGCCGCCGACCCAGAACGACACCGCGGGCACGAAGCGCCAGCGGCCGCGGTCGATCACGAGCACCGGTACTTGGCGCGGGCTCGTCGACCACGAGAACTCGCGCAGCCGGCGCAGCGCCAGATTCAGCGGGGGAAGCGGGTGCTTGCGTGGATCGAAGGCGACCTGCGATCCCTCGGTGCTATCCGCTCCCTGTGACGGGGGGCCAAAATGCGGCGGCGAAACGACGGCCGTGCGCGGAAATTCGACCGTGCCGCCGTCGATCGAGAGCAGGATCGAGTCCGGGGTGCTCGCGACGATGGTGCCGAGATATTTGCGCCCGTTGGTCAACACCACCTCGTCGAGCGCCCACGCCTGCACGACCAGCAGCAAGCCGGCGAGCCCGGCCCCGAGCAGGCGGGCGAGGCCGCGCAGCCCGCGGAAGGCGGCTCGGGGAGAGTTTGCGGATCCGGACATGCGCACGAGTTACGGAATTCAGACCGACGCCTAAGTAAAGTTACCGGCCGGCGTCTGAGCGAACGTGCGCATTTCAGCCGCCTGCGCCCCGGACAGGCAAGTCTGGAGACAGGGCCGAACGGGCGGGGACGAGACGCGCCCGCGAGCCGGGCGACGCCGCGGGAGATCGTTGCCGCGAGGGCCGGGGCCGCTCCGGGGTGTGCTCGACTACCGGCCCCGCCGCGACGTCCACTCGGCGAGCCATCCGGCGCCGACGATGGCCAGCCCTCCGATGAGCAGGCGCCGGGCGTCCCCGGACTCGCCGAACACCCAGATGGAGCAGGCCACGCTCAGCGGAATCTTGATGTTGTTGGCCACGGCGAGGGAGGCCGGCGTCGTGCGCGTGGCCCCGAAATTCCACAGGAAAAAACACCCGCCCGACGCGATGACGCCCAGATACGCCAGCGTCGTCCAGTGGCTCGTGGTCAGGGCAGGCAGCGCACCCAGCGCCGGTGCCGCGAATGGAAGGGTCGCGAGCACGGCGCCGAAGTAGGGCAGGGCAAACACCTCGGCCTCCCGCACCGCCGGTCCGCCCGCCCGCCACCGGCGCCAGGCGATCTGGCCGAGGGCGAACGCGATGTTCGAACCCTGCACGAGCGCCACGCCCGGCCAGCTCACCGCGGCCAGCGGTTTGTCGATGACGATCACCCCCGCGCCGAGGACGGCGAGGGCCGCCGCGCCGAGCGAGCCGGCCGACCATCGCCGCGCCCACGCCCCGTCGAACAGCGCCACGAAGATCGGGGTGAAGATCGTGAGCGCGGCCACCTCGTAGGCCTTGAGGGAGGTCTGGAACGCCGCGTTGTAGCAGACATACATCAACCCGAACTGCACCGCCCCGATGCCGGTGAGCGCGACCACGTCCCGCGGACGCAGCCCACGCGGCCGGAACGCGGGCAGGAACACCGCGCAGGCCAGGGCCACGCGCACGAGGGCGACGAGGGCGGGATCCACGCCGGCGAGCCGGCCCTTGATCAACCCGAACGAGAAGGCCCAGACCAGGGAGACGAGCAGGAGCCAGATCATGGCACGGAGGAGAGGAGCGAGCCGGCGTCGGCGGCGTTCGTCCTGCGCGGTCTCATGCTCGCTCCCTGCTATCGGCCACGCGCTCCACCTTCCGGCTACACCCGGAAGATGGCCCCGAGCTTCTTGCCCAGCAGCAGCGACATGCCGCCGATCGTGACGGCGAGAAACGCCATCGCCCACACACCCAGGGCCGAGGCGAGGAATCGTCCATCACCCAGCAACTGGAACAACTCAAAGATCGCCTTGGTGATCGGGTAATACACCTGCTTCTGCGCGAGGATGAGCGAGTCCGACACCTCGAGCATCGCGAACGAGAACGCCAGCAGCGCGCCCGCGATGATGTTGGCCATGATGAGCGGGAGCGTGATCTTGATCGTGGCCTTCAAGGGCGGGCAGCCGAGATTCTGCGCCGCCTCCTCGAGCGTCTCGCTCGTCTGCTGGAATCCCGCCACCGACGCGCGCACCATGTAGGGCAGGCGGCGCACCGCATACGCGATGACGAGCAGGATGGTCGGGTCCTCGACGGGATTGAGCGCGCCGAAGGCCTTGCCCTCCTGGCTCATCGCGAGGTAGCCGAAGGCCAGCACCAGGCCGGGCACGGCCAGCGGCAGCATCGCGATCGTGTCCAGAATCTGGCGACCGGGCAGGCGCGTGCGTACGATCACATACGCGATGGCGAGCCCGAGCACGATGTCCAGGACCGTGGCGATGCCGGCGAACTTCAGCGAGTTGGCGATGGCCGGCACGGTCAGGCTGTGGCCGAGCGCGAGGTCGAAGTTGGCGAGCGTGAGATTCTCCGGCAGGACCGTGCCGTACCAGTCGCGCGAGAACGCGACCAGGACCACGCCGAGGTGCGGCAGCACGGCCAGGGCGGTGACGCCGCCGAAGAGCAGCGTGCAGCCGAGCGCCGCCATCCGCCCGGGCCGGCGCGCGCCGCCCGTGCTCGTGGCCTTGGCCATCATGGCGTAACTCTTGCGGCCGAACAGGTACTTGCTCGCGGCATAAAGCAGCGCCGAGGCGGCCAGCATCACCGCGACGAGCGCATAGGGCGCCGGGCTGCGGCCGATATCCTTCAAGCCGTAGAAAATTTGGACCGAGGTGATGCGCGAAAAGTCGAAGATCAGCGGCGTGCCCAGCTCGGTGAACGCCCAGATGAACACGATGGTCGCCCCGGCGAACACGCCCGGGTTGATCAACGGCAGGGTGATGCGGCGGAACTTCCGGAATCCGGTGCACCCGAGATTGGCCGCGGCCTCCTCCATGGCCGGGTCGACATTGGCGAGCGAGGCGACGATGTTGAGGTAGAGGATCGGGTAGAGGTTGAAGGCCTGCACCACCACCATGCCCCAGAACTGGTGCTGCGCGAACCAGTCGACGGTCGCGCCCTCCGAGAGCAGGCCGACCTGCTGGAGCAGGGCGTTGAAGGCGCCGTACTGGCCGAAGATCTGCCGTATCCCGATCGCCCCGACAAACGGCGGCAGGATCATCGGCACGAGCACGACCGCGCCGAGGAACTGCTTGCCCGGGAAGAGGAACCGGTCCGAGACAAACGCCAGCGGCATGGCGATGAAAAACGCCGCCGTGGTCGTGCACACCGCGAGCATGAGCGAGTTGGCCAGGCACTCGAGGTAGATCGGGTTGCCAAAAACTTCGGCCGCGTAGGCGAGCGTGAACGCGCCGTTGGTGTCGAAGAAGCCCGACCGCAGGATCTGCAGGATCGGCCAGGCGAAGAACGCGGCGAAGAACGCGATCGTGAAGGCGAAGACAGCGATGGCGAAACCGCGCGACATGGGAGGGCCGCTAGCGGACCCGGCCGCGCGCGGTGCGGCAAGGGCGAAGTTTCAGAGGTCCGCGGCGCGGACCGCCCCGGCGCTGGAGTACAGACTTCCCGTCTGCTCCTTCCCGGGCTTTCCAGGTCGGCAGCCTGCGCTGCCTCCCGAGGGGCTACGCCGTGCTGGCCTCGCGCTTGTGGGTGCCGACGCGCTCGATCAGCGCGGCGAGCTTGGCCGGGTTGATCGGCTTCGAGAGGTAGTCGTCCATGCCGGAAGCGAGGCACTTGTCGCGGTCGCCGTCCATCGCGTCGGCCGTGAGCGCGCAGATGTGCACGCGGGCGCGGCCCGGGGTGAGCGATTCGTGGTTGCGGATCTCGCGCGTGGCCGCGTAGCCGTCGAGTTCGGGCATCTGCACGTCCATGAGCACGAGATCGAACTGGCCGTTTTGCCAGCGCAGCACCGCCTCGCGGCCGTTGGAGGCGAAGGTCGGGGCATAGCCCATCTTGGTCAGGAGCATGCGCACGATCTTTTGGTTCACGATGTTGTCCTCGGCCACGAGGATCGAGAGCGGTAGCTGCGCGGCGAGATTGAGCGGGACGACCGACTTCGCGCCGCCTGCGGATGCCGTCGCATCGGGGGCGGGCGTCGCGACCGCCGGCGCCTCGACGGCGCGCGGCGCCGCCGCCAGGTGCACGGGCGCCAGTCCCGCGAGGACGGTGAAGTGGAAGCATGAGCCGTGGCCAGGCTCGCTCTCCACCGTGATATCGCCCCCCATGACGTTGCACAGGCGCTTGCTGATCGCCAGGCCGAGACCGGTGCCGCCGAACCGCCGCGTGGTCGACGAATCGGCCTGGCTGAAGGGCTTGAAGAGGCGCTCGAGCTTGTCCGGCGGGATGCCGATGCCGGTGTCCGTGATGGAAAAGCGGAGACGCGCCCGGCGTCCGCCGCCGTCCTTGGGCTCGAAGCCGACGAACTCCGCGCGCACGGTGACCGAGCCCTGGCTCGTGAATTTGACCGCGTTGCCGACGAGGTTGATCAGGATCTGCTGCAGGCGCCCGGCGTCGCCGGTGATGTTCGGCGGAAGGCGCGGGTCGATCGTCGAGACGAGTTGCAGGCCTTTCACCGAGGCGGTGTGGCGGTTGATGTAGAGGACGTTCTCGAAGAGCTTGTGCAGGTCGATCGGCAGCGCCTCGAGCTCGATCGCGCCGGCCTCGATCTTGGAGAAGTCGAGGATGTCGTTGATGAGCGCGAGCAGCGCCTCGCCCGAGCGGCGGATGGTCTCCACGCAATCGCGCTGGTGCGCGTCGAGCTGGGTGTCCTGCAGCAACGTGGTGAAGCCGATCACGCCGTTCATGGGCGTGCGGATCTCGTGGCTCATCACCGCGAGGAACTCGCTCTTGGCCCTATCGGCCTTGACCGCCTCCTCCTTGGCCTTGACCAGGGCGATCTCGGCCTGGCGGCGCTCGGTCGTGTCGGAGAAGGTGATGGCGGCGCCGTCGTCGAGCTTGACCGCGACCAAGTGGATCCAGCGTTCCTGGCCCCGGATGCTCGCACGGTAGTCCTCGGCCGAGGGTTCGCCCGTCTCCACGACGCGTGCGAGCTGCGCAAAGACAGCCTCGTCGAACACGTCGGACAGGCCCTCGCGCAGGCTCGTGCCCATGATGTCGCAACCCAGACGCCCGATCATGCGGCCGGCGCTGGGGTTGATCAAAACCGTCTCGAAGTCCGAGAGCGTCCCGTCGGAGGTGCGCACGGCGCGCAGCGCCATGACGCCGTCGATCGAGCTGTCGAGCACGCCGCTGAGCAGGGCGCGGTCCTTTTCCCGCGCATGCTCGGCGCGCTGCTTGACGATGGTGCTGCCGAGGTTGCCCGCGAGCGTGCGGAAGATGGCCAGCTCCTGCTCACCCCACGGCTCGGCGCGCTGGCGGTCCTGCATGACGAGCAGGCCGGCACACAGCTCGGCGGTGCGCACCGGCATGATGAGCAGCGAGGTGAAGCCCGCGGGCGTGAACAACTCCGCATGCGTGCCGCCGATCGCGCCGGCGAGGACGTTGATCTCGCGGCCCGTGAGCAACTCCGCCGCCCAGTCAAACATGCCCTCGGTGGCGAGGTCCAGGCCCGTGAGTCGCGCGTCGTTGGGCGGCGCAGGGAAACCGTCGCGCACCCATTCGTAGCGCTTGGCGACGACGAGCAGCTTGCCCACGTCGTCGGTCGAGGCCGAGAAATAGGAGACCGCGTGCGTGCCGGCCGCGTCGCCGATGAGGGCGAGCACGCGCGGCAGGATGCGCGCGTAGGCGACGTCGCTCAGGAGCAGGTGGTTGACCTCCGTAGCCGCCTGCTGGAGACGCAGGCTGCGGCTGAGCGTGTCGACGAGGGCGGCGTTGCGCTGCTCGACCTCGGTCTTGCGCGACTCGGCCTCGCGCCACTGCCGGTCGCGCTGGGCGGCGGCCTGCCGCAGGCCGCCGGTGACGAGGGCGACGAGCAGCGCGGCGCAGAACGCGACGATGAGGCTGTTGCGGGTCGAGGCCCAGAGCGGATCGAGCAGGGCCTCGTATCGGGCAAAGTCGATGTCCACACCGACGCCGCCGACGACGCGCCCGGCCGCGTCGCGCAGCGGAGCCACGGCACCCATGAGATCGCCGAATTCGGTGGAGATCGGCTCGGCCTGCGAGAGGACCGCGCCGGAGGAGAGGACGCCGCGGAATACGTCCATGCCGCCGATCACCGGATCCATTGGCCGCGACGATGTGAGTCGTCGCGCGGTAAGCGTGGCCGGCGTGGCGCGCGTGCTGGTGTCGAGGACGAAGCGGAGGGTGCCGGCGTCGTCGATGAACGTGAAGATGTAAACCAGGTCGGGTTCGCGGCGGTGAAACTCGAGCAGGCGCGTGATCGCCCGGTCGTATTCCAGGGAGTTGATCTGGTCGGCCGATACGATCGCGCGATGGGCCTCCAGGTCGACGAGCGCGGCCGCTTCCACCGCGAGGCGTTCGAGCCGGCTGCGGATCGCGCCGATCTGGGCCTCGCGTGCCTTGAAATGGAGCGAAAGCACGGAGGTGACCGACGCGATCAGCACCAGGATTCCGACGAAGAATCCTTCCAGGAGGGGGCGCGGCGTCGCCGCGGCGGCAATCTTGGCAACCGGCATGATGGACCGACAGGTGTTGGGTCGAGTCCTGTTAATCGACCTGCGGGGGGCGAGCTGAACCTAAACGTGTCGCCGCGAGAGAGTTAACGGGAGACCGCGACAAACCACGCCACGCGTCGGCGCGCGGACAGATGAAGCCCGGCTGATCCTCGCGACCGGGGCGTCTGCTCAAAACTGCGCGGCGAGAGGGGCGAGTTCGGGATCCGCCAGCACGTCGGCCGGGGTGAACACCTCAAGTGCCACGCCGCGGCGCGCGGCGGCGCCGGCGCGCGCAAGGAGGGCTGACTTAGTCTCCTGGTGGGAGATGAGTGCGGCCGCCCGGATGTTGAAGCGCGCGAGCGCGAAGAGGCTTTCACGCGAGCCGTCCTCGGCGGCGAGGCATGCATCGGCGAGGGCGAAGACAGGGTCGCCGGCCAACGCCTCGAAGCCCGCGACCACGCGCAGCGGCACGTCGCCGCGATAACCGAGGTCAATCGCCGTGGAGATCTCGCGCAGCGCGGCGAGTCGCTGGGTCGCGTCCTGCGTCTGGCCGAAGGCCAGTGCATGCAGCGCCGCCTGATCGACGTGGTCGCCGGCATAGGCGTCGGCGAGCCGGGCGAGATTGCGCCGGGCCGCCTCGGCGGCGCGGCCCTGGAGCGCGGCGGCTTGGAGGGCGACCGGATCGAGCGAGCCGTCGTCGAGGGAGGAGAGATCATCGACGGCCTGACCGGGATCGGTCGCGAGCAAGTACCGAGTCCGCTCCAGGCGCAGCGTGCGGTCCTCGGGAAAGCGCTCGAGCGCGGCGTCGAGCGCGCGCCGGGCGGCATCCGGGGAGTCCAGTCGCTGCAGGGCGCGCACGTGGATCCAGGCTTCGGTGGCATCGCCGGCCGCGGCGGCGGCGTATTCTGCAAGCGCGCGGGAGGTCTCCCCCGACCATTCGAGGAAATGGGCGTGGTCGCGCCGGATGCGGGCCGTCGGCCCTGGATCGAGGCGGAGCGACGCTTCGTAACTGTCCCGGGCGCGTGCGAGATCGCGGCGCCGCATGTCGATGCGACCCTGCAGCGCGCGCACGACGGCCTGTTCCTCGATGGAGAGTCCGTAGCTGAGCAGCTTGTCGAGGGCGTTGCGCGACCGGATCAGGTCGTCGACCTGGAGCCAGAGCGGGCCGAGCTGGCGCAAGGCGCGTTCCTCGAGCGCACGATCGGAGGTCGCCTGGTAGGCCAGGTAGGCCCACTCGGCGGCAAAGGCACGGTTGCCGTACGCCGGGTCGGCGCCGAAGGCCTCGACGATATCGAGCCGGGCGGAAACGTCGTCGGAGTCGGAGAGGGGTTCGACCGCGGCGCGCGCGGCGACGCCGTCTCCGAGCGCCAGATACACGCGCGCCTGGAGCAGGCGACTGGCGGCTGAGTCGTCGGCCGCGACGAGCCCGGCGGCCGCATCCACCGCGTCGCCCGCTGCGTCGTCCGAAAGGAGGAACTGCACGGCATTGCGCAAGGTCCAGGCGTCGCGGGGCGCGAGGCGGGCCGCCGCGACCATGTCGGCGTGCGCGTCCTGCATCCTGCCGTCCATCTCCTGGTAGGTCCAGGCACGGTAAACGCGCGCCTCGGCTTCGATCTCGCCGTCGCCGGCCGCGGCCGCAGCCGCGATGGCGTGTTCAAAGAGGGGCATCGCCTCGTCGCGGCGTCCCATGCGGCGCAGGTTGTTGCCCCGGCGAATTGGATACGTGAGGGAGGCCGGCTCGCGGCGCTCGAGTTCCGCATAGAGTTCGTTGGAGGCGTCCATGGCGTTCTCGCCGGCCTGGGCGTTGGCCTCGCGGTCGATGAGGTAGGCGTTTGGCGCCGCGGCGATGAGTTTCACCCATTCCTCCGGGCTGAAGAGCGCCTGCCGCAGGCTGGAGCGTGCGTCGATCAGGGTGCTGTCGGCCCGCCCGCTCAATGCGGCGAGCCGCACGATGCCCTGATAGAGCCCGACGTCGCTGCGATCGAGTGCAGGCGAAGCGTCAGTCCGCTTGCCCAGCAACTCGACCAAGGCTGGCAGGGCTTTCTCCGCCGCGTAGGTCGTGGCGATGTCCGAATCCGGGGCAAGCGTCTGCTGGTAGAGGACGATCGGCCAGCGCTGCAACCGGGTGAGGCCGGGCGCGAGTTCGTCGCTGAAGGCCACAAGGTCGGCGGTGGCCCTGGCCAGGCGGTCGCGGAACGCCGCGAATGCGGCCTGATGGGCGGCCAGTTCGTCAAAGCGCGCGCGCAGGGCGGCGCCCTCGGTGCGCAACTGCTCAAAGAGCTCAGGGCCGAGGCGCTCGCCGCCGGCGGCGAATTGCGCCTCGGCCTTGGCGATCCACGCGGCCGTGTCGCGCATGAGCGCGGCAGCCGCCACGGAGACGGCGTCATCGGCCCACGCGGCACTCAGTCGATCGGTCGTGGTGGCGTTCGGCGGGAGCGGCCCGGTTTCGTAGCCTTGGACGGCGGCGAGGTTGGCCCAGCCGAGTTCCGCCGAGGGCGGCAGCGTGCCCGTGACGATACGAAGCTTGTGCTGGATGAACAGGGCGATGGACGGCGACTGGCCGGCTCGGCCCGCGGCGATCCCGACGCTGCCGGCCGGGCCGTCGAGCGGGACGGCGAGCGAGGCGCGCCGCTGGCCGGGGGCGAGGCGCTCGAGCACCAGCCGGGCATCGGCCGTCACGTAGGCGAGGGTGTGACCTGGGCCGTCGAGGGTGAATCCGTTGATGCGCGACTGGCGGGCATGGAGTGTCACCACCGGACGGATATCCGCCGCGGGCTCGAAGATGGCGATCTCCTGGATCGTGTTGGCCGCGGCGAGCCGCCGGCTGTCGCCGCTCCAGGTCATGTTCTGCACCTCGCCGGCGAAGGCGAGCGGCGCGCCGGCGGCCGCACCGCTGCGCGCGTCGAAGAGCAGGATGGTGCCGTCCTGCGCGGGTAGGGCGAGGGTGGAAAGGTCGGGTGACATGGCGGCGGTGGACAGCGCCGACTCGGCGAGCGGACCGAGTTCTTTCGCCAGGCGGCTCCAAAGAACCTCGCCGGTCGCGGAGCGCACCACGCCACAGCGCAACGCGCCCGCGTCCGCCTCGCGGTTTTCCGTGTAGAAGAGCAGCGTCTCCTCGGCCTTGTCCACCGACGGCACCTGGCCGGCACGCGCCTGCGCGCCGTCCGGCACCTGGGTCGGCCAGGTGCCCGCCTTGGACCCGTCGGTCCGCACAAACGTGCCGTCCATCAACCCGAGCAGCCACGAATCCCCGTCGCGCATGATGCCCGAGGCGGGCAGGGGCGTGGCGTCGAGTGGTGTCGGAACGGATACACGGTAGAGGGCGACGGTTCCCTCGTCGGACACCGCCGCGAGGAAACGCCCGTCGGGCCGCAGGCGCAGCGCGAGTTGGCGGGCGCGACTGGCCGGGGTGGTCTGCAGGACCTTGATCGACGGCCGCGAGGTGGTGGAGTCGCTCTGGCAGACCGCGATCGTGCCGTTGCGCAGGGCCGCGAAGACCACGTCGGCGCCGGACATCACGGCGATGGAGTGCACGGTGTCGGGTAGCGCCTCGGAACTGCGCAACTCACTTGCGCTCGATTCGGGCTGGGCGTGAGGCGGCAGGCCGAGCCAGTAGAGGCGGTTCTCCTGGGGATTGGCGACAAACCACTCGGAGCTGCGGCCGTCGGGCGCGACGCGGATCGCGCCGCGCAGGCCCTCGGCCGTGAAGCGTTCGATAGGCTTTTCCGTGCCCCACTGCGGTGAGGGCCGCGCAAACCACTGCGTGCCGGTCGCGGTGGTGAGGATGAGCGAGCCGTCCATGGCCCAGGAGATTGCGGTGGCCTTTGGGTCGGAGGGCGTCGTCGCGGTGCGCTCGATCCGCGTCGTGAACACCTCGAGCGCGGCGCCATCTCCGTCTGGGGCCAGCGCATCCGGCCACTGCGTGTGGTCCCCGAGGCGCCAGACGGCGAGCACGCCGTCCGCCGCGATGGCAGCGAGGACGCGCCCTGTCGTGTCGAAGCGCGCCCGCTCGATCCTGTCATCCTCCGGCCGTGTCTCGACTGCCGCGGACGTGCTCGTGTCGGACTTGGCGCCCGAACCGGAAGCCGAGGTGGCGGCGTCGGCCGCGGTTCGCGGCGGCGCGCGCAGCACGCGCACAAGCGCACCGCTCTCAAGATCAAACAGGCGCACCTCACGGGTGCGGGTGCCGACGGCGACCTGCGGGCGCTCGTCCCAGAGCAGGTCGATGCAGGTCGCGTCGCGGATCGCGCCGAGTTCGCCGGGAGGCGCCTCGAGCGCGACCGAACCGGGAGTCCCGGCGGCGAGCGACGCCAGGCGCACGGTGCCGGCTGACGTCACCGCGACAAGGCGGCCGCGCGGGGCGAATTCCGCCTGCACGACCGGCTGATCCAGCCGCACGTAGGCCTCGAGCGAGAGCACGCGCGGCTGGCTGAGCGCGGCGGCAAACCACGCGAGCGTCTCCTCGGGGAAGATGCCGTGATCCTGGCCCATGCGCATGAGCAGTCGGGCCGTGTCGAATCCGCCGGTGGTCAGCGCGGCGTCGGCGCGCAGCAGGAGCGAGTTGGCCACCTCCTCGTTGGCCCGCGCGAGGCTGTCACTCGCCTCCTGGCGGGCCTGGACTGCGGCCTGGCGTTCCGCGTCGAGCCGGCGGGCCTCCTCGGCCTTGCGCTGGTTCAGATAGAGCAGGCCGCCGATGCCGACGGCGAGCACGGCCATGGCCGTGCCGATGAGCGCACGCATGCGCGTGTGGCGGAGCTTGGCCTGGGCCTCGGCGGCGGCCTGCTCGGCGGCGCGCTTGGCCTCGTCGGCGCGGCGGCGCTCGGCGGCGGCGGCCTCGCGCTCGCGACGGCTGTCGCGGCTGGCCTTGACCACGCCGGCGAGCAGGTCGTGCGTGAGTTCGACGCGCTGCATGTCGAAGCGCTCGTCGATGCGGAGCAGGCGGCGGTCGACCAGCACCGCCAGGCTGTCTCGAGAAACCCGGTACGACGCCTCGGCGTCCTCCACCGCGACGGAATCGCGGAACCCGGTGGTCGTGAGCAGCTGGTCCTCCACGAACTCGCGCACGTGTGGCTCGAGCCCGGTGAATGCACGCTCGTAGAAATCGACCAGGATCTCGTCGCGCGCACCCTGCACGAGGTCGGCCGAGATGCGGTCGAGCCCGCGGACGCGGCGGCGGTTGTTGAGCTCGCGCGCCACGACATTGAGCAAGGCCGGCTCCACCTCGAGTTCGGTGAGCTCGTGTGCGGCTCCGGCCGTGCGCTCGGCCGCGACGAAGCGGATGATGCGCTCGGCCGTCTCCGGCTCGAGCAGGTGCGCGCCCGGCTTTTCCAGCACCTCGCGGGCCTGGTGCCCGCGCAGGCGCTGCAGGCGCAGGCCGCCGGACGGGAGCGTCGGCAGGTGCTCGCGGAGCGAGCCGAGCTCGGGCAGGAAGTCCTCGCGCAGGCTGAAGAGCAGGCGGCAGCGCGTGCGGTCGACCGAGTAGCGCGAGGCGAGTGCGGGATCGTGTTCGAACCGAGCCACAAGCGAGTCGGGCGCGCGGCGTGCGGCCAGGTCGCCGAGCTGCGCGAGGATCTCGTCGCGTTGCGCGAGCGCCGCGGCGTCGCGCGCGCCCAGCGTGAAGACCTCCTCGAACTGGTCGAACACGATGACCGGCGTGAGCACGCGGTTGCGGGCGGACCAGAACTCGTGCGCCTCGTCGTAGAAGTATTCGAAGAGCGTGGTGCCCGACGGTGCGGCCGGTGCCTCCCCGCCGGCGCGGCGCGCGGCCGCGGCCACCTCATCGAGGATCTGCGCGACCGGGTGCGGAAAGCCCGCGCCGAAGCGCAGCCGGATGTGCACGGGCATCAAGTCAACCGCGCGCAGCCGCGGAAACAGTCCGGCCTGCAGCAGCGATGACTTGCCGAGGCCGGACTGGCCGTAGAAGAGCGCCACCGGGTCGCGGCGTACGAGGCGCAGCAGCTCCTCGCTCTCGGCATCGCGGCCGAAGAAGAAGGCGTGCATCGACTCGTCATACGAGCCGAGGCCGGGCCAGGGATTCTCGCGGTCGACTGCGGCGGACGTCGGGGCCGGAGGCGTGGTGTCGGCGGGTGCGCTCATCCTGCGATCTCCCGGCGTTGGGCGTGACGGAAATGCAGCCGGATTCGGTCGATCTGCGCCGCATCCAGGGTGCCACCCGGCACCTGGAGATGCTGGATCTCCGGGAACTCGCGCGCGGCCTCGGACGCGGCTTCCGGCGAGTCGTCGATAAGGCAGGGCATGATGAACACGCGGTCGCTCGCCATGCGCTGCATGCGCTCGCGCGCGAGGCGCCATTCGAGGCGGAAGTACCCCTCGCGCCGCAGGCAGATCTCGCGCGAGATGAGCGGCAGGAAGAGCGAGCAGTGCTGGATGTTGCGCCGGATCTTCTGGTCCCAGGAGTCGCCGCCCTGGAGCTGCTGGCGGTCGAACCACACTTCCATGCCCGCGCGGTCGAGCGTCTCGCGCATGCGGTCGCAAACCGGACGATTTTCGCTGCCGTAGGAGAGAAAGATGGCGCCATCGAGCATGTCCGCACCGGTGGGCGCAGGCCCGGCGAGGGAGACGTCGTGGCTCGCGACTGGGCGCGCCGCGGCCGTGCCCGCGGCCTCGGGGTGGCGTTCGACCCAGCGGCGGTGCAGCTCGGCGATGAAGACGGAGGGATCGTGCGCCTCGAAGAACTGCGTCTCGCGGCTGAAGCTGCGCAGGAAAGCGAGCAGGCTCCTGTTGTCGGGCGAGGGCGAGGCGACCAGGTACTCGTATTTCGAACGCTCGGCGAGAATGCGCTCGCTCTTGGCCAGGCGGATGAGAAAGCGCGCCAGCCAGTCCGGAAAACCGTTGCCGATGATGAGCAGGTTCGAATCGCGCAGCTCATCGAAGAGGCGCTTCGGGCGGATGGTGTCGGAGTGCAGCTTGTGGAAGAACTCCACCAGATCCTCCTCCGTCACCGCGTAGGAATCGGTCGGAGCGAGACGCCCGAATAGGTGAAACACGACCGGTCGCGTGAGGTCGCGCGCGGCCCCGGAGAGATCGACCGGAGTCGCACGCGGGGCGAAGGCGAGCACCTCCGTCTGCGGGGCCGCGCCGGCATAGCGCTCGGCATCGAGCGCCTGCGCGAGCAGCGGATCGAACGAGGTTGTGACGAAGAGCTTGAAGGCGCGGATGGAGGCCAGCTGGCGCAGGGCCGGCGAGGCCTGGAAATCCAGGCGCTTGGCCAGCATGGCCAGGCGCGTGTAGATCTCCGTGCGGCGCGTAGCCCCCCGGCGGAAGTAGGCCGAGCAGACGTCGTTGAGCGTGGCGCCCTCGGGCGGCAGCTCCTCGGCCGGGACCTTCAGCTCGGTGGCGAGGAGCCGTGCGATCTCGCGATGCCAGTTTTGTCCCGCGGCGTTGACTGAGAGCTCCTGTCCGACGATGGGGATGACCGACCCCTCGTCGAGCAGCGTGAGCAGCGTTTCCCAGAAGCTGTCTCTTATACACATCTGAC
>JACSRI010000014.1 GCA_014879845.1 Opitutaceae bacterium
CCACCCGTTCCATCGCCTGCTTTACCCTGGCCACCGCCGTCGTCGCGCTGACTGCGCCGTTGTCCGCGCAGACTCCGGCACCGCAGCCTCAACCGCAGATGCAGTCCGCCGCACCAGGATTCAACCCCGGCGTCTACTCCGGTCGACTCCCGCCCGCGTATCCGACACCCTATGAGCCTGCCACGGTCGAGAGCATCCAGGAGGTGCTCCAGCGCGTGCACGGCTACCTCGAGTTCGCCAGCCCGATCAAGGTGATCAACCGCGAGACGCGCGAACCCGTCACCGACCTGACCAAACTCCCGCCCCAGATCGCGATCGAGCGCACGGACCTGCTCATCGTCAGCTACGAGTGGGGCGTCACCTATTCGGGTATGCTCCTCGCCGCGGAGGCCACCGGCGACACGCGCTACCGCGACTACACGCACGCACGCCTCGACGCCATCGCGCGGCTCGCCGCGCACGTGAAGAAAAACCCGCCGCCCGCTCCGCCCGAGGGCCAGCAGGGTCAGGGCCCCATGCGCGCGTTCGCCATGAGGTCGGTGATTTCCCCGCAGTCGCTCGACGATTCCGGCGCCATGTGCGCCGCGATGATCAAGGCCCACCAGCAGGGCCTCGGCGGCGATCTGCGTCCGTGGATCGACAACTACCTCGGCTACATCTCCACCGGCCAGATGCGGCTAGCCGACGGCACGCTCGCACGCAACCGCCCGCTGCCGAATTCGCTCTGGCTCGACGATCTCTACATGAGCGTGCCGGCGCTCGCGCAGGCGGGAAAGCTCACCGGCGAGCGCCGCTATTTTGACGACGCGGCAAAGCAGATCCTGCAGTTCGCGCAGCGCATGTTCGTGAAGGAGCGCGACCTCTTCATGCACGGCTGGATCGAGAGCATGGACCCGCATCCCGTCTTCCACTGGGGCCGCGCCAACGGCTGGGCCATCCTCGCCATGACCGAGTTGCTCTCCGTCATGCCTGAGGACCATCCCGATCGCGCGAAGGTGCTCGAACTCTACCGCGCCCACGCCCGCGGCCTCGCCGCCGTGCAGGGCCACGCGGGACTCTGGCACCAACTGCTCGACCGCACCGAGTCGTATGAGGAAACTTCGGCGACCGCGATGTTCACCTACTGTCTCGCGCGCGGCATCAACCGCGGCTGGCTCGATTCCCTCGCCTACGGCCCCGCCGCTTCGCTCGGCTGGAATGCCGTGGTCACCAAGGTCAATGCCACCGGCCAGGTCGAAGGCACGTGCGTGGGCACGGGCATGGGCTGGGATCCGATGTTCTACATGTATCGGCCGACCCACGTCCTCGCCGCCCACGGCTACGGCCCGGTGCTTCTCGCCGGCGCCGAGATGATCACGCTGCGGCGAGGCAAGGGCGCCGACGCGACGATGAACGGTGGCCTGCAGTTCGGCAAAGCGACGTCGCTGCACTGAACCACGCGAGTCGCGACCCATCGGCACGGCGAAGCCTCCGGCCGATTCCTTTCCGGGGCCCGCCCCCTGCGGCCCGGTGAAACGAGCGTGCGCCATCGGACCACATGCGTTCTCGTCGCGGCAGCTCATGTCGTTTGTCCATGCACTTCATCCGACCGCAGGCGCATCCGGCGCGGACGGTCACGTCTTCGCATTCGCCCAGGATCGCCAGCTCGCGCGTCTCGATAGCGATGGCACGATCCATCTGCCCACGCGCCGCGACCTCGCGGCATGGATCGAGGGGCGCAACGAGCCGCTTCATGTCGGACACCTCGACGGAAGATCCTGCTGGCTCACCGATGCGGTCGAGCCGACCACGGAGCCTCCAGCCGGCTGGTCGTGGGTCGAGACACGCGCGCTCCTGCAGACGGCCGCGGCCGATGACTCGCAAGCCATCTACTGCGCGCGACACCTTCTCCACTGGCGCGCCCAGCACCGTTTCTGCGGACGCTGCGGCACGGCGACGGTCGAGGCGACCGATGAGCGCGCGATCGTCTGCCCCTCGTGCAATGCGCGATTCTTCCCTTCGGCCTCACCCGCGGTGATCGTCGCGGTCACGCGCGGCGACACGCTGCTGCTCGCGCACAACACCCACTGGCGCTCCAGCATGTTCTCGCTGCTCGCGGGTTTTCTCGATCCAGGCGAAACACTCGAGCAAGCCGTCGCACGCGAGGTGCGCGAGGAAGTCGGCATCGAGATCGGCGAGATCCGCTATGTCACGAGCCAGCCCTGGCCGTTTCCCAACTCGCTCATGGCGGGCTTTCGCGCAATGCACATCTCGGGCGAGATCCAGGTCGACGGCAAGGAGATCGCCGAGGCCGCGTGGTTCACGCGCGACGCCATGCCGGAGATCCCGCGGCGCGGCTCGGTGGCGCGGGAGCTGATCGATGGATGGTTGCGCGAAGGTCGAAGCGAAAGCTGAGACACGACGACGGCCGTGCCCGGGATTTCGCTCTACGGTCCCATCGCACGATTTTCCTGTTTGCCTGTCGGCCCTTCGGCCCCAGAGATCTCGACTCTTTGACCATGTCCCATCGCGCATGCCCGGCCTGTTCTCTCGAAGACGTCCTCAGCCATCCCGATCATTGGGAGTGCTCGACCTGCGGCCATGAGTGGCCGAAGGAGGAGGCGCCGGCGGCGGCGCGCATCGTCAAGGATGCGCACGGCACCGTGCTCGCCGACGGCGACACCGTCGTGCTGATCAAGGACCTGAAACTCCGCGGCGGCTCCGGCGTGCTCAAGGGCGGCACGAAGGTGAAAAACATCCGCCTCGTCGACGGCGACCACGAGATCGACTGCAAGATCGACGGCAGCCCGATGGCGCTCAAGGCCTGCTTCGTCAAGAAGGGCTGAGCCGGTGGCGTGACGCCACCACCATGGCC
>JACSRI010000195.1 GCA_014879845.1 Opitutaceae bacterium
CGCCGACGAGCCGATCTACGGGATCATCATCACGGCCTTCGACTTCAAGTCGGCCAGTACGTCGAAGCCGATCATCTTCTGGCAGACGCGGATCGGGCTGCCCGCGAATGGCAAGTCGATGCTGCAGGCGCTCCCGACGATGATCATCGCCGCAGGCCCGTCCATCGGACGCGCCTCCGACAAGCCGATCCTGCGCGACGCCGATGATGTGCGCAAGGGCCGGGTCGATTTCGGCGACCTGGAGGTCCTCGGCTACGAAGGCGAAGACGAGCAACCGCAGCGCTCGCCCGAGTCAACGAAGTGAGGGGCAGCTGATCACCGCGCGGGGGAGAGGTCGGTCGCGTCGGCCCGCAACAGTCGCAGGTCGAAGATCCCCCCGGCCAGCGAGCGGTCGCGGCCAACGAAGCGGACCGTCACACGGCCACCCGCAGACCCGGTCGCACCCGAGAGCACAGTCGCCGGCAGCACGTAGCGCTTTTCCACAAACTCCCCGGCCCGCGCGCCATCGAGGTGCTCGGTCGCAAGCAGCGCATCGTTGACGAAGATGTCGAAATGCCGGTCCCGGTCCCACCCCGAATAGGTGACGGACAGGAGCACGTCCGTCTCCCCGCGCGGATCGAGCGTGTATTGGAACCAGCGTCCGTGGCGCCAGCGGCGCCCCTGGAACTCGCCGGAGTCGGTTCCCTCGCCCGCGAAGCCATGGTCCACCTCGGGCTGCTGCTCGCCGACCGCGACCGCGTCGAGCGTGGCGGCCTCGCGCGCGAGACGGTCGCGCTCCGCAGCTGCCATGCGCTCCTGGCGTGCGGCCAGGCCCTCCATCGTCGTGAGTTCCCAATACATCTGGTAGCGCGCGTCGTGCAGGCGGAAGAAGGGAACAAGTTCCAGCCCGTCGCTCGCCGCTGGATGAGCGACATCGCGGAGCCGGAAGTGCATCGCACCCGCGGCCGGATCGGAGGCGATGTGTTGCGGCAGTTCCGCCGCCGTCGTGAGCAGCACCGGGACGCGATCGAGCGGCACGAGCGGTCCGCGGGGGATGTGGGCGCTGCGCGAGTCACCCGCGCGCAGGCCATCGAGATCCTGCGTGCCCGCCGGATGGACCATGACGATCGGCCCGTGCAGGATGGCGTGCCAGTCCGACCCGTCGGGCAGGCCCTCGACCGTCGTGCGCATCGGCAGCGCGAGCTCGACGCGGTCGCCATCGGCCCACATGCGCCGCACCGGCACGTAGGAGGAAGGCTGCGCGCCGGTCGCGACGACCTGGCCGTTGACCGACACGACCAGGCGGCCCGACTCCACCCACGCGGGATGCCGCACATGCAGCGTGAACGTCGCCGGTTCCTTCAGCCGCAACGTCAGCTGCGTGCGCTCCTCATCCGGAAAGGCCGTCTCCTGCCGCAACGTGAGCCCGTGCTCAGGCACCTCGAGTTCCGAGGCGACGAATAGGTTCACAAAAAGCCCATCGGCGGCGCGCGCATAGATGAACCGCCCATAGCGGCCCGGGTTTTCCATGCCGGAGCCCACGCAGCACCAGAAGTGGTGTTCGGGCACCGAATACACGCGATAGTGCTCGGGACGGATCGGCGTGAAATACACGTAGCCCGGCACGGTGGGATGAATCGATGCGAGGATGTGGTTGTAGAGCGCACGTTCGTAGTAGTCGACGTGGCGCGCCTCGGGACCGGCCTCGAAGAGCTGCTCGGTCAGGCGCAGCATGTTGTAGGTGTTGCACGTCTCCGGGCCCTCGCGGTGCTCGAGGAGCGTGCGGAAGTTCGCGGGATCGTTGAAGTGCTCGGAGACGCTGTTGCCGCCGAAGGCGACGGAGCGGCGCTTTGTCACCGTGTCCCAGAAGAAGCGCGCGCCCGCAGCGGCCTGCGCATCGCTCGCGAGGGCGGAGATGCGCGCGAGACCAGCGACCTTGGGAATCTGCGTGTTGGCGTGCAGGCCGGTCAGCCGATCCTCGCCACGCATGAGCGGGTCGAGCACGGCGTGATGCGTGAAGCGGCGCGCCAGCCGCAGGTATTTCTCGTCGCCCGTGAGACCATAGATGTCGGCCAGCACCTCGTTCATGCCGCCGTGCTCGGCGCGCAGCATGTCCTGCATCTGCTCGTCGGAGAGACCCGCGACGAGCTGGCCGGCCCAATCGCCAAGGCCGATCAGGACATCTCGCGCCTGCGCGCTGTGCGCGACGACGTGGGCGTCGCGCAGGCCGGCGAAGATCTTGTGCAGGTTGTACCACGGCACCCATGTGCCGTTGAGACCGAAGCCGTTGGCGTCGATCCGTCCGGCCGCGATGTCCTTCCACAGCGCGCGCCCGCCGGGCACGCCACCGATGTAGCCGTCGCCGGCCGCTTCCTGGCAGGCCGCGAGTTCGGCCACCATCGCATCGAGCCGGCGGCGCAACTCGCCATCCGGCGTGTCGGCACCGATTGCGATCATTCCAGCGAGGGCCGAGAGATAGTGACCGGCGGTGTGTCCATCGAGGCCGATGCGCTCCCAGTCCCCGTAACCGGGCTGGCGGGGCTCGAGACCGGCCTCGCGGCGAAACGGCGCGAGCAGCCGATCCGGGTCGTGCGCGAGCAGGTAGGCGCGATTGGCCGCGATCGCGTCGGCGAACGGCCCGCTCGTAATGCGCACGGTTTCCGGGGCGAGGAGGCGGGCCGCCGGCAGCTCACCCGCGTTCGCGGCCGTCGCGAGCATGAGAACCGGCACAACAATCCGGATACAGAGAGGAAGACTGGACATCATCGAGGATGAAAATTCGCGGTTGGAAGAAAGGCCGCCGGAAAGTCGTTCGGCATCGCGGTGGAGTCGCATCAAACGCGATCAGTGCAGGAATGCCAACCCGACACTCGCATCGGCTCGCGTTTCCGGCAGGAATGGCCCCCCGGGCCCCAGATCACCCGGGGGGCCGAACCCTGTAGCTTGACCGAGAAAACAACGACGAAGGCACGGTGAATCCTCCCTCTCCCGCGGTCGCGGGGTGACGCGGTCGTGTCGCGACGGCGATCATCACGTCAGGCGATCGATGCGCCGACCAACTCGGCGGCGCCGCCGCCCACGCGGAGCGCCAGTCCCGGGACGCGCTCGAGGCGCGGCATCGATTCGCCGTCGCCCCATGCACCCTCGACGAGCGTGCGCGTCGGGATGCCCGGAGCTCCGCGCAAATTCTGCTGGAGAAGGTGCACGACCCTTTCGACCGCGATCGCGCCGACCGCGCGGTGGTTCTGCCGGATGCCGGCATCGCTGCGGCCCCCATCGGCTCGGTCCAGGTCGAGGAACGCGATATCCCGTGGCACCACCATGCCGAGCATGGCGAGAATCGGCTGTATCCACGAACCCCAGCCGAGCAACACGTCCGGCTCGTGCCGCCCGATCCACTGCGCCAGGCGCCCGGCCTCGATCTCGCTCAATCCGCCGCGCGAGGCGGCTTCCCAGTCAGGCGCCTCGCCGCGCAGGCCGAGCACCGGGACGACCGCGGACCCGGCCCGCGCCAGCTCCGCGGCGAACGCCTGCGCCCACGCACCATCGCTCGCCTCGTCGCACGCCTGCGGCAGGACCACGCCGATGCGGCGGTATCCGGCCTCGCGCGCGCGGCGGACGGCCAGTCGCAGGTTTCCGGCCGGGTCGGTGGTGACGCGGTGGATGAAGGGCGACACCTCGCGCGCGCCGATGGCCACCGCGCTGAGCCGCGCCCAGTTCAGGCCGGCCCATGACTGCACACCGCGGCCCAGCGTGAGGAAGACCACGCCGGTGATGCTGCGATGAAAGAGGATGTGGTTGAGTCGGCGCTGGCTCAGACCCGACTCCCCGGCCCAGAAGTGATCGAGGGTGAACCCGAGTTCGCCCGCGCGCGCCTGCGCGCCGCAGAAGTTGGCCTCGCACGCGGGATCGGCCCTCCACCCGTATTCGCTCGGTCCATTCGTGACGAAAGCGATCGCCGCAGTTGCCTGCCTGCGCACGAGCCGGTTGCGGTAGGCGACCAGGGCCTGCACGGCCGGATCCGGCGCATACCCCATCGCGGCGGCGATGCGGCGCACGCGCTCGCGCGTCGCCTTCGAGATCGACGTGCTGCCGCGCAACGCGAGCGAGACCGTGCTGTTGTGGACGCCGGCCGCGCGTGCGACGTCCTGCTGGGTCACGCGCAGCGCCGGCGCGGCGGTCTCCTGAGCGGGGGTCTCGAGGACCGGCGCCGAAGCGCAGCCGGGAGGCAATGGGGCGGGTGACATAACGTGGGGCAAGCGTGCGCGGGCGCTCTCCGACTCGTGGCGACCTGCGCCCATGTCGCACGCCCGCGATCACCGCGCACGCGATGCGCCCGGTCAAACGGGCATTGGTCATAAGGTCGGCTATGCCTGAAGGAAGAGGCCGCCCATCCGGCGCCGGCCCGTGCTTCCGTCCGGATGAAAGGCCCTAATCGGCGCTGCGGTCGAGCCGTGCGTGCATGCCCACGGTCGCGCCCACGAAACCGCCGGCGACTCCCGTCGTGAGGAGCTTGGCGTCGGCATCCTTCACCAGCGTCTGCCACCCGCCGCCGTCCACCGCCCAGGCGAACGCACACGTCGGGCCATCGCCCTCGACGCGCAGCGCGAGTGTCGCAGTCGTCGCGGGCACGCGCGCCGTCTGCACGACCTGCGGCTCGCCGCGGGCCGCCTTCTCGAGAAACAGCTCGAGACCGTCTGCATCCCGGCGCACGCCAAGAAAGTAGTGGTGCCGTTCGTTCTGAAACGCCACGAGACCCGCCGACACACCTGGCGCCTGCGGCGGCACGAGCGACGTGGAGGCGGAGAATGCCACGTGTTGCACGCGCCGGCCGAGGTAGCTGGGATTGGAGCGGCCGGCGAGCGTCTCGCCGCGCGGCGTCAGGTGTATCCGGCCGGCGAAGTCGTCGATCGACCACCACGAGGCACCGGCCGGCGGCGTGCGCAGCATGATCCACGCAGGCGAGAGCGCCGCGACGCGAAACTCGTCGTGCCACGCGAAGCTGCCGCGCAGCGGGAGCGACGGATTCGCGACGACCGACACGCCCCCGGGAGTCGCACCCTTGAGCGGCACGCGCTTGCTCGGAGGCAGGATTGTCGGCCAGCCGTCGTCGGTCCACTCCACCGGCAGCAGGAACGTCTCGCGTCCCATGGGTGAGAAATTGCCCTCGTAGGGCCGCACGCCGAGAAACGTCGCCCACCAGCGGCCATCCGGGCCCATCTCGAGGTCGGCGTGCCCCACGCAAGTGACGGCACCGTCGGCCCGCGGATCGAGGTCGCGCTGCGTCAGGATGGGATTCATGCCCCACGGCACGTACGGTCCGTCGACCGCGCGACTGCGGAAGACGACCTGCGAGTGCCCGGGGCCGGTGCCACCCTCCGCGCACGAGAGGTAGTACCAGCCGTCGCGCTTGTAGAGATGCGGGCCCTCGATCCAGATCGGCTTGGTGGAGAGGTCGACGCCGCCGTTGACCAGCACGTTGCGCGGACCGAAGGTCGACATCGTCTTCGGATCAAACTCCTGGATACGGATGGCGCGATGACCGTCGTAGAGCGGCTTGCCCTCGGGGTCGTCGTTGTTCACCACCCAGGCGCGGCCGTCGTCGTCGAAGAAGAGCGACGGATCGATGCCGGTGAAACGCAGGATGTGTGGCTCCGACCAGGGACCGGCGGGATTGTCCGCCGTGAGCACGAAGTTCCCGTTGCTGCCGACCATCGTGCAGATCATGTAGAATTTTCCGCCGTGGTGCGTGATCGCCGGCGCGAAGATGCCTTCCGAGACGCGGAGCCCCTCGTAACGGAGCTGATCCGGTCGATCGATGGCGTGACCGATCAGCGTCCAGTTGACCAGGTCGCGACTGTGGAAGACCGGCAGCCCGGGAAAATAGGCGAAGGTCGAGTTGGTCAGGTAGTAATCCTCGCCGACGCGGCAGAGGCTCGGGTCCGGATAGAATCCGGTGAGGATCGGGTTGCCATACTCGCCCGGGCCGACCTCGGCGGACCGCGGGTCGACGCCCGAATACTCGAAGCGGCCGAAGGAAACCGGTGCGGGATCGTCTGCACGCAGGAGCGGCGCAGACAGGCTCGCAACCAAAAGGGACCCGGTCAGGACCGGCGGGATGCGGGAGGTGATCATCGGTGAAGGCGTTTGCAGATCCATGGGCGGCCGAAATGCGTCGCCCTTGTACGGGGATCGGCCGGCAGGTGGGCATCGAGACACGACCGCCGGCCCGCGACGAGGGGAGCCGCACGCAGACGTCTGCATCACCGGGGCGGGCCCACGCCCCGCCGCCGGCGTCACTCGATCTGGATGATCCCGCGCTTGACTGCCGCCACGAGCGCCTGGGTCCGGTCCGAGACACCGAGCTTGGAGAAGATGTTCGCGACATGGATCTTCACCGTGCCCTCGACCACGCCCAGTTGCGCGGCGATTTCCTTGTTGCTGAGCCCCTTGGCGACGTGCTGGAGCACGTCGAGTTCCCGGGGCGAGAGCTGGGCGAGGAGCCGCTCGCCGATGCGCGCGGCCACCTCGGGCGGGATGTATTGCTCCCCATGGTACACCTTGCGGATGGCCTCGAGCAGACGGTCGAGCGCCATCTCCTTGACCACGAAGCCGGAGGCGCCGGCCTTGATCGCCTGGTAGACCTCCTCGCCCTTCGCGTAGTTGCTGAAGATCAGGATGCGCGGGTCGCCGAACTCCTCGCGCAGGGCGCGGATCGTCTCGATGCCGCCCATGCCGTGCATGCGCAGGTCGAGCACGACGATGTCGGGCCGGTGCCGGCGGTAGGCCTCGACGGCCTCCTGGCCGCTCTCGACGTCGGCCACCACCTCCATGTCCGGGGTGTCGCTGGTCGCCGTCATCAGGCCCATGCGGATGACCATGTGGTCATCCACCAGGAGAATGCGGATCTTCTCAAATTTCACCGGTTTGGTCATCACGACTTGTCTTCCTCATGCACGGGTCGCGGCAGGACGACGCGGATCGTCGCCCCTGCGCCCGGAGAACTCTGGATCGTCAACTGCCCCTGCAGTTTCTTGGCGCGGCTGCGGATGCCGCGCAGGCCGAAGTGGCCGACATTGCCATCCATCGCAGCGCCGGGATCGAAGCCCACGCCGTCGTCGGTCACCGACAGCGTCACCGCCTCGGCCGCGTAGAGCAGATGGACGTGGATACGCGAGGCTGCAGCGTGACGCACCGCGTTGGTCGTGGCCTCCTGCGCGATGCGCAGCAGGTTGTGCTTGGCGGCGCGCGGGAGCGCACACGGCTCGCCCTCGACCTCCACGTCGATCGCCGCCGGGCAGGAGTTGATGAATCCCGCGAGCCGGCGCAGCGCCTCCCCGAGATCCACGCCCTCGGAGAGCGGCGACTCCATGTCCCACACGGCGTGCTGCACCTCCTGGCGGGTGTAGGAGACCATGTTGCGCACGACGTTGAGCCGCGAGCGGATCTCGCCCGGCACCGAGCCGAGCTTGAGGGTCGAGTCGAGCTGGAGGATCGCGCCGCTCAGGCCCTGCTGCAGGCTGTCGTGGATCTCGCCGGCGAGGCGGTTGCGCTCGGCCAGCGTGGCGGCGTTGCGCGTCTCGTCGTTGAGCTTTTCCATCGTGGACTCGAGCTGGCTCGTCCGCTCGCGCACGAGTCCCTCGAGCAGGCGGTTGCGCTTGCGCACGAGGTGACCCGACCACCAGGCCACCGCGAGGACGGCGCCACCGAGCAGCACGACGTACCCGACAAACGCGTACGGCGTGCGGTGCCACGGCGGCCGGATCTCGAATGCCAGCGAAGCCACCGGCCGGGCCTGGGCCTGGCTCCCGGCGATGCGCACCTGCAGCCGGTAGGCACCCTCGCGCAGGCCGTTGAAACTGAGCAGCGAGCCGGAGTCGTGGGTCGTCCACTCCTGGCCCTCGCCCAGCCGGAACTCGTAGACCGGCGCCCGCCGCCATCCGTACCCGCCCGCGAAGAGGCGAAACGACAGGTCGTTCTGCGCATAAGGCAGGACCAGGGGCCCGGCGTCCGGAAGGCCCGAGCGGAGCAGTTCGGTATTCGTCCCGGTGTCGAAGATCGAGACGAGCGTCGGCCGCAGGGCCACCCAGGTCGGGGCGCCGCGGCGCGGCTCCACATGATGGAGCGCCTGGCCCGCCGCGATCCAGACGTCGTCCCCCGGCAGGATGTGCACGGTCGGGTAGCGGTCATTGATCTGATCGAAGCTGAAAGTATCCACAACGTAATCACCGTCTCGCGGGGTGAAGGTGATCACCCCCTCGTTGTGGCTGGCCCAGATCACACCGCGACCGTCCTTGCGCGCGCGCGCCACCCACTCGGAGGGCCGGTCGAGCAGGGCCTCAAGCGCCGGGGCCTGGCACCAGTCGCCCGACTGTTCGTCGAAGAACCGGCGTTTTCCCCGCGCGGCACTCAGGATGACGATATCGTCGATCACGCCGATGTTCACCCAGGTGGCATTGGTCCACGAATCGTTCTCGACGACATCGACCCGGATCGCCCCGTCCTCGAGGCGGACGCGCGCGACACCGCCGCCCCCCATCTCCACCCAGACCGAGCGCTCCGTCGCATGCACGATGGGCGTATAGACCAGCCCGGGAGCACGCGGCGCCGCCTCGCTCCAAGAGCCATCACGCCACCGCAGCACGGCGATCTCGGCTGTGCCGATGGCGTAACACAGGTCCTCGCCCACCATAACCAAATGCGAAAGATCCCGGATGTCCGCGACGCGCTCAAATCGTCCGTCGGGCTCCATTGTGAAGATGCCCTCGGCGCTGCCGACGAGCATGCGGCCGTTGTGTGCCGCCATGGACCACGCACCGCCCGGCGGCTGCGTCGGGGTCTCCTCGAACCGGCTTGGCCGACCGGGCCCGGACGGGATCGCCTCGAAGAGCTTGCCTTCCGTCGCGATGAAGAGTCGGTCGTCCCATCGCTCGACCAGCGGCCAGCTCACGGTCAGCCCGACCTTCTGCCCGATCGAGCTGATCGGGCTCCCGTAGAGCACCTTCTCGATCGTGTCCTCGGTCGCGACCCAAAGCACGCCGGGTTCGCGATTGGCCATGTCGGTGATCCGATGGTACTGCGTAAGGTTCAGCGCCGTCTGCAACTCCCCATCCTCGCCGAAGAGGAAGACACCCTGCCCGACCACCGCGATGGCCACGCCTCCGTCCACCAACCCCTGCAGCGCGCTGATGCGCCCGGAAACACCGATCCGTGTCAGTCCATCCCACGGGCTGAGCGCCCGGCCGTCGAACGTCCACATCCGTCCCTCCGCCTCCGCGACGAGGGCGCGGTCGCGCCCGTGCGACGTCCCATACTCGATGACGATCGGTGATCCAGTTGAGCGCACGACGGGCACGACCTCGCCGCGTGAGATGTCGACGAACTGCACGGCATCGCTGATCGAGGAGACGTACACGCGCTCGTCGATCGCGAAGGCTCCGGCCACTCCGCCGACAGCGAAGAACTGGTTCCGTCGGGTGGCGAAATCCAGAAACACCACGCCATTCCAGCTCACGAAGTACACGCCGGCACGCGTGGACACGATCTCGTTGAACGAAGCGGTCTGGATCCACTTCGGCACGTCCGGAGGTGCCAGCGAGACCGTGCGCAGCCGGCCATCGGTTCCGACCTCGACCAGGCCCCAGGTCTCGCGCGCCCCGTAGTAGGTGCGGCCGTCGGCACCCTGCGTGGCGCTCACCATCACGTGCCGGCGATTGACCTCGGTGTCGGCCAGGTTGATCCACACCGTGTCATTGAGCACCGCGTAGATGCCTTCCTGGATGGCGGCCAGGCGGCCGAAGCGATCGAAGTCGAGGTTGGCCCCACGCGCGACATAACCGATGTCCTCGAGCGAATACGCGCGCGTGGGCGGAAGGCCCTGAAACGTCGCGGCCACGGCCACGACGGCCGTCTGCGCCCATGCGAGCAGGACTGCCGCCGTCTGCCACGCGTATCCACTTTGTCTGACTCGCACGTGATTGTTCCTCGGGCCTCGGTGCCGGCGACCGTCGCGTCGACCGCTGCGCGTCCTGAAAAACTAGGAGCCGGCGACCCAGCGTAAAGCGGTTTCACGCCGATCTCGTTCGCGTCGCGCGCCGGCGCGCGGACACCGCGCCGCACCTATGCCGAAAGTAATACGCGCACGTCTGTCCAACGCCGGGTTGCCGCACCGCGGCCCGGCGTGCCTCCTTCAGCGCGCATCGGTCTACCCTCTCCCCCGGCTGCATGCCGGTCATGCATGCACGCACCCCACCCCAAACGCATCCTGCTCGTGGCGCCGGCGGCGCAAGGCGCATTCCTGCGCGGCGTCGCGCGCTTCGCCCGCTCTGCCGACTGGCACCTCGTGACGAACGTGCTGCATACCGGTACGTTCCCACGCGGGTGGAAGGGCGACGGCATCATCGCGCTGCTCGCCTACCAGCCGGAACTGGCCAGCTTCATCGCCGGCTCCGGGATCCCTAGCGTGACCGTTGGCTTGACCGATGAGTACATCCCATCCGCGCGGGTGGAGCCCGACAACGTCGCCATCGGCCGGCTCGCCGCCAACCACCTGTTGGAACTTGCGCATCGCAACTTTGCCTGGGCGCCGTTCATCAACGACCGGCACAACCGCGAGCGTCTCTTCGGCTTCGAGGCCGTGCTGCGCGGACACTTGCGCTCCTGCGAGATCCTTCCGCCTCTGCATCGTCGCATCGGGCCCTACTGGCATGACGACTGGACAAACCGGCGCGCCGGACTGGTCCATCGGCTCAAGGGCCTGCCCCGCCCGACGGCGGTGTTCGCCGCCAACGATTGCGTGGCCGCCGAGGTGGCGGATGCCTGCCGCGAGGCCGGACTCTCCGTCCCCGACGACATCGCGATCCTCGGCGCGGGCAATGACCCACTGGAGTGCGAGTCAGCCCACGTGCCGCTCTCGAGCATTGATCTGAACATGGACGCCCTGGCGTGCCGCGCTGCCGAGCTCCTTGCCGCGATGATCGAGGGGAAGGACCATCGCGGAGAATCGATCCGCGTGGCCCCGCGCGGTGTCGTCACGCGCGGCAGCACCGGGGCCGGCGGCTCCGCCAATCCCCGCATCGCCCACGCGCTGGCCTGCATCGCCGAGAACTACCCCGATCCGCAGTTCAGCGTCGCTTCGGTCGCCAGCGCCGTCGGCCTGTCGCGCCGGCAACTCGAGCGCGATTTCCGCCAGGCGACGGGCTGCACGTTGCGCGATATCATCGAGCGTTCGCGTATGAACGAGGCCTCGCGGCTGCTCAAGGACCACCCGCGGACCAAGGTGTCGACGATCGCCGAGCTGGTCGGCATCGCCGGAGCAGGGAACTTCTTCCGCACGTTCCGGCGGCACTTCGGCGTGACGCCGACCGCTTACCGGAGTTCCCACGAGGAATCGGCGGGCGGGAACACCCGCGCGCACGACACGCGCGCGACGGATTTCCCCACATCGGTGGCGGACCGTCCCGCGAAGCAACGCGATATCGCCTGACCCGGCGGCGCCGGCCTCCGGGCGACGGCGTCTGCACAGCCGCGACAAAACAAAGGGCCTCCGGGGCGATGCCCCGGAGGCCCTGCGTATCATCTCACTTCGGTCAGAATGAGAAGGTATTCGTCATGAATATATACTGCGGCGGCCTGATGCGGTAGGCGGCCGGGGTGCCATCCGGTTGGACAGTCACTGGCAACAACTCGTTGCCGACGCCGAGATTCGAGACGTTCAGCTGCACGCGCCAGTCGACCTTGTCGTCGAACAGCTTGCGCCGGTAGCCGACCCAGATGTCGAAGTCGAGCATGGCCTCGTCGGTGTAGGGCGCGTTCAGGTCGTACCCGATGTAGTTGGCTCCCTGCACCGGTGTGTAGGCGAGCGTCATCTCCGACTGGTAGCGGGCGGCACCACCGATACTCCACCCGCGGAACTTTCCCTCGCGGAAGTCGTAGTTGGTGACGACATTCACGTGCCAGAGACGGTTCTCCGGAACGACCGTGCCCTGTTCGGCGAGGCGGGCCTTGAGATCGCCATTGGCGTAGCCGTTCCAGTTCTCGCGGGCGTTGGCCGTGCCACCGGGACCCCAGATGCGCAGGTCGCCCATCACCGTCTCGTTCAGGCGGCGGTCGAAATCGAGCAGGTAGTCGATCATCGTCATCTCGCCGCCAGGGGCGAGCGTGGTACCGATGTTGTCGCGGTAGGACTTGATCTTCGAGGCATTGACCGAGAGGCGCCAGCTGTCGGTGACCTGGGCATGCAGCTCGAACTCATACCCCTCGGACAGCAGGTCCTCGGTGAAGCGGAAGCTGCCGAGCCCTGCCTCCGTGAAGTCAGTGCCGTCCCAGGCGAAACTCCAGGCCTCGCCCATCAGCTGCGGCAACGGAGCCATCTCCGTGAGCCACTGGTCCCAGGCGTTGATGACCGCCACCTCGAGGGCCTCGGCCTCGGCGAGCGTCTGGCCGTTGAGCGGACGGTAGTCGAAGTTCCACTTCGTCTGCGGATCGTTCGGCTCCGGCACCGGCAGGTCGCTGATGATGTTGTTGCCGTAGCGGGTGCTGTTCGGCTGGCTGCGGTTCTGGTAGTTGTATTTGATCTGGTGATATGCCTGGGCGTAGATGCCCAGGTTGTTGCCATAGTTCCAGAACTGCAGGCCTGAGGACGGGTTGTTCTTCACGGCCGACTCGAACTTGTTCACGCGGAGCGAATACTTGCCGTCGCGGGTGGACAGGATGATGCCCATGTCCTCGGTCTCACCTGCCGGGAGCGGAAGATCCTGGCCCCAGTAGTCGCTGTAGACCTGGCCGGTCTGGAAGTTCTCCGACTCGTTGTAGGTCGCGCTGATGCTGACCGGCAGGCGACGCATCCACTGGCCGAGGAACGGCAGTTGGTCGAAGTGCGCCACCACACCCCAGCTGTTCGAATCCGCCTCGACCGGGCCGAGCGTCGTCACCCGGTAGGGGATTTGCGTCACGTCGTCGGTGCTGATGTCGCGGTTCCACTGCGTCTGCTTCTGGCTGACCTCGTCGTGCCGCTTGCCCACCGTCGCGACGATGGAGTCGTCCCACAGCTTGGCCTGCCAGACGAAGGCGTAAGCTTCATTGGAGCGCTCATCCCAGTTACGCGAGTCGGTCAGGGCCGCGATGTTGCGCGGATCTGCGTCGGTCAACAGCTGCACCTCGCGGGTGACCCAGCCGACGTAGTTCGCCGGGTTCTCGGACTGGGTGGAGAGCGCCGGACCGCTCGGAAGGGCCGCGGTCACCTGGTTGTACCAGGGGTCGGCCGGATTCACGCCGGTGGCGTTCCAGGTCGAGTCGAAGTAGCGCAGCGTGGCGGTGGAGCCGATCGTCGGATCCCGGCCCGGCCCGCGCAGGCCGAAGTTGTCTCCAAGGCTGCTTCCAACCAGGCTGCCTCCGATGTAGACGCGGCGCTGGGGCACGAAGTCGGCCCAGAAGCGGCCGTTGTTGTCCTTGATCTCCTGGAACTGCGGGTGGTTGTAGTAGTCACCGATGAAGGTGCTCTTCACCCAGTTCTCGCCGTAGCGTTCGTAATCGTCGGTCGACACCATGCCGGTGAGCGTGTGCTGGCCGAGCAGGCGCCAGAACCATGCGCTCTCCTGGGACTTCGCGAAGTCGTGCGTCGCAAAGGCCGTGGCGCGCACGCTCTCACGGTCGGTCTGCGACCGGCCTTCGCTGTTGCCGACGGTGACGTAGGGGCGACCTTCACCGACGTTCGGGGTGCCGTCGAGGTACCAGCCGCCCTCGGGCGTGTTGGTGCCGTCGACCCAGCGGGAGTGCACGTCGATGTGGATGGCGTTGCCGACGGGATTGTAGCCTCCGCTCTTGTAGGTCTCGTCATGGTAGCCGATGTCCACGCCGATCTTGTCGTCGAAGAACGTCTGGCTCAGGGAGGCATCGTAGGTGACGAAGTCATACCACTCACGCTTGATGCTCCCGTCGATCATGTGATCGTAGAAGTTGAAGATGCTCGTGTCCGAGATGTACTTGTTCTTCGCGAGCGAGGAGAAGGGCAGCTTCATCTCGGCCGCGTAGTCCCGGAAGCCGGGCATGCCGCGGGGCCCAGACGGCGCGAGGCCGCCGATGTTGCCGTCGCGTTCCCCGTTGGCGCCGATACCCAGGTACGTGACCGGGTTGAGAGCCATGGCCGCGACCGCGACCGACGAGTCGCGCTCGAACTGGAACACGGAGCCGCCGAAGTACCCGGCGTACCCCGCGCCCTGACCGCCGAGCAGGGGCTCGAAGTTGGGATTGGGGTTGGGAGGCGTGGCGTAGTCCTGGCGCTGGGAATCACCGCGGCCCGAGATCTGCCAGTTGGCATCGTTGAGCCAGGCCAGGTTGTAGGTCGGCGTATCGATGCTGAACCAGGGCGTGATGAAGTCCTCCGGCGGCATGTTGCGCGGCCGGTTGCTGGTCGAGGAGCCGATCTCGCCGTTGAGCTTGATGATGGTGCGCGCGTTGCCCTTCTTGAGAAATCCCGGCTCATAGCGCAGCGCCATGTATTGCCGGTCGTTGTCCTCGAAGCCGGGCTTCTGCTTGAACTCGGTCGCATTGACGACCGCCGCGAGTCGCACCGCGAGTTCGTCGTCGACGAGTTCGCGGTTGAGATCCAGCGCGGTGCGCACGCTGCCATACTGGTCGAGGCGAAGGCTGGCCTCGCCGAAGTTGCGATACGCGGCCTGCTTGCTGCGGGTGTTGATGACGCCGGCCGGGCTGCCCTGGCCGAAGAGGATGGCGTTGGGTCCGCGCTGGATGTCGACCGCGTCGACGTTGTAGCCGTCCCAGGGGACATTCGTCAGGTAGAGGTCGCGGGTGTTGTCTGCACCGACAAGACCACGCACGCGGTTTGTCGACTGCGGGTTGGCGAACGCTGCGCTCGAGTCAGGCGAGATGCCGCCGCCCGATCCGGAGTAGTTGCCCATGATGCCGCCCACCTCGGTGCCCAAGGTGTATTGGAGCAGCGACCGTTGATCCGTCGCACCGACGTCCTCCATGAACTGGCTGTTGTAGATGGAGAGGGAGGTGCCGAGGTCCTTGAGCTCGGTGCTCAGGCGATTGCCCGCGAGCGTGCGCGCGGTGACGTAGCCGTCGGCGGAATCGTCGGCCACGACCTCGAAAGGAGAGAGCGTGACCACATCCTCTTCGTCGCCCACATTCGCGGCGACTCCAGCGGTCGAGGCCTCCGGCGCCGCGGCGGTCGCCGGCGCGGGGGAGGTCGTTTGAGCCAGGGCCACTCCGGGGATCATCGCCATCGCGGCGACGAGGGGAGCGGCGGGGCCCGGTATGTATCTGCGTAGGTTTGCCATATTGGGTATTGCTTCGAGCTAGCGAGCCACGTCCGGCAGTAACCGGACCGGACGGGGGTGTTGATTCGATCGGACTCCGAGAACGATGCTTGTGTAAGCTGTGGGCACCGGGTGAGGGCGACCACGGCGTGGGGAGGGGGATACGAACGCGCACCCGCCCGCCGCTGGCGGCGGCGATCGAGTGACGTCGCGACGAAAATACCAGTGCCCGCGTCGTCCGATCTACGGACGGTTTGCGACACTGCGGATCACCTTTTGCGGCGGCTGCACGCACGCGACGGCGTCGCCTATGCCTGAAGACATAGGCGACGCTATGCCCACTGCGGATTTGCTGCACCAACCGCCGGCGGCAGCGTCAGTCACCTACTCCGAAGGAACCGCAGGCGCCTACCCTCGCCATGCCGGCCGCCCGCCCCGTCGTCCTCCGACCTCCCCGCACCTTGACGTCCGTCCCCTCGACCCTTTCCACGTTCGCCGGGTTTGCCGTCGCCTTCACGCTCGCCGCGCCCGCCGCCGGAGCCACCGACGGGCTCGCGCGCAACCATCTCCCCGCGCCGTCGCACCCCGCGGGCGCGACGCTGTTCACCACCCTGAGTCCCGAAGAGACGGGCATCACCGTGCGCAATCCCTACGACGACCCGTCGATGTGGGGAAAACGCTACCGCGAGTACATGGGTGGTGCGATGGGCTCTGGCGTCGCGGTGGGCGATTTCGACAACGACGGCCGGGCGGACATCTATATCAGCACCAAGACCGCGCGCGGCCGACTCTACCGCAACCTCGGCGCCTGGAAGTTCGCCGACGTGACGGACGACGCCGGCCTCGGCGAGGCCGGCTCGATGCTCGGCTGGATCAAGAGCACCGTCTCGAGTTCCAAGACGATCGTCTGGCACCAGGGCGCGGTGTTTGCCGACATCGACAACGACGGCTGGCTCGACCTGTACGTATGCCGCAACAACGCGCCGAACCTGCTCTTCATCAACCAGCGCGACGGCACCTTCGCGGAGCAGGCCGAAGCACGTGGGCTCGCCGTGGTCGACGGCAGCGCCGTCGGCGCCTTCGCCGACTACGATCGCGATGGCTGGCTCGACGTGCTCGTACTCACCAACCAGGTCGACGGAACCGAAGCGGCCGGTCGCGCCGACCGCCTCTTTCGCAACATCGGTGACGGACGTTTCACCGAGGTGACGAAAGAGTCGGGCATCGCCGGCAACACGTTCGGCCATTCGGCCACGTGGTTCGAATACGACGGCGACGGCTGGCCCGATCTCTACATCGCCAACGACTTCGCCGGCCCCGACCGCCTCTATCGCAACAACCGCGACGGCACGTTCACCAACGTGCTCGATGCCGCCGTGCCGCACACGCCCTACTCGTCGATGGGCGCCGACGTGGCGGACGTGGACAACGACGGGCACTTCGACCTGCTCGTCGCCGACATGGCGACGACCACGCGCGAGAAGGACCGCCGCGGCCTCGCCGCCTCGCGCGACGACGTACTCATGATGGGCACGCGCGCCGGCACCGCGCCGCAGTACATGCGCAACGCACTTCTGCTGAACACAGGCTTGGGCGTGTTTCGCGAGGCCGCGTGCTGGGCCGGAATCGACGCGACGGACTGGACGTGGTCGCCGCGTTTCGAGGATTTCGACAACGACGGCTGGCAGGATCTCCACATCACCAACGGCATGGTCCGCGAGGCGAACAACGGAGATCTCCTCGCGCGGATGATGCGCGCCCTTTCCGATCAGGAGCGCATCAACGTGATGAAAAACTCGCCGCTCCTCGCCGAGGCCAACCTCGCCTACCGCAACGCCGGCGGCCTCGGCTTCGAGTCCGTCGGCCCCGCCTGGGGTCTCGACGAGGTCGGCGTGAGTTTTGGTTCCGCGACAGGCGACTTCGACGGCGACGGCGACCTCGACCTCGTGTATCTGAACTACGACGGCGGTGTCTCCGTCCTGCGCAACGACACCTCCGGGCACCACCGCGTATTGGTGCGCCTGCGCGGGACGCGGTCCAATCGCTTCGGCATCGGCGCGATCGTGCGCATCGAGACGGCATCCGGCCATCAGGCGCGCACGCTGACGGTGGCACGTGGATACGCCTCGGGGAGCGAGCCGGTGGCGCACTTCGGGCTCGGCTCGGACGCGCGCATCGAGCGGCTGATCGTCGAGTGGCCCTCGGGCACGCGCCAGGTGTTCGACGATCTCGAGGCTGATTCGGCGTACGTCATCACCGAGGCGGACGCGTCGGTATCGGCCGCCGCGGAGAACCCGGCGTCGCCGATGTTTCTCCCCGCGCCCGAGGCGCTCGGTCTCGCCGTTGCCGACGCGTCGACCCTCGCGATCCCGGACAAGGAGCAGGTCTTCATCCCATTTCGCACCGATCGCAGTGGTCCGGCCGTGGCTGTGGCCGACATGGATGGCGACGGCCACGACGACATCTATCTCGGGGCCACGTCCGGCTCACCCGCGCGGCTCCTGCGCTGGAAAGCCGGCGCCTATCAGGCCGAGGCCGTCGACGGCGTGCCGGCCGGCAAAGTCGAGGATGGCCCGGCGCTGCTCTTCGACGCGGACGACGACGGGCGCCTCGATCTCCTCGTCACGAAGGCAGGAGTCGCGTCCGGCGCCTGGCCCGCCGCGTATCAGCCGATTCTCTACACTCAGGATGGCCGCGGGCTGTTCTCCCCGACCGACCGAATTCCCCAGCTCTCCGTCCATGCCGGCGCGGCCGTCTCGGCCGATATCGATGGCGACGGAGACCTCGATCTCTTCCTCGGCGGACGCTCCGTGCCCGGCCGCTATCCCGAGACTCCGCAGAGCGCACTGTTGCGCAACGACGCGGGACGTTTCGTCGATATCACGGCGGCGACGCCGGGCCTCGAGCGCGTCGGCCTGGTGAAGAGCGCGCTCTTCCGCGATGTCGACCGCGATGGCCGCACGGACCTCGTGATCGCCACCGAGTGGGGCCATGTGCGGTATTTCCGCAACACCGACGGAGCGACGTTCACCGACCGCACCGCCGAGGCGGGATTCGACACGGGTGGCCGCGGCTGGTGGAACGGCCTCGCCGCCGCCGACCTCAATGGCGACGGCCGCCCGGACTTCATCGCGGGCAACCTCGGGTTCAACACGACCTATCGCGCGTCGCCGCAGCACCCCGCGACGCTGCTCCACGGCGATTTCGCCCAGAATGGCACGAAGCTCCTGGTCGAGGCGGTCCACGACGGCGATCACCTCTTTCCGCTGCGCGCGCGCGTCGACCTCGGCGCACGCCTGCCCTTCATCCTGCGCAAGTTCCCGAAGAACGACGACTTCGCCCGCGCGCCGCTGTCGGCGATCTTTGGCGACGCCGTCGTGCGGGCTGCCACACGGCTCACTGCAGACAATTTCGCCTCGGGTGCCTTTGTGAGCCAGGCCGACGGACGATACTTGTTCGTTCCCTTCCCGCGGGTCGCCCAGATCGGACCGATCCTTGGCCTCGTCGCCGCCGATCTCGACGGCGATGGCGTCACCGACATCGCCGCCACGCAAAACTCGGACGCCGCCATCCCACGATTCCACGGCGGCGTCGGGCTCGTCCTGCGCGGACGCGGCGACGGCTCGTTCGTGGCGCTCGAGCCGACCGAGTCAGGCGTCGTCGTCGCCGGCCACGCCCGAGGACTCGTCATCGTCGACGCCGACGACGACGCACGCCCCGACCTCCTTCTCACGCAACACGGCGGCTCCGCCCTCGGACTTGGCAACCAGACTTCGTCTGTCGCGTGGTTGAAGATCCGCCTGGTCGACGCCCACGGCCTTCCGGTCGTCGCAGGCGCGCGCCTGACGATCCGGTTTTCCAACAACGCGACCGCCGACCTCGAGAACGGCCTGGGCGGCGGTTGGCTCAGTCAATCCAGCGCCGATCACTTCGTCGCGCAGCGACCCGACGCCCGAGTGCGGGAGGCATCCGTACGCTGGCCCGATGGCACGACCTCTCGGCATGCCGACGTCCCCGAGCACGGGACCTGGATGCTGCGCACACCCCGCCAGCCATGACGTCCGCGCGCCATCCGTCACCATCCGCACCTGCGATCCCGACCGGCCGCGCCGGACTGATGAGGGCCGCGCCGTGGCTGGCGCTGATCCTCCTGATGCTGGCATGGGTGATCCGAACCGACACGGCCCACGCACACCGGGTCGTCAGTCTCTCCGCGGAGGGGAGCGCACCCCCTGATATCGACGCGCATTCATCCACAGGATACGCGCTCGGCCAGCGGCACTTTCTCGGCACGCACGAGCGCGGCGACACCTACCGGTGGATCGCGGCTACACAGCACATCCTGGTCGAGGGTCCGCTGGCCGACGTGCCCGCGATGGACAACGTCCCGCAAGGCCGGATCCAACTCGGGCCCCGACTCTACACCGTCTGGCTGGCCGCGTGCGCGTGGGTTCATCACGTGCTCTCGGGCGACCCACTCGCGCTCAGCGCGGAGCGAATGGCGCTTTGGGAACCAGTCATCACGCACGTCCTCGCTTTCTGTGCCGCGGTCGTCCTGTTCTGGCGACGCTCCGGCCCAGGCGGGGCCGTCGCAGTCGGCTTGGTGTTCGCGGCGTTTCCGCCGGTGCTCGCGCAGTTTCTACCGGGTGTGCTCACGCCGCGCACGTGGGCACTCCTGCTCGCCGCGGGCGCCCTGATCCCGCGGCGGACCCCGGGCGAGGCGACGACATCGCCGCATGTCGTCAGCACGGGGCGCGCGGTCGCAGCGGCATTGTCTCTCTGGCTCACGCCGGCGATCGGCTTCCCGGTAGTGTTGATCGCGGGGCTCTCCGGCGCGGCCTGCGTCGGCCACGATCGAGCGCGGGTGCCGTTCCTCGGCTGGTCGTGCCTCGGATCACTCATGACACTCGGGGCGTGGCTGATCGATCGCAGTCCATGGGACCTGGCTGCCGGCGAACTGCGTTACGTCCATCCGATCTACGCCGTCGCGTGGCTCGGCCTGGGCGTCGCCCTCGATGGCTGGCAGCGACTCCGCAGGGGAGGAGTCCGACGCCTCTGGGCGGTGATTGAATTCGCCGCCGGGGCGATGCTCCTCGCGATACTCGTGTATGTGCAGGTGGCGCACCACGACCTCGGCTGGCTCTACCCCGGAGCCTCGTTGCGTCGCCTCACTTCGCTCGATGAGACGCGCGTATCTTCCTCCGCGGCCGCCTGGCTGGCTCAGGCTCCCCCGGCCGAAACCGTGCTGACACTCGCACCGATCGTCGGAGCGCTCGCGGTGTTCGCCGCGGCCTTCGCCCGAGCGCGCCCCAGCTCGCCCCAGGACCGGCACACGCTCACCACCGCGATCCTGCCGATGGTGGCTGTGTTCGCCGTCGGTCTCGTCCAACTGCGCCTGCTCGTCGTCGCGACACTCGTCGCCGTGCCGCTCATCCTCGACCTAGCCGTCCGGACGTCGACGTCGGTTCGGCGCATCGCGGTCACCGCCCTGGGGGCCCTTCTTGTCGCGGCCCTGGCCGGCGAGAAGTCGTTGCCGCACACGCTTCGCCGGTCGAACGATGCCGCCATGCCCAGCCCGGCCGACGTCCAGGCGCTCGTGCACCGCCACATCGCGCGCTGGATGGCGACCCATCATCCGCCCGGGTCCGTCGCCGCGCTCGCGCCTCCGGAGCTCTCCGACTCGCTGGTGTTTCATGGCGGCTGCCGTGTGCTCATGTCGACGGCTTGGGAAGCCTATGCCGGGCAGGTTGCCGCGTCGCGCATCCTCAGTTCGCCCGAGGCCACCGAGGCCGAAGCCGTCATCGAAAGCCGCGGGGTCACCCACCTCGTGCTGCCTTCGTGGGATCGCGTGCTGCCGCTGCTGACCAAGGCCCCGCTCGAGCCGGACAAGACCACGCTCCTCGCCCGACTCGACGTGTGGAAACTGCCCCCCTACCTGCGGCCGCTGCCCTACCATCTGCCTCCGGCACCTGGATACGAACGCGAGAAGCTCGCCATCTTCAAGGTGGTGCCCGCGCAGGAGGAGGCGTTGCTTCTGAGCCGGCTGGCCGAGTACTTCGTCGAAATGAACCGCGCCGAGCCCGCCGCGCTCGCCGCCAAGGTTCTCGACGAGGCTTACGCCGACGACCCCAACGCGAGGGTGGCGCGGGCGGCCGTCTGGGCCCAGCAGAAGAAGCCCGCGCTTTTCGAGCGCGAGTTCGAGGCGCTCGCCGCCGCCACGACCGCAGGCCAGGTGCCGTTTGAATGGGATCGCAGGGTGCAACGCGCCATCATCCTCGCGGTCGGCCGCCGCCCGGACCTGGCCCGCACCGAGATCGAGGCCTGCCTGACCGCGGCCACGCCGGACCTGGTTTTCGATCTCACGCCGATGCAGGCCCACCGCGTGGCCGAGCTCGCCCGGCGCTACTCACTCGACTTCCCGAGCCCGGAGACGGCGGCCGCGATCGCCGCGGTGGGTTCGGAGTATCGCGTATCCACCGACACGCGACCTCGCTGACGCCGGGTCGACCCCATGGAGATGCCTCGACGCGACTCGCCACCTGCTTCGTCCCCGCCGACGATGGTCAGCCCGGGACGGTCGCACCGTCGCGCACGGGAGTGGCTAGCCGGTGGTATGATCGTGCTGATGGCCGTGCTCGCCGGCGCGGTCTGGATGCGGTCGCCACGCGTGGCGGATGCGCTTGACGCCGGCGAGCTTCCCGCGGTGCCGGACCTGTCCGCCCGGCCCGCCATCCTCGCCGATTCGATCGCCGAGGCCATGGCGCTGGCGCACGTAAGCAGCTCGCGACTGGCGGGAGTCATCGAGCTGGGCCGGCTCTATCACGCCAACCAGCTTTCGCGGGAAGCGGAGACGTGCTGGGAGTTGCTGCGCCGTGCGCAGCCTGAGGAGCCCCGCTGGTGCTACTACCTCGCCGACCTGCGCCGCACCGCCGGCGACCAGGACGGCATGATCGCACTCCTGAAAGAGACCCTCCGGCTCGCTCCCGACTACGCCCCGGCGCGGCTTCAGCTTGCCAACGTCGAGCTGAAGACCGGCAAGCTCGTCGAAGCCGAGGCCAACTTCCGCCTCCGCCTGGACGCGCTGCCCCGGGATCCCTACGCCCGCCTCGGGCTCGCCCGCGTGGCCATGCAGCAGGGACGTGACAGGGAGGCACGCGGGCTGCTTGAGGCGCTGCTGCAGGACACCCCGCATTTCTCCACCGCCCACAACCTCTATGCCGGAATCCTCGCGGCCGCCGGTGACGAAGCCGAGGCGGCCCGCCATCGCTGGCTCGGGCAGGAAACTCTGCGCTTCCGCGAGGCGGAGGATCCCTGGCTCGACGAACTGGATACATGGTGCCACGACTACGACCGGCTGTGTGCCCGCGGCACCCTCGAGTTTCTGAGCGAGCGCCACGATGCGGCCCGCGACCTTTTCACGCGGGCGATCCGGCTCCGACCCGACGTCCCCCAGGCGTATGAACTCCTAGCCGACCTGCACCTTCAGCGCCACAAACCGGACGAGGCGCGCGATCTGCTCGAGGCGGCCCAGCCGAAGCTGAACATCCAGCCATCGCATCACTTCTTCACGACACTCAGCCAGGCCAACCGCGAGTTGAAGCAACCCGCCGAGGCGATTCGCGTGGCACGCGAGGGCCTAGCCCAGGCGGAAAACACCCCCGAACTGCACGACGCCCTCGGGCTCGCGCTCGCCGAGGCCGGGCAACACGAGGAGGCCGTTCATGCCTGGCAGGCCGGCCTCGCGCAGCGCCCGGGCGACGCCAGCATGAACTACAACCAGGCGCTCTCGCTCCTCGAACTCCGACGGCTCGACGAAGCGCTCACGGCACTCGACCGCTCGCTCACGCTGCAGCCGACGTTTCTCCCGACACTTCTCCTGCGCGGCGAGATCGAGATCCAGGCGGGTCACCTCGAACTCGCGGAGAAGTTCCTGCGTCCCGCGATCGAGTCGCATCCTGAACATCCGCAGGCGCGCCGGCTGATGGCGGCGTGGCACCTGGGCATGGGTGGCGCAGCGAGCGCGGCGAACGACGCACCCGCCGCGGAACGGCACTATCGGGCCGGACTCGATCTCGTCCCCGATCATCCCGGACTCCTGCTTCATCTCGGCGTGACCTGCCTGTTGAATCGCCGATTCAAGCAGGCCGTCGACCCCCTCACCGCCTACCACACGCTGCAGCCCGATGATCCCCAGGGTTGCCTGTTTCTCGGTCAGGCCTACGCGGGGAGCCGGCAAGTCGACAAGGCCCGCGAGATCCTGCACCGCGGCGCCCGACTCGCGGAAGAGGCTGGCAAGGGCGCGACCGCGGCGCGCTGCCGCAGGATCCTCGAGCAGCTGTAACCGCCTGCAACCTACGCGCCCTGCGCAAGGTTCAGCGGAAGATGCGCTGGGCGAAGTGGTAGAGATTGCTCCCCCAGTGCGCGGGGTCGTGCCCGAAGTCGTCGACGTGCCAGAGATGCGGGACGTCCTGCGTCTTGAGATGGCGGTGCACGCCCTGCGACACGTTGATCAGCCCGTCCTTGTTGCCGCACGAGAGGTAGAGCAACTTCAGCTGCGCCCGCACGACGGCGCCGTCGGGCACGAGCTCGGCCGGAGGCCGGGTGTTCGGCGCGGCGGAGAAGGCACCGAGCCAGTCGAACGTATCGAGGTGCGTCAGGCCGAAGTTGAGCGTCTGCCCGCCACCCATGGAGAGTCCGGCGAGCGCGCGGTGCTCGCGATCGGCCACCACCGAGTAGGTGCGCTCCACGGCGGGGATGAGGTGGTCGAGCAGGTCGCCCTCGAACTTCGCGAACCCCGCGGCCTTTTCCGGCTCGAAGGGGTTGCCGATGGCGCGGTCGTCGGGCAGCGCGCGGCCGTTCGGCATCACGATGATCATCGGCACGGCTTTGCCGTCGGCGATGAGGTTGTCGAGGATCACATTTGGCGCGGTGAAGCGCATCCACTCCGTCTCGTCGCCACCGATGCCGTGCAGCAGGTAGATCACCGGGTATCCACGTTCCGCGGTGTATCCGGGAGGTAGATAAACCGTGGCCTTGCGGCGCGTGCCGGTGACGGCGGAGTCGTATTCAAGCGTTTCCACCCGTCCGTGCGCGATGCCCTCGCGCGGCGCCCGGTAGCCGTCGGGCGCGTCGGCGAAGGCCCGCACGTCGTCGGGCGCCAGCACGATCTCGCGCGCGAAGTTGGCGCGGGCGCGATCGGCGGAGACCTCCGCGGGTTTTTCCTGAGCCCGCAGCGGATGGGCTACGGCGAGCGCGAGGCAGGCGAGGGACAGGAGCGGTCTGGTCATGAGGGTGTGCAAGTGAGCTGAGTGTGGCGGCCGGCCGAATCGTTCGCTCTATTCCTTGAAGAATCGCTGCAGCGTCTCGGCCAGGTAGTGGCGGGCGTTCATCCAGGTGTGGCCGCCATCCGTGACGAGCGTGGCGTGTTCGATCTTCTTTTCCGTGAGGAAACCTTCGAAGGCAACCGCCTGCTGGTAGAGAAAGTCGCTCCGGCCGACGCCGAGCCAGAGCAGCCGGAGGCGGGCGTTGGTCTCGTCGGGCCGCGCGAAGAACCCGGCGAAATGCGTCTCGCAGACCTCCGGCGTGAGAAAGGCCGAGTAGGATGCGATCCACGCGAATTTGTCCGGATGGCTCAAGGCTGTGAACAGCGCCTGCCCGCCCCCGCGGGAGAACCCCGCGATGGCCCGGTGCTCGCGGTCGGTCACGATGCGGTAGTCGGCCTCGACCCTTGGCACGATCTCACCAAGCAGCTCGTCGCAGAAGGCTCGATACATTGCGGCCACCTGCGGCGTGTTCGGGTCCGGCATGCCGCTGAGCATGTTGCCATACGGCATCACGACAATCATCGGCACGGCCTTTCCCTCGGCGATGAGGTTGTCGAGGATGACATTGACGCGCCCGGCGCGAAACCACGTCTCCTCGGTGTCCGTCGTGCCGCTCACGAGATAGAGCACCGGATACTTCGCACCGCTGGCGCGATAGTCCGGCGGCGTGTAGACGAGGTACGGCCGCGTGCGATTGAGCGCCCGGGAGTCGTAGAAACGGTAGGTTACCTCCCCGCGCGGCACGCTCCGCACGGCGTGCAGCGACGGCGTCTCACCCGGGATGTCCACCAGGCTGGCCTTGAACCGTTCGTTCGGGAAGACGTCCGGGTTTGCGGGATCGGCCACGCCGACGCCGTCGACGACGAAGTTGTAGGGGTAGAGGTTGGGCTCGATCGGGCCGACCGTGATGGTCCAAAGGCCGGCCTCGTCCTTCTGCATCGGCAGCTTGGCCGGCAGAAACTGGCCGCTCAACTCAACCTTCAGCGCCTCGGTTGCCCGCAGACGAAAGGTGACGGTGCGGTCCGGATGAACGACGGGCGACTCGAGCGGCGGAGCACGGTGGCCCTGCGCGGCGGCGCCCAGGACGAGCGCGCTGGCGAGCAGCGTCGCAAAAACGGAGCGGAGGCGGGATGCGGATGATCTCATCGATCGCAGCGCCTCGCTTCAGTTCGCCGCAGCCGCTGCCGGCGTGTTCTTGTCGTGCACCGAGGCCTCGATGAGCGTGGCCACGCCGCGCGGGTCCTCCTGCTGGGCCACGTGGCCGCCGGGGAAGGTGCGGATCGTCCAGCCGCGCGCGACGGCGCGCTGCCAGCTCTTGTCGGTCTTCGCGCGCTCCTCGGCCGACTTGTCCTTGGGCACGAACGCCACGTAGGTGACGGGCAGCGCAAGCGCGGCGGGATTCTTGTAGGAGACCGGTTGGTTGAAGCACTTGATCGACTGCTTCACGCTGTGCGGCGGCTTGTCGCCGGGCTTGACCCAGGGCACCTGCATGAAGCCATCGACAAAGCGCGCCGGGTCGCGCGGGCCGCGGTCGCCAAAGAGATCCCAGATGGACTCGCCATCATCCGGCACGGCGGCGTCCAGATACACCACGTGACGGATACGCTCGGGGATGCGATCCATCACCCCGGTGATGACCATGCCGCCGTAACTGTGGCCGGTGAGCACGATGTCGTGCAGGTCCTCGAAGAGGATGAGGTTCACCACGTCGTTGATGTGGGTCTGCAGGTCGACATCCGTGCTGTTCAGGTGCATGCGCTCGCCGAGACCGGTGAGCGTGGCGCGATAGACGGTGTGGCCGTCGGCAGTGAGGCACTCGCCGGTGCGCTTCCACTCCCAGCCGCCAGCCGTGGCGCCATGGACAAGCACAAAGGTCAACTTCTCCGTGGTGTCGGCGGCGCGGGCCGCGATGGACGCGAACCATGTGGACGCGAAGAGAAACGCGATGAGTCGGATCAGGTGCATTTTCATAGGGTAAGTGCAGCGAACTCCGGGCAGCGATGACGACATCGGCGCTGAGCCGGGCTCATGGCGCAGCGCTCAGCACGGCGGCGTAGCCGCCTGCGGGCGCGAGCGTGAGTTCCAGGGTGTCGCCGGACGACACGGACGTCGTCGTCTCGGCAATCCGCTCCGGCTCGGTGGCCGAAGCGGGCGTGTCGGCAAAGGCGCGCAGGCTCCAGGGGCCACCACCGAGGAACGACAGCGGCACGCGCAAGGTGAGCGGCTCGTCTCCGTTCATCGCGGCGAGGTACCAGCGGGTGCCGGAACGGCGCGCGACGACCACATGCCGCGCGACGTCCGCAGCGAGCACGGCGGTCTCATCCCAGACCGTGGGCAGACCGCGGAAAAACTCCACGCCGGTCTGGCCGCGGTAGTGATCCGGGTGATCGCACAGGCAGAGCAGCGGGCTAAAGTACACCACGGTCATGGCGAGTTGACGGGCGCGCGTGCCGACGACCTCGGCCGGCGCGGTGACCTTGAACTCCTTCGCCGTGCGATTGAGAAAGCCCCCGGGCGTGAAGTCCATCGGGCCCAGCAGGCCGCGCGTGAACGGCATCGTGATGGCGTGCAGGGTGGTACACGCGCCGTCGCGGATCTTGTGATACTCGTTGCCGAGCACCCCTTCCTGCGTGATGAAGTTCGGCCAGGTGCGCGCGAGGCCGGTAGGCTTGTAGGCGCCGTGGAAGTTGACCAGGAGCCGATGGCGCGCCGCCGCGGCCAGCACGTCGGCATACCACCGCACGGTCTCCTGGCTGTCGCTGTTCATGAAGTCCACCTTCACTCCGGCGAAGCCCCACGCGGCGACCTGCGCGAAAACCGTGTCGACACCCTGGCGCTCGAGATCGTGACAGTCGATCCAGAGGAGCAGCCTGACGCCGCGCTCGCGGGCGAAGCCGATGAGCCCGGGCAGGTCGACATGCGCGGCCGGCTTGGTCAGGTCGGACTTCGGGTTGTTCATCGGCTCGTACCAAAACCAGTCGATGAGCTGGTAGGAGAATCCCATCTCCGCCGCGAACTCGATGTACTCGCGATGCGAGCGCGTGTCGCCGCGTGAGTTGAGTCCGGTGAAGCCCGGCTGGGTCGGGTTCCGTCCCGTCCACCACACATCCCAGGCCGTGATGCCGGGCCGGATCCACGACGTTTCCGCAAGCTGCGAGGGTGTGGCCAACGTCGCGACGAACTCGCTCGCGACGAGGTCCCTCGCCTCGCGGGCGAGTTGGATAACGCGCCACGGGCTGACCCGTCGCTCGCGCCCGACCACCAGGCCGCGGCCGTCCTTGCGCGGAGCGAGCGCCACACGCGCCCCCGGGCGCGGTGCGCCCGAGGCGTCGGGCCCGGCCGCGACGACGAACATACCGGCCCAGTCGAGCAGGTCCGATTCCGCAATCGCGGCAAACCCGTGCGGCAGCCGGACGAGCAGCGGCAGGACGTGCGGCCGCGCCAGGTTGGCGCCGAGCTGCGTGAGCTTATTTTCTGGATACTGACATTCCGCGCAGTCCGAATAGTCTCCCGCCCAGCACGCGAGGTCCGAGGCAAAGATGAACTCCGTGCGCTCACTGGTGACGACATACTCCTCGAGGCCCGGTTGTACGGGGATCTCATAACGCAGGGCGACCCCGTGGTCGTAGGCGCGTACGGTGAGCCTGAATCGCGCGGGCGCGTCGGCGCGTTCCTGCAGCGCGACCGACAGCTCGCGGTAGTGATCGCGGACGGTGCGGTTCTGCCCGAAGGGATTGTCCCAACTGCCGTCGTGCTCCGTGCGGGTCGCGCCCGTGAGACGCGTATCGCGTCCGAGCGAGAATCCCCCGGCAAAATCCAGCCCGAGGCGCGAGTCCACGATCACCGGCCGGCCGTCCATGCTGATGCGGTAGGTCAGGCCGGCGGAATCACCGACCGTTACGACGATGCGTCCGTCGGGCGACGCGATCGACTCCTCGGCCGCGCGCAGCGACGGCGCGCTCGACCCCGCGACCGCAAGCCATGCGGCTGCCGCGAGGCTCATCACAAGGCCGCCCGAGGGCTGGAGAGGACGAGGGATCATTCGGATCATAGCTTCACGGTCGCAGTTTTCCGGATGTCGGCCGACGAGGCCCCCGCGCCGATGGTCCAATCGCCGCCCGGGATGGCGTAATCCTGCTTCTCCACGCTCCAACGGCGCAGGGCGATGGCCGGCACGGTGATCGAGACCGTGCGCGTCTCGCCGGCCTTCAGGTGCACGCGGCCGAAGCCGCAGAGCGCGCGGATCTCCTGCGGCCGCGAGGAGGCGGGCGGCGTGGCGTAGAGTTGCACCACGTCGTCGCCGTCGCGCGCGCCCGAGTTGGTGACGTCGACCGTCACGGTCAGCGCGCCCTGCCCGGCCGGCGCGACGCGGAGGTTTTGATAGCCAAACGTCGTGTAGCTCAGCCCGTGACCGAAGGCGTAGAGCGGCTCGCCCGCGAAGTAGCGGTAGGTCCGTCCCTTCATCGTGTAGTCGGAAAAGTCCGGCAGGTCGGCCGTCGAGCGATAGAAGGTGACCGGCAGGTGACCCGAGGGATTGACGAGTCCGAAAAGCACCTCGGCCACGGCACGTCCGCCCTCCTGGCCCGGGTACCAGGCCTGCACGAGCGCTGCAAGGTGCTCGTCCTCCCACGGCAGCGCCATGGCGGAGCCGCTGCAGTTGACCATGACGACCGGTTTGCCTGTGGCGTGCAGCGCCTTGATCAGGTCGGACTGCTCCTGGGGCAGCTCGATCGAGTCGCGATCAAAGCTCTCGCCCTCCTGCGCCGGCGTGATGCCGCCGACGTAGATGATCAGGTCGGCCTGCGCAGCCACCGCGAGGGCCTCAGCCTTCAGCTCCGCGACGGGACGATCCGTGGTGTTGTCCTGCCCGCTCCAGGGCGCGGAGCCGGGTTTGGTCGTAATCGGGCTGCCGACGGCGTGGAGAACCTTGATGTCGGGCTCGGCGATGCGCCGGATGCCGTCGAGGATGGAGATCGGGCGCGAAGCCGAGCCGTGGTAGTTGCCCTCGAGCATCGACTTCGAGGCGGCATTGGGGCCGATCACGGCGATCTGCCTCCCTTTCGCGCGCCCGAGCGGGAGGATGCCGTCGTTTTTCAACAGCACGATCGACTGCCGCGCGAGTTCGAGCGCCACCTGGCCGTGAGCGGGAAGGTCGTTGTCGCGCAGCGTGTATCGAGAGAATGGAACCTCCTCGGGCGGATCGAACAGGCCGAGGCGAAACCGCGTCCAGAGCGTGCGGTAGAGCGCCTCGTCGAGTTCCTTCTCCGTGACGAGGCCCTGCTGCACGGCACGCACGAGGGCGTTGTAGTCGCCGCCGCAGCACAGGTTGCAGCCCGCCTTCACTGCGAGGGCGGCGGCCTCCTCGGCGGTCTTCACGTAGCGGTGCTGCTTTTCGCCGTGGATGTCTCGGATCGCGTCGCAATCGGACACGACGTAGCCGTCGAAACCCCAACGCTCGCGCAGCAGCTCCGTGAGGAAGAAACGACTGGCGCTCGCGGGCACGCCGTTGATCGCGTTGTAGGCACTCATCACGCCGGCGACCTGGCCCTCGCGCACGAGCCGCTCGAACTGCGGCAGGTAGGTATCGTAGAGATCGCGCTCGGAGACGACGGCGTTGAAGCGGTGCCGGTCGGGCTCGGGGCCGCTGTGGACGGCGAAGTGTTTCGCACAGGCCATCGCGAGCATGTGCTTCGGATCGTCGCCCTGGATGCCGCGGACGAACTCGATGCCGATCTCCGCGGTGAGGAACGGATCCTCACCATAGGTTTCCTGGCCGCGACCCCAGCGCGGGTCGCGGAAGATGTTCACGTTCGGCGTCCAGTAGGTCAGCCCGGCCCACCACTTCGAGTCGCCGCCGTGGCGGTTGGCGTAGTCGTTGAACTTCGCGCGGCCCTCGATCCCGATGACTGTGCCCTGCTGGCGAAACAGCTGTGGATTCCACGAGGCCGCGCCGCCGACGGGCTCGGGGAACACGGTGGCGAAACCGTTGTTCGCGACACCATGCAGAGCCTCGTTCCAGTAATCATAGGCCGGCAGGCCGAGGCGCGGGATCCCGGGCGCGGCGTTCTTCAGCTGCGACACTTTTTCCGCGAGCGACATGCGGCGGATCAGGTCGTCGGCGCGCGTGCGCAGCGACCTGGACGAATCGCGCCAGATCGGGGCCTCCTTCACCTCGGGCGGCAGGAGCGCGGCCGCGCCGAAGGCATCAGCGAGTTCGTTGGCGGCGAAAGCCACGAGTTCGGCGCCGGCGCTGTCCTTGATCGCAATGGTGTTGAACTTCGCGCGACCCTTGCTCGCCGCGAAGGTCAACTTGAGCGGACCGCGCAGCGCGTCGTCGGACTTCTCGACGACGCCGAGGATCGTCGCGACCGTGCGCGCACCACCGGCCGCAGCGATGATGTCGACGTCTTTCGCGAGCACGAGATCACCGGCCGTCACATCGAACACATGCTCGCCGGCGCCGCTCGCGACCATCTCAACGGCGCGAATCTCGATCCCATAGCGGCCGGCCGGCAGGTTGGCGATCGTCACGGTGAAGCGCGGGCCGTTCACGTCCTCGAGGAAATCGTCGGCGGCGGCCCCCGCGCCTTCGACGCGCGGGTACGGCGGGTCGGTGCGATGCGCGAACTCCCCGCTCACGCTCACGAGTCCGCCGCAGGTCGTGCAGGTCTCGTCGGCGGCAAAAGCCGCTGCGCTGAGAAACATCACGCCCGCGGCAAATACACCGGCTGATCGCAGCAGCGGGCGGAAAAGCAACCAGGAGGTCATCGTGGCGGTTCTCATCGGGTTCTCGTCCATGGCTGGTGCCTCGTCATTTCGCCCACGCCGCGCCCTCGGGCGTGCGGCGCCAGGCGAAATAGGCGTCGAGCACGGCGAGCGCATCCGCGCTCGGGACGGCGCCGACGCGGGCGGTGTCCCTGAAGTGCATCACCTGCGGACTGTCCGCGGTGTAGCGCGGCCAGGGCGGGACGCCCTCACCGTTGGGATCGCCACGCTTGGCGAAGTTTGTCCAGTAGGTGGATACGGTGTCCGAAATCGCCCAGTCCCCGGGTGTCAGTTTGCTGTCACCGCGGTCGAGCGTCTGGAAGACGTAGGGCACGTCGACGCCGTGCGGCATGCCGTGGTCGGCCTCGGGCGAGTCCGCCGGCCGCTCGGGATGCTGGTCGAAGTAGTAGTAATATACCCGGGACTTTCCTGTGCGGGCCTGCAGCGTCGCCCACGCCCAGGTCTGCCAGCCGAAGGCGGCATCGCGCATGAGATCGCGCGCCGTCTTCGGGACCGTCGTCTCGGTCGCGGGATAGGCGGCGAGGAGTTTCTCCGCAAACGGGCCGTAGCGCCCCGCGACGTTCGCGCGATATTCCCCGGGCGTCTTTTCGCGCGAGAAACTCAGGCCTTCGTCGGAGTTGTAGCCGACGAGGATGTCGACGTCGTTGTAACGACCCGCCTCATACAGCCGGTGCTGGTCGTCCGGGATGACCCAGCCGTCGACGATCGGCCACGCGGCACCGCTCCCCCACCCGGCGGGCAGCTTGTCCGGCGACAGGCGGCGCAGCTCGGCGATGGACGAGACTCCGGCCTTCTGCACGTAGGCCGCACCCGAGGCCTCGGCCTGGGTGAGCGTGCGCATGTTCTCGCCGGGATAGGTGGTCGGCCGCGTCGGGCCGAAGGAACCGCCGCTCTGCGAGATCGCGCCGCGAAACAGGCCCTTCGCCTCGGGCGAGGCGCAGAGCATGCTCACCGCGATGCCACCCGCCGATTCGCCAAAGATGGTCACACGGTCCGGGTCGCCGCCGAAAGCCGCGATGTTGCGCTGCACCCACCGCAGGCCGGCGATCTGGTCGAGCAGCCCCCAGTTGCCGGAGGTCTTGCGCGGCGACTCGGCGCTGAGCTCGGGATGCGCGAGGAAGCCCAGCGGGCCGACGCGGTAGTTGATCGTCACCAGCACCACGCCCTTGCGCGCGAGGTGCTCGCCGTTGTGGACCGGCGTGCTGTTCGAACCGAAGGAAAAGCCTCCGCCGTAGATCCACACGAGCACCGGCACCTTGTCGGTCGGTGCCGTCGCTGGGGTCCAGATGTTCAGGTACAGGCAGTCCTCGCTGACCGGTCCTTTGCCGTCGCCCTGGTAGGGATCTGGGCCGAACGCCACGGCGGCGCGCACGCCCTCCCAAGAAGCGGCCGGCTGCGGCGCCCGCCAGCGCAGGTCGCCGACCGGTGGCGCGGCGAACGGGATGCCCTTGTAGACCGTGAGGTCGCGCTCGACGACACCCTGGACAAGGCCGGTCTCGACCTTGACCGGCGCCGGCGAAGGCGACTGGGCCAGGGCGTGCGCGGCAGCTTCCAAGGCAAGGCAGGCGATCAGTATGGATTTCATGGATTCAGTTCGCGGCGTCGTGCTGCTCCGCCCGCCAGAGGCCGGGCAGGAAGCGCTCGTGCAGGAGGTGGCGCCAGGTCGACCAGTCGTGGGCGCCGTAGCCGCCGACGTAATACTCGTGCTCGATGCCGTGCTTCGCGAGCGCCTGGCGCAGGTTTTCGCTGCGCTCGCCGAACCGGCCGGCCGCCTCGATCGAACCCAGCCCGACGAAGAGGTAGTCGATCTTTGCGTTGACGTCCGGCGTGTTCAGGAAATCCGCGAGCGACTTCTCGCTATCCGTATCCCCGGCGCTGAGCACGCCGAAGGAGGCGAAAAGGTCGAGCGAGTTGAGTCCGACGAACATCGTGTGCCGCCCGCCCATGGACAGGCCGGAAAGCGCGCGGCCGCGCGGATCGCGCCGGACGGAATAGGCGCCCTCGACCAGCGGAATGACATGCCGGCGCAATTCTGCCTCGAATCTCTCGAACGTGATCTCGACGTGTTTGGGATGGTTGCGATGCACGACCTGGTTGTTCGGGATCACGATCACCATCGGCACCGCCCGGCCCTCGGCGAGGAGGTTGTCCATGATGAAGTTCACACGGCCGTCGTGGATCCAGTTGTGCGGCAGTTCGCCGCTGCCGCCGACGAGGTAGAGCACCGGGTAGGTCTTCGCGCGGTCGTACCCGGGCGGCGTGTACACATAGAGGTCGCGCTCGCCGCCCGTGACTTCCGAGTGATAGATGTGGCGGGTGATCGCGCCGTGCGGAACGGGCCGCGCGTCGTACCAGGCCGGGCCTTCGCCGTGGACGACGAGCTGGCTGTAGGGTGGCATGCCGGTGAAGGAGGCGATGGTGTTGCTCGGATCCGCCACCTGCACGCCATCGATGCGGATCAGGTAGGCGTAGATATCGGGGCGCAGCGGCCCGAGCGTAAGCGTCCAGATGCCGTCCTCGCCCTTGGTGAAGGGCAGGGTCTCGCCCCACGCGCGGCCGAGGGCGGCGAGCACGGCGCCGTTGAGTTCGACGGTCTGCGCCGCCGGCGCGCGCACGCGGAACGTGACGGTGCGGTCGGCGTGGACCTCGGGGGAGTTGAGCGGCGCGCTGAACGGCGTGAGCCCCTCGGCGTTGCGGTGCGGATCCCAGTCGAGGTTGACGTTGGCCTGCTGGGCGCGCGTCGCGGGGACGAGGGTGATCAAGCCGGCCAGCATGGCGGCGCGGCTCAGGATACGCACGGCGGAGGAGATCATGGGTGCGAAGGAAATCTCACAGGACCCGGAAGGCCGGCTCAGGACCGCGCCGGAGTCGCCGTATGCATCGACAACCGCGGCTGCAGCCGTCATCGACACCCAACCAGCGCGCGCCATGGCGCGCTCGGAAACCGCTGGATCGAGGCGGGGGTGGGTCCGCGCCATACGAACCCGGCAATCGGGGCAAGAGCGAGAAGCGTGGGTGTGGGGCATCGCGGCAGACAGCAGACCCGCCATGCTGCAACCCGCCCACCACAGGACCGAGACAGGTTTTGTTCTGACAGTCGCGCAAGTCGGTTGAGTGCGGACGTCGCGATCTTCCGTCCTTGTCGGCCGCCGAGAAACGCGCCCCCGCTCGCGCCGGGTCTGCGCCGGCACAACACGGCGGTGGCGCAGTGATTTCGTACGCCGTTGTGCCTCCGCATGCAGTGCGGGTCCGGTGTCGCGCGTCGACCGCAACACGCGAAACAGGCGCGTCGAAGCGTGATGACTCCACCACCCTAACCCCAACCACTCGGCCCCGCACATGCGCGTCACGACCGAGCTCATGCGCGAGCGTCGCGGCCCCGCCGAGATCATGGGCATGGTGGATCGCATCGGCAGGCAGTACCGGCGAGATGCCTGGTCGGTGAGGGAGCCGCCCACTGCCCCGTTTCCAGTCTTCCCGTGCATCCAGAGCCCATCAGAAACACGGCCACCCGCGCAGCAGCCGGAGCGTACGAACATGCACGACGTGTCCGAGCGCCGCGCTCCGATCGTCACGACCAGCCGGCTCGAATTGCGCCTAGGTCGATCGGTTGCGCGATCGCTCACGCAGGACCGGCGGAGCCATTCGCCTCGACGCTCCCGAGTTCCCCCACTCCCTTCGGAGGCAGCGTTGGTCTCCATCGATGTCGATCCGTTCTGCGCACGATGTCACAACCGCAACATCAGCCGCTGGCACGATACCTCGAGCCTCTCGGCCGAGACCGAGACCATCCTCTCACGCAACTCATTCACGCTGCTGCCCGAATTCTCCGGACGAAGGCCATCTCAGACCTCGCTGGAGACTGCAGTGCCGTCCAAGCGCAAGGGCTCGAGGCGGGGCACCAAGACATGAAAGATCACAAACGCCGTGATGTAGGCGAAGCTCGCGACGAAAAAGATGCTGACGAGACTGCCCGTACGGACGAGCACGACCCCGCTGAGAAGTGACATCAACATCGCCCCGATCTGCCCGGCCGTGCCACCAAACCCGACCACCGAGCCCACCGCCTGAGGCGGGAAGAGGTCGGAGACCGTGCAGAAGAGATTCGAGGTGAGGGCTTGGTGCGCGGCATGCGCCAACGCCACCAGCGTGATGATTGGCCAGAAATGGTCGGCATAGACAACAAACACGGATGGCAACGCCAGGCAGCAGGACAGGAGCATCGCGAACTTGCGCGCACGCGTGAGATCCCAGCCATTCCTGATCCAGTGCGAGGTCAGCCAACCCGCACCAATGCTGCCCAGATTGCCCACGAGGTAGACGACGACAAGAGCCGGACCGTACTCACTCGGACCGAGATCGAATTTCTGACTCAGGAACAGCGGCAGCATCGCCAGATACCAGTGCCAGATCGCATCGGTCATGAACTTGAAGTTGACATAGGCCCAAGTCTCCCGCCGCCGAAGCAGAACCAGCCAGGGAGTCGGCCGCGGTGCACCCGGGATTCCCGGGGCCGCAGCCAGGGCGCGGGTTCCTGGTGAGGACCGCGGGCCGTCGATCGGGGGGCGGTAGAGCCAGAGCCAGAGCGCCAGCCAGACAAATCCGGTCGCGGCGGCTGCGACAAACGTCGCCCGCCACCCGAAGCCCGGAAGAATCCAGGATACGAATACCGGGGCGAGAACCGCGCCGAGATTTGATCCGCTCTTGAAAATGCCGGTGGCAAGTGCGCGCTCCTCCACCGGGAACCACTCGGCGACAACCTTGATCGCGCCAGGCATGTGGCTCGGTTCGGCCAACCCGAGCAGGAATCGGACGACCTTGAACCCGAGAACTGTGCCCATGGCGCCGTGCAGGACTGCAGCAAGACTCCACGAGGTCACGGCCACGGCGAAGCCGAGGCGCGTGCCGGCCCAATCGAAGAACTTTCCCGCCGCGATGAACCCCAAGGCGTAGGCGAGCTGGAACCAGAACACGATCGACGTGTAGTCCTCGGGCGTCCAACCGAGCACACGGATCAATTCCGGAGCCATCACTCCAAGGATCTGTCGGTCCAGGTAGTTGTTGGCCGTGACGAGCAACAGCAGTCCGCACACGACCCAGCGGAATCCACTTGGACGGCGCGGTACGGCGCCTGCGTCGATGTCGAAGCTCATCGATGTTTCGCGGCGGGACCTGGCGCGAGCCACGATGCCATCCCGAGCAACACCCCATCGACCCACGCATCGATCGCGCCGGCTGGCGCACCAATCGGATCCCGGCGCGACGCACGGTGCCCCGCCCGGACCGCACGGACGATCAGACACTCGCTCAAGAAGTCGCCTCCACCAGCCGTGCCCGGGTCGTGCGCCCTTCGATCCAGACACCGTCGATCAGCAACCGGTGCGGCAAGGCGGGGACGCCCCGCTCATTGCGGTGCAGCATGCCGGCAACGAAGTCCACCGCCGCGGCACCAACAGACTCCGAGTTCTCGTTCACGCCCGAATGCTCGTCTCCCGGATTCATCGGACTAAGGTAGGCAACTCCCATGTCCTGCGGAACAGCGATGCCTCGTGCCCTCAAGGCAGACAGCGTCTGAGGCACCTTTGAGACAACCGCGTCGGGACGTTCACGCAGCAGCCATGCCTCGAAACTCGTCTCGTCCCAAGCATCGAGCAGCAGCGGCCTGAGATGCTCCCGGCCCCCCTCGGCGTATTGCTCGACCAGATAGCCGGCGAGCCAGTTGTTATCCACGCGGTCATCGCTCGACTTGAGCATCACCAACCCGACGCGCCGATAGCCCCGCATGGCAAGTTCATGCAGCGCGAGACGGATACAGCGAAACTGATGGGCGCAGACCAGATGCAGCGGCGGGGACGAGAGTGAGTATCCGATGGCCACGGCCGAAAACTGCGGCCAGTCCAGCCGAAGCACCCCACCCGCCATCGGGAGCGGTGCGATGATCAGTCCCGTGATGTTCCGGGTCCGCAGTATATGGCTCGCACGGCGCGCGGTCATGCCAGGCTGGCAAAGCCAGAACTCCTCGAGCTTGTAGCCGAGTGCCTCGGCCCGTGCCCGGGCGCCCTCATATTGCTCCCGGAAGATGGTGTTCCGACGCCATTGGTCTCGCTCCGGAAACGCCGTCACCCATGCCAACGTGGCCCTGTACTCGACCGGACGGAGGCTGAGGCGGTAGTTCGCGAGAGATGCCAGCATTGGGTCCGGCACGTAGCCCAGTTCGCGGGCGGTGCTCTGCACCTTCTTGCAGGTGGCGCGTGACAGCCGAGGATGGTCGCGCATCGCCAGCGAGACCGTGGAAAAGTGCACTCCCGCAGCTTTGGCGATATCGCGCAGAGTCACTCGTCTACCGATCGGCATGGGAGGACCGGCAGCAGACGGCCGAGCTTCTGCACTGGCGAGTGCAATGTTCAACAAATTGACTGAACACTCCCTGTCGCGTTCGGAGCAGCAGGGCTAAGGCTCCGTTCCAGGGTCAGATCGGCAAACCACCAAACCAGACAGTCTCTCGGCCAGACCAACGACGTTCAACCCATGCATCAAAGCCCTCATCGCCTCGCACGCCTCCTGAAGGCAATGTCCGTTGCCCTCGTCCTGCCTGCGGTCCTCTGCATCAACGCATTCGCGCAAGCCACCGGTTCCATCTCCGGAACTGTAACGGATGACTCCCAAGATCTCGTGGTTGGGGCAATCGTCCGTCTGGAGAACCTGGGCCTGTCGGCTGTCACGGATCGCACCGGCCAGTTCCGCATCTCCGGTGTGCCCACCGGCAGCTACAGCGTCGTGGCCGACTACCTCGACTTTCAGCCCGAGACAAAGTCGGTCACGGTTTCGGAGGGTGCGGAGGCCCAGGTCGATTTCTCGCTGTCATCCGGGATGATCGTGCTCGCGGAAATCCGAGTGGAGTCTGTCCGCGAAGGACAATCGCGCGCCATCAATCAGCAGAGGTCGGCCGATTCCCTCAGAAACATCATCTCCTCGGACACGATCGGCAATCTGCCGGACCGGACCGTGGGCGAGGCCCTGGGCCGTCTGCCCGGCGTCAACGTGGTCGACGACTCCTACGCCAGCGTCCGCGGCGTCGCCGCCGAGCACAATGCCGTCACTCTCGATGGGCAGCGCCTCATGGCGTCGAACGACATCTACTCGACCAACGTCCAGGACGATACGCGAGCCGTCGACCTCTCATTGATTCCGGCGGAAATCGTCGGCGGCATCGAGGTGCTCAAAGTCCTCACCCCCGACAAGGACGCCGACTCCCTGGGCGGCACGATCAACCTCGTCACGCGAAGTGCCTTCGAACTCAAGAACCGGAGCATCAACGGAAAGCTGGAATACATCGTCAACAACTACGGCGACAAGGCCGGCTGGGCCGGCTCGTTCTCCTACATGGACGTGCTCAACGATGCCGGCACGCTCGGCCTCAGCACGACCTTGACGTATCGCAACGAGGACAAGGCCTGGGACAGCTACGAGATCACCTACTACGACGCGGACGCGATTCCCGTCGGCAACTCCGGCAGCGGCACGGCCGGCTCGATCGCCGCCGTCGGCGACGAAGGTATCCAGGAGTTCGATGTGCGCCACAACTTCGAGGAGAACACCAAGATCGGCGCCACGGCCAATCTCGACTGGAAGGTATCCGACTCCACCGAATTGCATTTCCGCACGTTCCTCGAACATGGAAAGCGCGACGGCGGCCGCTACCGCAATCGGGCTCGCGCCCTGTCGCGGTGGAACGCGGACTCCACCGCTGATCTGCAGAGTGGAAACCAGATCCGGTTCGTGAACCTCTATGAGGACGGGACACGCACGCAGGACCTGCTCCGCCTCGGCATCGACGGGATGACCCAGCTCGGCGACGGCCAGCTCGACTACGCCATCACCTACGGACGCGCTGAGCAGGAGGCCGACCGCGAACGCTATGTCTTCGAATACGCCACCAACGCCGTGCGCCGCGCCTACTCCTGGACGATGGACCGCACGGATCCGCAGCTGCCCGTATTCACGATGACCAACATCGCCTCGGGCGCCAACGGTCTCTACGACAACCTCGCGGATCGGAGGCTCACGCTCGTCCGATTCCACAATGCCGAAGAGGACGAAACGGACCTGACCGGCAAGGTCGACTACTCCATCCCGCAGACGCTGGGAAATCGCACCATCCGGTGGAAGGTCGGCATCAAGTCGCAGAACAAGGATCGTTCCTCGCGGCCCATCATCGACGACTACACGCCGCCGTCTTCGGCCGTGCCCACCTTCTCGCAGTTTACGGTGACTTCTGAGCCGCGCGATGTCCTCAACGGCAGCATGGAATCGATGGGGCCGTACGTGTCGCTCGACGAAGTGATGGCGAGCTTCCGCGCCAACCAGAGCGCCTACACCAAGGCCACGGCCGGTGAGACGCTGGTTCTGCAGGCTCGCACCTACGATGCGAGCGAAGACATCTTCGCCAGTTACGCCATGGCCTCCACCGAGGTCGGCAAGCTGGAGATCATCGGCGGCGTTCGCTGGGAACACACCAAGACCGGCTACACCTGGATCGCCGATCCCGATGGTCCCTCCCGCGGCGGAAACTCCTACGACGACCTCTATCCCAGTCTCCTCTTCAACTATCGCCTCACGCCGAACCTGGTGGGCCGCCTCTCCTGGACCAACACACTCTCGCGCCCGAGCTACGGCGACTTGGTTCCCTACAGCGTCAACGAGGACACACAGTCGGAATCGGGCAACGGTGGCGTCGAGCCCAGCGACTATCCCGAGACGGTGCAGATCTTTCTCGGCAATGCCGACCTCGTGGCCCAGCAGTCGCAGAATTTCGACCTCTCGCTGGAATACTACATCAAGCCGGCCGGCGTGCTTTCGGTCGCGCTCTTCCGCAAGGAGCTGAGCGATGTGATCTATCGCAGCCAGTGGAAGGATCCGGACGATGCGTTCACGATCTACTTCCAGGAGCGCAACGGCGGCAAAGGCACGACCGACGGCATCGAGATCTCCTGGCAACAGGCCTTCACTTTCCTGCCCGGTCCGCTCGATGGCTTGGGTATCAACGCCAATGCGACGTTTATCGACGGTTCGTCCGTCCTTCAGGAACTCGTGCCCGGGACGACGGATACGTATCGCTCCTACAAGGTCGATTTCCTCCCTGAGCAGCCGGAGACGGTCTACAACGTGCAGCTCTGGTGGGAGAAATATGGATTCACTGCTCGTGTCGCGCTCAACTACGTGGACGAGTTCGTCCGGACTTCGGGCGGCCTCACGTCGTATTCGGTCAACAATGAGGCGTCACGTTGGGACGCGTCCGTGAGTTATCGCCTGAACGAGAACTTCATCATCTACCTTGAGGCCAAGAACCTCACCGAGGAAGTGACCGCCTGGTACGCCACCCGATCCAGCCGCCCGGAGGACTACGACTTCCGCGGCCGCACGTTCAACGGCGGGGTCAAGTTCCGCTTCTGATTCTCGCACGGGGGTGCAGCCTGGCGGTGTTTGCTCGGAGTCCGCCAGGCTGCACCGAAGCGGCGCGGCCCACGTCCCCAAAACGCTTGGCTCCGGGCCCGGACCGTTTGCCAGGTCTCGGGGCAGATGCAGTCACCGATTTTTCGCACCATGAGTGTTTCGTCGACATCATCCCGTTTCCTCGCTGATCGCCTGAAGGTGGAGGTCCATCCGAATCGCGCCGCCTTGGGTCTCGCGGCCGCCCGCGCCGCGGCCTCACACCTCGCCGAGGTGATCACCCGTCAAGGCCACGCACGCGTGATCTTCGGTTGCGCCCCGTCGCAAAACGAGTTCCTCGCCGGGCTCCGCGACCCGGTGGCGACCGGCGTCGCGATCCCATGGGACAAGGTGACGGCGTTTCACATGGACGAGTACATCGGCATGCCGCCGCACTCGGCTCAGAGTTTCCGTCGCTACCTGAAGGAGCACCTGCTGGACTGGGTTCACGTCGGCCAGTTTCACGCGCTCGCCGGCGAGGCGACCGATATCCCGGCGGAGTGCGCCCGTTATGGCGCGCTGCTCGCGGCCGCGCCGATCGATCTCATCTGCCTCGGCATCGGCGAAAACGGCCATCTCGCGTTCAACGATCCGCCGGTCGCCGACTTCGACGATCCAGTTCTGGTTAGAACCGTCGAGCTCGAGGAGGTCTGCCGACGCCAGCAGGTTTTCGACGGCTGGTACTCCAGCATCGATTCCGTGCCGCGCCATGCGCTATCGCTCACGATACCGGTCTTCCGCAATGCCCGCCGACTGAGCATCCATGTGCCGGGGCCCCGCAAGGCGGCGGCAGTCCGCGCCACCGTTCAGGATCCAGTCACGACGGCGTGCCCGGCGACGATTCTGCGTTCGCATCCGGACGCCACCCTCTACATCGACCGTCACTCGGCCGCCGACTTGTTCAACTCCACCCCGTCCACCCGCAGTCAGGCCGGCGAGTCATGAAGCACCTCGCCGGGTTCGCGCTCATCTTCGCCTTTCCGTGCGCCATGGGCGCGGCGGAGCCGGTGGGGGCGCTCCACGACCGCGTGCTCTCGGCCATTCGCATCGGCGCCAACTATACGTGCGACGTGCTCCTGGATGAGGAAGGGAAGTCGCGCTGCGACTACGACATGATCACAGGCCGCTGGCAGCCCTACGAACCAGCGTGGCACACGGGACAGCTCATCCTCGGCCTGGTCGAATCCTATCGCGTCACCCACGAGCCGAGGTTTCTGGCTGGCGCGCGCCGCGCCGGCAACTGGTGGGTGAGCCTCGAGATCCGGGACCACCCCCGCCTCAAGGGCATGGTCCGTGCGGTGCATGGCGCCGGCGTCAACTACATCGTCTTCGCGACCGTCTCGGATGGCACCCCCGGCCTCTTCGCCCTCTGGCGCGAGACCGGGGACGAGCGCTACGCCGCCGTCCCCACCCGAGCGGGCGAGTGGATGTTGCAGCATATGTACGACCGCGAAAACGGCGTCTTCTACGACGCCGTCGATCCCGAGACGGGCGAAGTTCAGAAGGTCGAAAGCCCCTTCTGGGAAGGGCGGACCGAGCAGAAGTTATACGATCTCGCGCGCCCGAACAACGAGGGCTCGATCTTCAAGGACATGTATCTGTTCACCCACGACGAACGATACCGGCAGGTGTTCATCGAGCTTTGCGACAGTCTCGTGGCGAAGCAGGGCCCGGAGGGCATGTGGATGGACTTCACTCCCAACAACAAGGCGGAGGGTCGCCTCCACCCGCGCTTCAACCTCTGGTACGCCGAGTCGCTGCTCGAGGGCTACGACCTCACCGGCGATCGACGGTATCTCGAGAGCGCGGTCCGGACGTTGCAGGCCTACACCCGTCTTCAGAAAAAAGACGGGACCATCTTCTACACGAACTACCTCGACGGTCGCTCGACTCCCAACTCCCCATCCGGCTCGACCGTCGCGCTGGCCGGCCTGCTCTGGCTGCGCGTCACGCGCTTGGGCGCCGGCACCGACTTTGAGGCCAACATCGAGCGCTCGCTCGAGTGGATCCTCGCGAACCGCTTCGCCGCGGACCACCCCGATCGCAACGTGGCGGGAGGCTTCATCGACCTTCGCTCCAGCGGACAGAAGAACCGACTCGTCCAGCGCGACCTCGGCACCTCCTTCGCCCTGCGTTTTCTCGCGGCCTACTACCGCGACCGTTTGGCAAACGCCACTGGCGACGCCACATCTCCGTCACCGACACCGCCGTCACACCCATGAGTCCGACTGCCTCCCACCCAGCACCCGCAAAACCGGTTCGTCGGACCATCGCGGGCCTGCGCTGGTGGATCGGCGGCATGCTCTTCGCGTCGACAGTCGTCAACTACATCGACCGCCAGACGCTCGCGGCCCTCGCCCCGTTCCTCAAGGAACAGTACGCGTGGACCAACCAGGACTACGCGACGATCGTGATCGGCTTTCGCATCGCGTATGCGATCGGCATGACGGCCCTCGGCCGCCTGATGGATCGGATCGGGACGCGGCTCGGGCTGACCGTCACCGTCGCGGCCTACTCCATCATCGCCATGTTGACGCCGCTGGCTACGGGCCTGCGCGGATTCATCGGTTTCCGTTTCCTGCTGGGTCTAGCGGAGTCGGCGAACTGGCCGGCGGCCACCAAGGCGGTCTCGGAGTGGTTCCCGAAGCACGAGCGCGGCTGGGCCGTGGCGCTCTTTGACAGCGGCTCATCCATCGGCGCAGCCATCGCTCCCGCGATGGTGATCTGGCTCTATCACAACCTTGGCGGCTGGCGCCCGGCATTTCTGGTCACAGGCACGCTGGGGTTCCTGTGGATCATCGCCTGGCGCTTCATCTATCACCCGCCTGAGACGCACCCGCGACTGAGCGAGGCCGAACGCGAGATGATCCTCGCCGACCGACGCGAAAACCAGATCGTCGCGGGCACCGACGAAAGCCCTCGCCCGCGCATGCGCGACCTGCTCCGCGTGCCCCAGACCTGGGGCGTGATCATCGCCCGGTCGTTCTCGGATCCGGTGTGGTTCTTCATCACCGACTGGTTCATGGTCTATCTGGTCGCAAAGGGCTTCCGGCCGGAGAACACGCTGATTGCATTCTGGATACCGTTTCTCGCCGCGGACCTCGGCAACTTCGCGGGCGGTGGCATCTCGAGCTGGCTGATCCGCCGGGGTTGGCCCATCGGACGTGCGCGCAAGGTCGTGGTCGCGTTCGGCGCAATCGGCATCACGCTGCTCATCCCGGCCACCGCGCTCACCAGTCTCTTCGCGATCGCCGGCCTGTTCGCCGTCGCGACATTCGCGTATGCCGCCTACTCGACGATGGCCATTGTCCTGCCGTCGGACCTGTATGAGACCCGATCCGTCGCGACGGTGAGTGGCTTCTGCGGCACAGCCTCGGCCACGCTCACGATCTGCTCGACCTTCCTCATCGGCTGGATCTCGGATCGCTATTCGTTCGAACCGATCCTCATCGGAGCGAGCATCATCCCGCTGGTCGGTGCGATCCTGGTCCTGCTCCTGGTGCGCAACACGCGGGGCACCGGTCCGGCATTTCTCCGCAAGATCTGAGCAGGACCTCCGCCAGCGCCCGAGCCCGGCCACCCCGCACAAAACGTGACCGACCCTCGCCCTACTCGCGCGGGCCGCGAATGATGTAGCGGTGTTTTTGGCGCCGGACATCGACTTCAGGCAACGACATCGCGACCTGCCAACGCTGCCCGGCATCGGGCGGAAGCAGTTTCAGCAACACCGCGTTGCGGCCGGCGCGCAGCGGGAGCGTGACGCGGTAGCTCTTGTCTGCGCATGCCTGCGGTTCGATGCGACTCCCGTTCACGATCAAAACCAGTTCGCCGGTGTAGTCGATACGCGCCTGGCAAGCGCTCTCGGCTGCGGCGACGATGTGGGCGAATGCGTAGACCACGCCGCCGCCGTCCGCGCGCCGATCCTCCAGGTCGAGACACGACGCGAGTTCGGACGAGAATTTCTCCCAGCGTCGCACCACGCCCGAAGCGTCCGAAAAACGTAGACCGGGCGTCGGTGCGACCTTCGCTTCCCCGCCGACCGAGGCGAGCAGATCCGGAGCCTCCGCGAGCGAAGCCGCCGTTCCGGCATCGAGCGGTCCTGTGAGCAACCAATAGGTGAAGAACTGCCCCTCGACCGCGCGAATGCCGACCGGTTCCGGCGCTCCAGGCTGCCTCCCGGCCACGCTCGCGCGCAGTGTCCCCAAGGCCTCGAGCCGCGCCGTGTCCGCCGCCAGTGCTTCCGTCGTCCAGTGATCGCGATTCTCCACGAACCAGAGCCGGCGCAGGGTTTCGCGCAGCACCTCCTGGCGTGCGATGAACCCATCGATTGCCGCAAGATCGAGCGGACGTTCCGATGCGCCCGCGAGCGCGAGGCGCAGGTCGGCATGGAACTTGAGCTCATCGACGGTCCACCTCCACGCCGCCACGTCGTGCGTCGATTGCCCCGGGACGGTGTCCAGAAGGGAGAGAGCGCGCGCCGCCACATCCCGCACCGCCGCCCACCCCTCCGTGTTGAGGGCCAGCGTTTCGCCGCGCCGCGGCATGATCCGGTCGTCGCGCCAACTGCAGTCCATCCGCCATGTCGGATACAGGCCGGCCAGTTCGTTCCAGACGGTGAGAAACCGAGCCAGCGTCGCATGGGGATCGCCGTGTACGCCCAATCCGAGACGTTGATCAAAACTCGACTCGTGATCCCCGCCGGGGTGCCACGCCTGCTCGGCTCCGAGCGCGACGCCCGTCCAATCGCGCGCGAAAAGGTGCACGCCACCATCGTCCCAGACCGTCGTCAGCACGCCTTCGGCGCCGTGCGCGACGCCGGTCGCCGCGAACCGCGGGATGTTGGCGCGGTACTCCGTCTGATCCGGCGACAGCCGATCGGAGTTGAGCACCCCCGGGCAGACGATCACGGGGAAACCTCGCTGGCGGAAGGGAGCGACCTGCCCGTCAAAGTCAGCCTCTCCATCGTAGTTCCAACTCGCGATCGTGACGGAGCGGGGCAACTGCTCGAGCAACTCCCGGTGCGCGAGGGCCATGTCGCCCCACAGGATCGCGCGGTGCCCACCTTGCTCGACCCGCTCGATCAACGGCTGCATGTGCGCTGCGTAAAGCGCGGCTGGCGTGCTACCCTGCTGCGCCGCGACATCCCCGAGGTCGAAGGCCTCGTCTCCATTGAGCAGGAACCACGGCGATGAAAACGCCGGTATCATGTCGCCGACTACGTCGCGCAGAAAATCGATGACCCGCGGATCCGCCGGCTTGAGCATGCGGTGAGTTGCCGCCATGTCCGCGTAACCGTCTCGCTGCAGGATCTTCTCAAAATGTCCGAGCGTCTGAAAGCCCCCGACCAGTTCGACGTGATAGGCTGCGGCGTACGAGGCGAGATCACGAAACTCCTCCAGCGGTATCGCCGTCGGTGGCGCGAAACCAGGATGTGACGGGACGCGCACGACGTCCTCGATGTACCACACCATGCGGTTGATCTTCAGTTCGGCCAGCCGCCGGATCTGCTCACGCATGTAGTCGCGATTCGGCAGCGGCCCGCGACTGATGTCGTCCATCACACCGCGGAAGGAAAACACCGGCCAGTCCCGCACCATCACGGCGGGGAGCGGTGCGCCCTCCGGCGTGGCGCGCAGGATCTGGCGCAACGTCTGCAACGCATAGAACAAACCGGCTTCGCTGTTCGCAGCCGCGGTGACACCGTCGTCATCGATGCGCATGACGTAGCCCTCGGTGCCGAGTGCCGCATCCACCACCAGCCCGAGTTGCGCACAGCGCTCCCTGAAGCGTGCGTCCTGCGCCGGAAAGCCCAGGGCGATCTCGGCCGTGCCGTCGGATGCCGCCACGGCGCCCCGTCCGTGCCAGAGACGCAGGCGCTCTTCGAGCGACCCGGAGAAGTCCGCGCGAGTCCCGCGCGGCACCCGAAAGCGCAGCGGCCTGTCACCCGGAGGAGCAAACGCTCCCGACAGTTCCGTGACCGCCCGTGGCATCGGCACCACAGGCAGGATCGCTGCAGCCGTCGGCAAAGTGGAGAACCACACCAGACCAACCGCGAACACGGCGAGCCGGCAGCGTTTGACGCAAGACAAGAGAGCGGAGCATGGCATCGTGAGTATTCGTCAAGGCAGCCGGAGCCCGGCCGGGACTCAAGTCGACGGAAGAAATCGATCGGCGAACGTCGGTCAACTTGTTGACCGCTACCCCGTTTTACCCGCCGCAAGCCACCGGCTTTTTCACCACCATGACTCGTCGACCGCGTCTACCCTGGTGGCTCGCCTGCGCGTGCTTCGCTCACGGCCTCGCTCTCCTTGCTCAACAACCGATGGTGGACGGCCTGCTGAGCCATCCCCCACTGCCCCAGGAGTTGCGCACTCAGGGTCTGGCCCCGTTGCCCTGCAACCTCTATGGCCGCGAGCGCGTCGACTTGAGCGGCACCTGGCAGTTCCTCGTCGACTCGGTGGAGCGGGGTCTGCGCAACCAGTATCCGCGATACACGATCCCCAAGGACGAGAAGCAGGCACCGGTCGGCGGCCCCCTCGTCGAGTACGACTGGGATTCCGCGCCGGATATCACGGTCCCGGGCGACTGGAACACACAGAGCAACGAGCGGCTGTTCTGGTATGAGGGCCTCGGCTGGTATCGGCGGCGTTTCCCGGCTCCACCTACCTCAGGCGATCGCCGCTACTTCCTCTATTTCGAAGCCGCCAACTATCGCGCCCACGTGTACCTGAACGGATCGCCACTGGGAGTCCACGAGGGCGGCTTCACGCCGTTTGCTTTCGAGGTCACCGACAAACTCGTGAGCGACAACTCGCTCGTCGTCGGCGTCAACAATCGACGCCAGTATGGCAACGTTCCGGGCTCCGATGCGGATTGGTTCAACTATGGCGGCATCACCCGCCCCGTCTGGCTCGTGAGCACCCCACCGACGTTCATCCAGCACGCCGTGGTCACACTCCGCGATGCCGAGACCGGGCCGATCATCACATGCACCGTGACGCTCGACGGCCGGGACGCTGCGGACACACCCGTCACGCTTCGCATCCCTGAACTCGCGATCGAACTCGACGCCACCACCGGAGCGGACGGCCGCGCGACGATCGAGCTGCCCGCACCCCGCCACCTTGAACGTTGGTCGCCCGAGACACCCCGGCTCTATCCGATCGTGCTCTCCACCGCAGAGGACACGATCGCAGACCGCATCGGCTTCCGCACCATAGCGACGCGCGGCCACGACGTACTGCTCAACGGCCGTTCGATCTACCTGCGGGGGATCTCCATCCATGAAGAGCGCCTTGGCACGCGCGAAGACGATGGCGGCCGCAGGCTCGATTGGGATGACTCGCGCCGCCTGCTCACCGAAGCGCGCGCCCTCGGATGCAACTTCGTCCGTCTCGCACACTATCCGCACTCGGAGAAAACGACGCGCCTGTGCGACGAGCTCGGCCTGCTGGTCTGGAGCGAGATCCCCGTCTACCAGGAAGACATCGCCTACGACGATCCGCACACGCTCGAAGTCGCTCGCCAGATGCTCGCCGAAATCATCACCCGCGACCAGAACCGAGCCTCCGTGGTGGTATGGAGCGTGGCCAACGAAACCCCGCTCACCGAGCCACGCCTGAGATTTCTCCGCACCCTGATCGCCGATGCTCGTGCGCAGGACTCCACCCGGCTGATCTCGGCCGCGCTCAATCGCAGCATCGCGAGCACACTCACGGAAATCGTGATCGACGATCCGCTCGGCGCCGATCTGGACTTGCTCGCGTACAACACGTACGCGGGCTGGTACGGCCCGCTCGCCCCCGGCGACATCACCTCGATCACATGGCGCAGCATCTACGACAAGCCGATGATCCTCTCCGAGTTCGGCACCGACGCCAAATTCGGCGTGCATGGCGTACGTGAAGCGCGCTGGACCGAGGAGTACCAGAGGTGGTTCTACGAGCAAACGATCCACAATGCGAATACCGTGCCGTGGATCCGCGGCCTGTCTCCGTGGATTCTCAAAGACTTCCGTTCGCCACGTCGCTACCGGACCGACTATCAGAACTACTGGAACCGCAAGGGACTCATTTCGGAGACCGGCCAGAGAAAGCTCGCCTGGCAGGTGCTGCACGACTTCTACCAGCACCAGGCTGACGCGCCCGCGGCTCGCTGATCCTCCCGGGTTTCGGAGCCCGGTTCGCGCACCGCGGCTCCGCGAGTTCGTCCGGCTGATTGGTCGCGCCGAAACGCCTTCATTGTCACCGTACCCGCAAGCCCACGCCCACCGTCTACTCCGGCACACACGCGTTCCATGCACCTGCCCCATCCAACGTTGAGCCGCCGCCGGTTCCTCACGGGCATGACACTCGCCGCCACCGCGACCGCGACTCGCCCGCGAAGGAGCTACGCCGCCTCATCACCCGGCGGAGACTCCGCGTCAGCTGATGCCTGGCACCATGCTGAGACGATCCTGGCCCGGATCCGCGTGCCGAGTTTTCCGCTCCGGCGCAGTTCCGTCCGCGATTTCGGCGCGCGCGCTTCAGCCGATGTCGACGCGCGCCCGGCGTTCCTCGAGGCGATCAATTCATGCAACGCCATGGGCGGCGGCACCGTGACCGTCCCCGCAGGCGACTGGCGACTCGACGGTCCGATCATGCTCAAGAGCAACGTGCGGCTGCACCTCGAGGAGGGCGCACGACTGCACTTCAGCACCCACGCGGATCACTACCTCCCGCTCGTGCTCACCCGCTGGGAAGGCACCGAATTGTTCAACTACTCGCCGTTCATCTTCGCATACCAATGCACCAACGTGGCGTTGACCGGACCGGGTGTGATCGACGGCCACGGCACCACCACGTTCGCCGCCTGGCGCGACCGACAAAAACCAGCGCAGCGCCGACTGCGCGACATGGGCGGCCTCGGCACAGCGGTACACGAGCGCATTTTCGGACCCGACCAATGGCTGCGTCCCTCCTTCGTGCAGTTCTTCGGCTGCACCAACGTGCTGATCGAAGGCGTCACGCATGTCGACTCGCCGTTCTGGTGCCTGCACACGATCGCCTGTCACAACGTGACCGTGCGCCGGGTCAGAGTAGACAGCATCCGCATCAACAACGATGGCGTCGATATCGAGTCGTGCAGCGATGTCTTGATCGAGGACTGCGAACTGCGCTGCGGCGATGACTGCATCGCCCTGAAATCGGGCCGCGACCAAGACGGCTGGCGGCTCGGTCGCCCAACTGAGAATGTCGTGCTCCGCCGGATCCGTATGGAGGCGCCAACGACAGGCTCGGGGCTGGCCATCGGCAGCGAGATGTCCGGCGGCGTCCGCGCGATATTCGGGGAGGACATTCAGATCGGCCGCGCCCCCGTCGCCCTCAACATCAAAGGCAACCTCGACCGCGGCGGGTGCGTCGAGCAGGTGCACCTCCGCCGCTTTGCCGTCGAAAAGGCTGATACGTTCATACTCTTCACGACCGCGTATCAGGGATATCGCGGCGGGCAGCATCCACCGGTCTTCCGCGATTTCGACATCGAGGAGGCATCCTGCCGCGCGGCGGTCGTCCCGATTCACGCGGTCGGTGTTCCGGACGCCCCTCTCCAGGACATCCATCTGCGCCGGGTCGCGGTCGAGCACGCAGAGCAGCCACCGCGTATCGACCAGGTTTCCGGATTCCACGCCGACGATGTGGTCATCAACGGCACACCCTGGCCCACGCCGGTTGCCCCGGGCTGAAACAGGCACATGTCTTCTTTCCCGATGTACCGGCCCACCCGACCTGATCTTCGTCGCCTTCCCGCTCGCGCAATCGCTGCCACATGGTCGGCGTGCGTTGCGGCGCTGGTCCTCTGTCACGCCGCGTCCGCCCTACCGTTGCATGCACCGGTGTATCTCGACCTGGCACCGACCGTGGAGCCGCGGCCGAACTCGGTCGTGTTGACCACGGCCGACACCTTCGATCCCGCACGGGGCTTGGGCTGGGTGCGTCCACCTTCGGAGGGTTTCACCAATCCAGACTTCGGGCCGTTGCGGTCCCCCGCGCTGAACGACGGCGTAGCTGGAACTGATTTCTCCCTGCGGCTCAATCTGGCGCCCGGCCCTTGGACCGCCTTGGTCTTCATCGATGACGGCTACAGCAACGCACACCAAGTCGCGATCGATGTGGATGGTCATCCCATCGTGCACAGCACTCGCCGGTTCGGCGTCGACGCCGAA
>JACSRI010000177.1 GCA_014879845.1 Opitutaceae bacterium
CGTCACGGCCGGCTGCGGCGGTCGGAACTGGCGCTGGGTGACGCCGCGCAGGGCAGGGGACTGCACGGGCTGGCTGGCGCGCGGCGGCGTGCGCGCGGAAACGGCGGAGGCCTGGCCCTGCACCAGCGAGCCGGGGTTGCGGATGGCCTGCGGTTCCGGCGTGGCCGGGATCAGCGGCAGCGCGGGCGGTTCCGGTGGTTGCGCGATATAGGTCGGCGTGCCGGTCCGCAGGGCGCGTGCCTGCTGCGCCGCGGCCGTCGCGCAGCCGAGCGCCAGTCCGGCCAGGACGGTGCCGGACAGAAGCAGGATGGTCGTGCGACCGGACACGAGACTTGCGAGGCTCCAGGCGAATGCGCGCGAAGGGCGCGCATGGTTAACGGACTTAGAACGAACAGGGTTAAGGAGGCGTCAACGCGGGCCGGGACTGCCGGCTGGCGGTGGAAATCTCCGGTGGTGCCGTGCTAAAGCGCCCGCCATGACCGACGACATCCGCGCTTCCGCCCTCCGCACCATCGCCACCGAGCGCGCCGGGTTGGACGTGCTCCACGCCGCGCTTGCCGACGGGCTCGGCCAGCCCTTCGCCGAGGCCGTCGCGATGATCCGGGCGTCGAACGGGCGCGTGATCGTCTCCGGCATGGGCAAGTCCGGCCATGTCGGCCGCAAGCTCACGGCGACGCTGGCCTCGACCGGCACGCCCGCGCATTTCGTCCACCCCGCCGAGGCGAGCCATGGCGATCTCGGCATGGTGCAGCCGGAGGACGTGGTGATCGCGCTGTCCTGGTCCGGCGAGGCGGTCGAGCTCGCCGCGCTCGTCGGCTATACGCGCCGCTTCCGCGTCGGGCTGATCGCCATCACCGCCAATGCCGAGAGCACGCTCGGCCGGGAGGCGGACATCGCGCTCGTGTTGCCCAAGGCCACGGAAGCCTGCCCGAACGGGCTGGCGCCGACGACCTCGACGACGATGCAGATCGCGCTCGGCGATGCGCTCGCGGTCGCGCTGCTCGAGGCGCGAGGCTTCTCGCGCCAGGACTTCTTCGTCTATCATCCGGGCGGCAAGCTCGGCGCGCAGCTCAAGACGGTCGAGAGCATCATGCATCGCGGCGTCGAGCTGCCGCTGATCGGACTCGACACGCTGCTGCCCGACGTGGTCGCGATGATCTCGGCCCGGGGCTTCGGCTGTGCCGTCGTGATGGATCTCGACGGCAAGCTCGCCGGGGTCGTTACCGATGGCGATCTGCGCCGCAAGGCTACGATGGGCGGCGGCGACTCGCTCAGGGCGCGCGATCTGATGTCGGCCAATCCGCGCCGGGTCGGCCTCGACACGCTCGCCGTCGAGGCGCTTGAGCTGGTCAACCGCAGCCGGATCACGGCGCTGATCGTGGTCGATGGCGAGGAGCGGCCGGTAGGGCTGGTTCATGTCCACGACCTGCTGTCGCTGGGTGTGGCGTGATCGCCGACGGATCAGGGCGTCATTCCGGGTAAGCGCACCAGGTCAGCGCCCGACGCTTGAGTCCGTAACCGGGGGACGACGTGCAGTCTGCTCGGGCTTGTCCCGATTATCCACGTCTTCGCTGATCGAGGTCGGTGTTCAAGAGGCGGATGCTCGCCACGAGGGCGGAGCATGACGGCTCCGACTTGCGTTTCGAACGCATTGCTCCATCTATGGCTATAGTGACTATAGCTTTATGGGATGATGCCATGGCTGCGACGGGCAGGCTGGAGCGCGTGATGCCAATCGGTGCGCTCGCCGAACGCACCGGGGTCAAGGTCGAGACCATCCGCTACTACGAGCAGGTGGGCCTCCTGCCGCCGCCGGAGCGCTCCGAGGGCAACCAGCGCCGCTATGGCCGGCGCCATGCCGAGCGCCTCGCCTTCATCAAGCATGCGCGCGATCTCGGTTTCGCCGTCGATGCCATCCGGACGCTGCTGAGGCTGTCGGACACGCCCGGCATCGCCTGCGACGAGGCGCATGCGATCTCGGTGGCGCATCTGGGCGAGGTTCGGGACAAGATCGCTCGGCTGCGCTCGCTGGAAAGGGAGCTGGAGCGGATCGCCACGACCTGCTCGGGCGGCGTCGCGGCCTGCGACTGCGCGATCATCGAGGCGCTCGCCGACCATGGCCAGTGCAACCACGACCATCATTGAGGCCGTCTATCCGCATCGGGCCTCGATCGACCACAATGGCTTGCTGCCGCCCCCGGCTTGACCCGGGAATCATGCCAGAGCGTTGCCGATAGGGGCCTAGGCATGGATCCCGGCTCTCGGCCCGCTTCGTCCGGGATGACGGCGTTTCGTGCGCAAAAGCGATTGCCTCTCGTTTCTGCGACGGAAGCGCTTAAATAGAGACTGCGCCGGACGGCTTCGCGCCGTCCTGCTTTCGGGTTGGCGAGAGGGCGGACGATGCCGGTATTGCGTGTGTCGGCGGGCTCCGGCGCCGGTGAGGGGAACAAACCCCGATTCTCGCTGAGTCAGCGATTCGGCCTCGCTTCGTTCGAGAGTTGTTCTCGCCAGACTCGTTCCTGATTAAACTCCACGCCCCCGCCCGCTTCGGGCGGGCGAGATAATCGGCTCTACCGCCTTGCAACTCTTTCGCTCGTTGCCCCCCGCCGCCCGCGCCAATGGCGTCACCGCGGTGCTCGGCCCGACCAACACCGGCAAGACCCATCTCGCCATCGAGCGTATGGTCGCCCATCCGACCGGCATGATCGGCCTGCCGCTGCGCCTGCTCGCCCGCGAGGTCTATCAGCGTGTCGTCGACAAGGTCGGCCCCGAGGCCGTGGCGCTCGTCACCGGCGAGGAGAAGATCAAGCCGGAGCGGCCGCGCTTCTGGGTCTGCACGGTCGAG
>JACSRI010000104.1 GCA_014879845.1 Opitutaceae bacterium
CCTGCAGCGCGAGCAGATCGCGATCCTCAAGGCCTTCGGCTTCACCAACCGCCAGATCGTCGTCCACTACCTGAAGTTCGCCTTCGTCATGGTTTTCGCCGGCCTCGCCCTCGGGCTGCTCGGCGGCATCGCGCTCGGCAAGAAGCTCGTGGTGATGTACACGCTCTTCTTCCGGTTTCCCGAGCTGGCCTTCCGGCTCGACGCGCATGCCGTGGTGATCGCGCTCGCCGTCGGCCTCGGCGCCATGACGGCCGGCGTGTTCGGCGCCGTGCGTAAGGCCGCGCGCCTGCCGCCCGCCGAGGCGATGCGGCCGGAGCCGCCCGCGAACTTCCGCCCCGCCGCGATCGAGCGCACGGGCATCGCGCACCTGTTCTCGCACTCGTTCCGCATCAGCGTGCGCAACCTCGAGCGGCGGCCCGTGCAGGCGGTGTTCACCGTCGCCGGACTCGCCCTCGCCACCGGGTTGCTCATCCTGCCCAAGACGTTCAAGGCCGGCATCGCCGAGATCCTCGACTTCAAGTGGGACGTGGTGCAGCGCCAGGACCTCGACGTGCGCCTAATGGAACCCTCGTCGGTGCGCACGCTGCACGAACTGGAGCGACTGCCCGGCGTGCTCAGCATCGAGGCCAGCCGGATGGCGTCGGTGCGCATCCACTACGGCGGCGTTTCGCGCCAGATCGGCCTGCGCAGCCTGATCGACGGCGGGATCCACGCCCGCGCCGTCGATGCGGCCGGCCACGAGCTGCCGCCGCCGTCCGACGGGTTGATCGTCTCGGCCAAGCTGGCCGACGTGCTCGGCGCCAGGGTCGGCGACACGCTCGTGGTCGAGGCCCTCGAGGGCAAGCGCCCGGTCCGCACCGTGCCCCTGGTCGCGCTCGCGGAGGATTTCACCGGCATCGCGGCCTACATGGAGATCCATGCGATCAACCGCTTCCTCGGCGAGGGCGACGTCATCACCGGCGCCAGCATCACGCTCGACGCGGCCCGGCGCGCGGAGTTTCTCGCCGCCCTCAAGGACATCCCGCGCATCAGCACGATCGCGATCAAGGAGTCGATGCGGAAGAGTTTTCGCGAGACGACGGCGCAAAGCATGGGCCTGATCCAGACCATCTATCTCACGTTTTCGGTCATCGTGGCCTTCGGGGTGATCTACAACAATGCCCGCATCTCGCTGGCCGAGCGTGCGCGCGAGCTGGCGACGCTGCGTGTCGTCGGCATGACGCAGGCGGAGGTCGGCGCCGTCATCGTCATCGAGCTGCTCATTCTCGCGATCCTCGCCGTCCCGCTCGGCCTCGCGCTCGGCACCGGGCTGGCCACGCTCATCATCTCCTCGGTCAACACCGAGACTGTCCGCCTGCCGCTGGTGTTCACGAGCCACACCTACTCGTTCGCGATCATGATCGTCGCGATCGCCTCCACCCTTTCCGCCCTCGTCGTGCTGCGCAAACTCCGCCAGCTCGACCTCATCGCCGCGCTCAAGGCGCCGGAGTGAAGGCGCCAATCCATCGTGAACCACAGAGGACACAGAGCACACAGAGGCTCGAACCGAGGTCGCCGAAAGGGAGCGCGAGGCCCCGCCATCGTTCGCGCACCTGCATGTGCCTCGTTGCCGTCCCCCCACTCGCCGTGGGAGCGCACGGCAGCCATTGCACGTCAGCACTCTGCAGTCCCGTTCGTTCACTCGATACGACTATCGGTCCGCTCCCGCCTTTCTCTGTGTTCTCTGCGCTCTCTGTGGTTCAACCTCTGACATTCCATGCCGTCTCCTTCGCGTAAGAAACGCCGTCGTTGGATTCCCTGGACGCTTGGCCTCGCGCTGATCGTCGCCCTTGGACTCGGGCTGCGCCCGAGTCCGGCGCGCGTCGAAGTGGCGCGCGTGACCACCGGTCCCCTGCAGGCGACCGTGAGCGAGGAGGGCAAGACACGCATCCGCCAGCGCTACGTCATCTCCTCGCCGGTCAACGGCCAGCTGCGCCGCGTGCCGTTCAAGCCCGGCGCCGAGATCACCGCTGGCGCGATCCTCGCCGTGATCGAGCCGATGGCCGCCTCGCCGCTCGACGCCCGCAGCCGCGCCCTCGCCGAGGCCCGGCGCGACGCCGCGGCCGCCGCCCTCGACAAGGCCCGCGCCGCCTATCAACTCGCCGTCACCGAGCGCACGCGCGTGGAGAACATGCAGCGCGAGGGCACGGTTTCACCCCAGGACCTGGATACGGCTCGCCTGCGCGAAACCAATGCCGCCCGCGACGTCGTCAACGCCGAGGGCACGCTGCGCAGCGCCGAGGCGGAACTCCACGTCGCCGCATCGACGGCTTCGGAAAGCCCGTCGTCCGACGGACCCGCAGCCCCACAGGCTCCGCTCGCTCTCACCGCGCCCGTTGCCGGCCGTGTCCTGCGCGTCTTTCAGGAGAGTGAGCGTCCGGTCGCCGCTGGCACACCCATCCTCGAAGTCGGCGATCCGACCGACCTCGAGGTCGTCGTCGAGCTCCTCTCCCGCGACGGCGCCGCCCTCGCCCCGGGCGCCAAGGTCCTCTTCGAACAATGGGGCGGCGACAAACCGCTCGAAGGCCGCGTGCGTCTGGTCGAGCCCGCGGCGTTCACCAAGATCTCCGCCCTCGGCGTGGAGGAGCAACGCGTCTACGTCGTCGCCGACATCACCACCCCGCTGGCCGAGCGCGCCAGCCTCGGCGACAACTTCCGCGTCGAGGCCCGTGTGGTCGTGTGGGAGACCGAGCGCACGCTCAAGGTCCCGACCTCCGGCCTCTTCCGCCAGGGTTCGTCCTGGGCCGCCCTCGTCCTGCGCGACGGCCGCGCCGAACTCGTCCCCGTCGAAGCCGGCCGCTCCAGCGGCACGGAAATGCAGGTCCTCTCCGGCCTCGCCGAAGGCGACGAAGTCATCCTCTACCCCGGCGACCGCATTAAGCCCGGCCAGCGCGTGCAGCGGATGGATGTGTGAATCCCGAGGGATACGTGGGGCACAGAGGTCACGGAGGATCGTGCCGAGGTCACAGAGGGCTGTAGAACGTTCGGCAGCTTCACAGCATCACCTCGTGGGTGAGTCAACGAAGGCGCGATCAGCCGACCGGTATCTGCGCTCCGGCGTTGATGAACGACCGGCACATGTTCGGACGTGACGCCCGCGCCAGCACCGCGCATGTCATTCGGTTCACCCTGGCTCACTGCTCCCTGAACCCATGATCAAAGTTTTCGTTTCCGGCTGCTACGACATCCTGCACGCCGGCCACGTACAGTTTTTCCGCGAAGCGCAGGCGCTGGGCGACCACCTCACCGTGAGCTTCGCCTCGGCCGAAGTGCTTTGGCTGCACAAGCAGCGTCGCAGCTCGATCCCCGACGATCACAAACGCGCCCTCATCGCCGCGATGCGCATGGTCGACGACGTCGTGATCGGCCGTGGCATGGAGGAAGGCATCGACTTCCGAGAGGACTTTCTGCGCATCCGTCCGCAGATTCTCGCCGTAACCGAGGATGACAAATACGCGCCGCTCAAGCGCGCCCTCTGCGCTGAAGTGGACGCGAAATACGTGGTGCTGCCAAAAACGCCGCCGGAGTTTTCGCCGATCTCGACGACCGAAATCGTTCGTTGGATACGCGCACCGCGCGAGGCGCCGCTGCGGGTGGATTTCGCGGGCGGCTGGCTCGACGTGCCGCGTTTTGCCCGTCCCGACGGCTACATCGTCAACTGCGCGATCTCGCCCACCGTTTCGCTCCGATCCTGGGGCTACGAGCGCAACGCCGGTCTCGGTGGAAGCGGCGCCTGGGCCCTCCTCAACGGTCGCGACGGCGTCGGCTCCGAGCTCGACCTCGGCGTTGGCTGGCAGGATCCCGCCGTGATCACCGAGGGCGGCCTCTGCGTCTGGCGCAGCGGTGCCCGCCCCGCCCTCGATCTCAAAACCGACGGAGCGATCCTGCAGGGACGGATGGCGCTCTATTGGTCGGGCCGTCCGCATTGCACGCCCGACCTCGCGGGAGCCCCTCGCGACTACGATGCCATCGCCCGAGCTGGCGCTGTTGCCCGCGACGCTGTCTGGAGACAGGACCTCCGAGCACTCGGCGAAGCGATCACGATGTCCTACGCCGTTCAGCGCGCCGAAGGCATGGATGCGCTCCCGGAGGACATTCCCGGCGCGCTGGCGTGGAAGTATTGTGGCGGCGGCTTCGGGGGTTACGCCGTTTACCTCTTCGCCAACGATGCAGCGCGCGACGCAGCAAGTTCGCGTGAGGGATTCCGACCGATCGAGCCTTTTGTCGGACATCCCGTGTAGGCCGACGAGCTGCCGGCGAATTTCACCTACTTTCAGCTTGGCGGAACCTTCCGCGTGGGAGGTAGTTGCCCGAATGAAACGAGCCCTCATCACTGGCATCACAGGCCAGGACGGATCCTACCTTGCCGAACTGCTGTTGGCCAAGGGCTACGAGGTGCACGGCATCATCCGCCGCGCCTCGACCTTCAATACCAGTCGCATCGATCACCTCTACCGCGACCCGCACGTGAACGGTGTGCGCCTGTTCCTGCACTACGGCGACCTCGCCGACTCCGTGCAGATGGTGAAACTGCTCTACAAGCTCCAGCCCGACGAGATCTACAACCTCGGCGCGCAGAGCCACGTGCGCGTTTCGTTCGATGTGCCCGAATACACCGGTGACGTCACCGGCCTCGGCGCGATCCGCATCCTTGAGGCGATTCGCGAGGCGGGCCTCGTTGAGAAGGTGCGGTACTACCAGGCCTCGTCGTCGGAGATGTTCGGCAAGGTTCAGGAGGTCCCGCAGACGGAGAAGACACCGTTCTGGCCGCGGTCGCCATATGGATGCGCCAAGGTCTTCGCCCACTGGCTCACAGTCAACTACCGCGAATCCTACGGCATGCATGCGAGCAACGGCATCCTCTTCAACCATGAGAGCGAGCGCCGCGGCGAGACCTTCGTCACGCGCAAGATCACCCGCGCCGCCACCCGCATCGCCGTCGGACTCCAGAAGGAACTCTACCTCGGCAATCTCGACGCCCGCCGCGATTGGGGCTACGCCAAGGAATATGTCGAGATGATGTGGCTGATGCTCCAGCAGGACAAACCCGACGACTACGTCGTGGCGACGAACGAGACGCACACGATTCGCGAGTTTTGTCAGGAAACGTTCGGCCGGCTCGGAATGGATTGGGAAAAGTATGTTCGCTACGACGCACGCTACGAGCGTCCCGCAGAGGTTGACCTGCTCATCGGCGATCCCGCCAAAGCCAAACGCCAGCTCGGCTGGGAGCCCAAGGTGCGCTTCAAGGAACTAGTCAAGATCATGGTCGACCACGACCTAGAACTCGCCAAGCACGAGAAGGCCGTGGCCGCGCTCAAGACGCCGTTCGCGCCGATCGGATGAAGACGGGCAGGCAGGGGCCAGCTGACCGGGATCGGATTTCGAAGCACGAGATAGCCTGCGGCCAGCGCCATCTTAGCGGGTCAGCCTCCGGCCTGCCCCACTCCGCCGCATACGTTTTGCGGCCCTGACAATCCATGGTGCCTTACCGCTTCGTGAGCCAATCTTCCAACTCCGATCTCCCATCTCCCCCGCCATGAGTCCCGACTCCAAGATCTTCATCGCCGGCTCCCGAGGCATGGTCGGTTCAGCCATCGTCCGCCGCCTGCGTGCTGGTGGCTTTTCCAACCTACTTACGCCGACGAGCGCCGAGCTCGATCTTCGCAACCAAGCCGCCACACACGCCTGGCTCGCTGCCAATAAGCCCGATGTCGTCATCGTCGCGGCTGCGAAAGTGGGCGGCATCCACGCCAACAACACCTATCCCGCGGAGTTCATCGCCGAGAACCTGGCGATTGCTCTCAACTGCATCGATGGCTCCCACCGAGCCGGTGTCCCTCGCCTGCTCTTCCTCGGCAGCTCGTGCATCTACCCGAAGCACGCGCCGCAGCCGATGACGGAAGACTGCCTGCTCACCGGCCCCCTCGAGCCGACGAACGAAGCCTACGCCATCGCCAAGATCGCCGGGCTAAAGCTCTGTCAGTATTATCGGAAGCAATACGGCGTCCTCTACCACTCGCTCATGCCGACCAACCTCTACGGCCCGGGCGACAACTACCACCCGAAGAATTCCCACGTCCTGCCCGCGCTCATCCGCCGATTCCACGAAGCCAAAGAGACCGGCGCGCCCGAAGTCGTTGTCTGGGGTACCGGCACGCCCCGGCGCGAGTTCCTCCACGTCGACGACCTCGCGGACGCGACCCACTTTCTGCTCAGCCTCGAAAGTCCACCCGACTGGATCAACGTCGGCACCGGTACCGACGTGACCATCCGCGAACTCGCCGAGGTGTTCATGCACGCGGTGGGCTACACCGGTCGCCTCACCTTCGACACGACCAAACCCGACGGCACCCCTCGCAAGCTCATGGACGTCTCGCGCCTAACTGCGCTGGGATGGCACGCGAGAATTTCGCTTGAGGAAGGCGTGCGCCAGACCTACGCGGCGTTTCTCGGGGAATTGCGCAGCGGTCGTCTCCGCGCAGTTTGATACGATCTGCCCGATCCACTAAACAGGAGATCGCGGAGGTAACGGAAATCAAACCAGAGGCTGAATGCCCGTGAGAAACTGTCGTTCGTCGTCGGTCCTCTGACCACAGCCCGCGTCCACCGGTCTCGTGCCGCTTTTCCTTTGCACGCGCGCGGCATGGGCGGTTTAACCGCCGCTTCCGTGAACCCGAACCGCCCGCATTCCTTCTTCGCGCTGCTGAATCCCGTCGTGCCAATCCGCACGCTTTGGATTCATCGCCGGCTGCTTTGGCAATTCACGCTGCGCAATCTTGAGATGCGGCATAAGGGCAGCGTCCTCGGTTTTGCTTGGGCAGTGCTGAACCCGCTCATGCTGCTCGCGCTCTATCTCTTCGTCTTCGGCTTCATCTTCGGCGGGAGTTTCCACGGCGAAAGCCGCTGGGAATACGGGCTCGGGATCTTCCTCGGTCTCTCCATCTTCCATCTCGTTGCCGAGTCGATCGCCGTCGCGCCAAGCCTTATCACGAGTAATCCCAATTTCGTGAAGAAGGTAGTCTTCCCGCTCGAAATTCTTCCGGCAGCGGCTGTCGGCGCCGCGCTGATCCACATGGCCATCGCGCTGGTTATGGTCCTCACAGGCGTGCTGATCGGCGGTCACTCCATCTCATGGTCCGCGCTCAACGTGCTGCCCATCATCCTTCCGATCGTCCTGATCGCCCTGGGCCTCGCGTGGACGCTGTCTGCCCTCGGCGTTTTCTTCCGCGACATCAACCAACTCGTCATCGCCAGCACCACCGGTCTGATGTTCGCCAGCGCAATCTTCTACCCTGCTTCACGCGTCATCGAAAAAGCTCCGTGGGCTTGGCCTCTGATCCGTCTGAATCCGATCATCCACGCCGTCGAAGCAGCACGCGATGTGCTCATCTGGAATCGCCCGTTCGCCCAGACCAACATCCTTTACCTCGAACTCGCCGGCCTAGCTACCGCCGTGATCGGCTTCGCCGCCTTTTCGCGGTGCAAACGAGCCTTCGCAGATGTGATGTGACTACATCCGTCCCCGACCATCGCGACATCAGATCTGACCGCATAAACGTCCTAGCACGTTACTTCAGAAGCGGCTGGGCGTTTCTCGTGCCCTATGTCGCGGCCTATGCCGTCTACGACTGGCTCGACCTCCCGATCCATACCAGATCGGGCCACACGACACGAGGAGACATATGGCCGCCGCTTGTCACGGTCTTCGGCGCAATCACTCTATCGACCGTGGCCGCCGGCCTTGTTTGGCTCGGCATTGAGATCTCTCGCCCGAAGGCCATGGGCAGATCTTGGCTTTTCGCGCGTCAATCGCTGCCGTGGATCTGCCTTGGCATGATTTTGCTGCTGCCAGGCATATACCTCGAATTTCCAGCAGACCCGTGGGAACACCTGTTCAGGATATGCGAGTGGGATCGAGTTACCTCCATCGCCGCGCACAGCGCATCCGCCAAGGCGACGTACCTGATAGCCTATTCGCTCGTCGATCCGGTCCCGGATTCATGGCGGCACGCCGCATTCAACATGATCGCGGCGGGATCCGGATTGCTACTGGCGTGGAACGCATACCGGCTTGGACGCGCAACGGCGCTTCGCCGATCGTTCGCGTACCTGTTCACAATCGCATACGTCCTGCTGCTAGGAAACAGCACGTTCTCGTTTTTTCGCTACTACGGAATCTCGAGCAGCATCCTGTCTCAGGTTGCTTCGCTTGCGATCATTAGGATCGCCGCGCTTGAGTCCCCTCGGTCCATTCTGCAGTGGTCTGCCTGGAGCTTCCGCGGCGGGGCCGCTCGCGCGGCGACCTATGGTTCGTTGCTACTTGTCGCACTCTACAGCCATCGGCAAGGAATCGTCCTCGCCTGCACTGGCATCGGTGCGATCGCCACATGGCATCTCCTGCGCGCGCGTCCGCGTCTAGCCATTTGGGGATTCGCCGGCAGCTTCGTTTTCGGGTGGTGGATGTTAGAAGTGATTCCCTCATGGGCAGAGCCGCTCCAGGCGCTCCGGTCCGCAGGCTGGTTGGCACCTTGGGGCGGTTTCAACCTTTTCACCCCCGGAACGGTGGCGTGCGAGAGGGGGATGCATATTCTGGGGCTCACTGGAATTCTAAACCTCACAGCGGGCGCCATTCTCGCCGCGAACAACCGACTGGCCGGCTGGCTCACACTCGCGCCCGTGGTTGTACTTATTCATCCGTTGTCCGCATTCCCCCTTGCATATGTGCTAAACGCCTCACCGGACAGCGACGCGCTGCTCGTCTTCCATCGCGTGCTTCTCGGAATTCCGGCCGGTCTCGCACTGGTCACGCTCGCCGCGATCCTGCTTTCAAGAGAGCGCTCGCCTTCAGCCAGTCTGGAAAAGAGACCAGCAGCACCGATGGCCGCAGTCGCAGCAACACTGCTCATCGTCGTCGTACCTGCAGGGGCGCCGTGGTACAACCGGCTGTGGAACCTAACTGCTGTCACACCCAACGACCTCGCGATGACGTTGGCGCAGGCCGATGCGGTGGGGGCCCTTAAAGCCGACGCAAGACCTCAGGGCGATATCCTCGTTGGGTCGTCGGGCCTTAACTTCGTCTTTCAGATCGAGCAATTCCAGCGCACGCCGTTCGATCCGGTCTCAATGCACCGACTCTACCGGCATCCGGTGCCCCGAACACCAGCTGAGGACATTTGGGTCACCGCCGCCTATCTTCAAAACCCCACCCGGCCGCCGATATCCGCGATCGTCCCGGACCCGAGCACGCTGATCTCATGCGCATCTCAAGCGGCTATCGCCAGCGGCCACTGGTTGCCACAGGAGGTCGCTCTGGCGTTCTCCGGTCCAGAATGTATCGATCAACTCGCTACAGAAAGACAGCTCCAGCGCGAATTCCAGGGTCGAGCCGTGCGGGTGCGGAGCGAAGAACGTTTGACCCCGTCGCCGGACGGCCGCCTCAGCGAGTGATGGTCTTGACTCAGTCCGGCGCTGTCGGTCGTCTAGCCGAATGACCAAGTCCATCACCCTTGCCCAATTTGGATGTGGCTACTGGGGACCCAACTTGCTCCGAAACTTCTCGGCAGTTCAGGGCGGGCGCGTGGCGTGGGTAATCGAGCAGGACGCCTCGCGAAGAGCCTTCGTCGAACGGGGCTTCCCGGGCGTGCGAACCAGCGCCGATATTTCATCCGCACTCAACGATCCTTCGGTTGACGCGGTTATTGTCGCCACTCCGGCAGAAACGCATTTCCCTCTCACCGAGGCGGCCCTGCGAGCTGGCAAGCATGTCTTCGTAGAGAAGCCTCTCGCCACCCGCGTCTGCGACGTAGACGTACTCGCAGAAATCGCCACCGAGAAAGGGCTCATGGTCATGGCGGGGCACACGTTCCTCTTCAATAACGCCGTCCGCTATGTAAAAGCGATGATCGATCGGGGAGAACTCGGCGAGATCCGCTCGATCTACAGTCAGCGACTAAATCTAGGACGCATTCGATCAGATATCGACGCGCTGTGGAACTTCGCCCCGCACGATCTCAGCATAATTCAATACTGGCTTGGCAACCCTGAACCGGTGTGTGTGCAGCGATTCGGCGCGGATTTCATCCAGCCCGGAATCGACGACGTGGTCTTTCTGAACGTCCGCTATCCTGGGAAAATTCTCGCCAGCATCCACGTCAGTTGGCTGGACCCGCAAAAAGTCCGCAAGATGGTGGTCGTCGGTTCCAAGAAGATGGTGGTCTACGACGACGTCGCCGAGGACAAGATCACGATATACGACAAAGGTATCGATCGCCTTGCGCGGGTCGGCGAGAACATGGATTTCGACGGTCCCGCAAGATTCAACTATGGATATCGGTCGGGCGACATCCTGATTCCGAGGATCGACTGGGTTGAACCATTACGCGCCGAGGCCGAGCACTTTCTGAACTGCATCCGCACAGGTTCTCAGCCGCTGACCGGCATCGACCACGCCAGGCGAGTAGTCGGAATTCTCGAACTTGCCAGTTGTTCACAGCCAACACACGATCAGACCGGCAAGGGCCTACTTTAGTTCATCAGGTGAACATAACTTCCCAGACTGCTGCAAACAGGCGTCGCCGAATCTTGATCACGAGCGCGGGCACAGCTTCCGCGGTAAGCGTAATCAAGGCCCTGCGACTACAACGCGAACTGTCTGTGTGGCTTCATGCCGTCGATGTCGATTCCAACGCGGTTGGATTGCGCATGGCCGACAAGAGCGAGGTTGTTCCTCCGGCTTCCTCGCCTGAATATATTGATCATCTCATTGCTCTGTGCCAAAGGGAAGGCATCGGAACCATCCTTCCGATCTACTCGAAGGAAATTGTCCTAATCGCCCGTCATGTCGCTCGGTTCGCCGCTGCGGGGGTGGCGACCCTGTTGCCACCGCCTGCCACAATCAGCTTGGCAAATGACAAGCGCGGAATGTCCGGATTCGTCCACAATCTCGGCATCCCGGTACCCGAAATCTATACGGGCGACCGATGGCCGGGTTACGGTCTGATCGGTAAGCCCAATAGCTCAAGTGGATCCTCTGGGGTGTGCCACATAGAGGACGAGCGCGACTGGGACTACTGGCGCGGCAAAACGTCTGACTATGTATTCCAGCGCTTGGCACGAGGCATCGAGTACACGGTGGATGTACTTTGCGACCGGAGTTCGCAATGCGTCGTGTGCTCGCCCCGCAGCCGACTGCAGGTCAAGGCCGGACAATCCATCCGAGGGAGAACCGAAAGTCGCCCGCTACTTGAAACAGCGGCTCGTCGGATTTGTTCGGCGGCCGGTCTCATAGGCCCCGGCAACCTTCAATTTTTTGAAGACGAGACCGGCATTAACTTCATCGAACTGAATCCGCGATTCGCAGCTGGGGGCCTAATGCTCACTGTGCACGCCGGAGCCAACATCCCGTTGCTTGCGGTCCAGCTGGCCCAAGGAGAGGTAGTCAAAACCGTTGGGGCAGTTCCCGGGATCGGAATGATTCGCTATTGGGAGGAACTTTTCATCTCGGACCGGGCACAATCATGAGCAAGAATGAACTGGAACACCTTAATCAAGTAGCCCGAATCTATGGCAACGAAGCCGGTGCGCTCAATCGTGACATTGCTAGTTACTACAGCCTGAAATGCACCCTTCGCCACGTCAGCGGTGGTAGGATCCTGCAGTTGGGCCTGGGGGATGGACTAATTGCCTCAGCACTTGCCGCGATAAGCAGCGCCAGCCTCGATGTAATTGAAGGCGCGTCAGCCGTGATCGCCCAAGTTCCATCCGATGGCACTTATCAGGTCATTCACACCCTATTTGAGGATTATCGCCCTGGTGGGCTCTACGACTATGTAGTCGGAAACCATGTACTAGAGCACGTGGCCGATCCCGTGGCAATAGTCAGTTTGGTCAAGAATTGGCTTCGTCCCGGAGGCCTGGCTATATTCACTGTTCCGAATGCCAATTCGCTGCACCGTCGCATAGGGGTGGCCATGGGTCTCCTCAAGCACGTTCAGGAACTCAATGCTCAAGACCTGGAGTTGGGCCATCGGCGTGTATACACCATCCCAGAAATTCGGGACGATCTCTCAAGGGCTGGCTTTACCGATGTGACGATCAAGGGGTACATGCTGAAAATGGTATCTCACGCGCAAATGAAAGGCTGGTCGAGAAGCTTGCTTGATGCGATCTACGACGTCAGCATCGAGGCCGATCCGAACATATGTTCCAATATACTTGCGCTCTGTAAGAGATGACCAAGCACCTGCCGTGATTTTTTTCGATCTCGATGGTCCAATCCTTGATGTCTCGCGCAAATACTACCGCGTTTATTCGACTGTAGTTCGCGAACTAAACGGCATACCTCTTACCCAAGATTGCTACTGGCAGCGCAAACGAGAACGAGACCAAGACACGGCCATCTTGCGCGACAGTCAGGTGCCGGAGTCAAAGCTTCAGGAGTTCCGAGATCGTCGGCGCGCGTTGATTGAGACTGCAGACTACTGGCAGTACGACACGGCATGGCCCGAAGTGCAGGCTGTGCTGACCGGGTTGCCGCAGCCACCACCGATCGTCGTTGTAACGCTTCGCAACCAACCCCATGCACTTCACGCGGAACTACGCGCCTTAGGACTGGACCGATTGTTCGCCAAGGTGCTTTCCGTCTCGGGCGATGCAGGCCATGGTGATCGCCACGAGGCAAAAGTCGCTCTTGTCCGCGATCAATTCGGACGGCTTCGCGATGGCTGGTTTGTCGGTGACACTGAGACTGATTTGCGCGCGGGCGAAGCCTTGGGCCTGGCACGCCTTGCAGTGACGTTTGGCATTCGTACTGAAGCCTTACTCCAGCGGGAGAATCCCAATTTCATCGCCCGCAGCCCGGCCGAACTGGCTCACTGGCTAGCCGAACAGGCTCTTTGCACCTAAATCCATGAAAGTACCGTTTGTTGACCTCCATGCCCAGTATGTATCCATAAAGCCCGAGGTGGACGCTGCCATTGCTGCTGTAATCCACGAATCCGGCTTCGTACGCAGCCGTTTCGTGGACGAATTCGAAGCGAGCTGGGCACAGACCCTGGGAGTAAAGCACTGCGTGTCGTGTGCCAACGGAACCGACGCCTTATATATTGCCATGCGTGGCTTAGGGCTTAAGCCGGGGGACGAAGTAATCACCACCGCACACTCCTGGATTGCGACATCGGAGACCATAACACAAGCGGGAGGCAAGGTTGTCTTTTGCGATACAGAGGAGGAGACTTTCACGATCGACCCGGCGCAAATCGCCGCGAAAATTTCACCCCGGACCGTCGGAATAATTCCAGTTCACCTCTATGGTCAATCCGCGGATATGGACGCGGTGATGGCGTTGGCTCGCCGCAATAATCTCTGGGTAATCGAAGATTGCGCGCAGTCGCATCTGGCGACCTATAAGGGACAAATGCTGGGCACCTTTGGCCACGCCGCGACTTTCTCATTCTATCCAGGAAAAAACCTCGGAGCGATGGGAGACGCAGGGTGCCTGGTCACGAACGATTCGATGCTAGCCGAGTGGTGCGCACTGTTCGCTCGACACGGAGGAAAGGGCGACCACGTCATGGAAGGCATCAATAGCCGTCTCGATGGCATGCAGGCGGCAATCCTGAGTACCAAACTACCCCATCTTGCGACGTGGACGGTTCAACGGCAAGACCATGCTGCAGAATATGGACGTGGTCTGGCTACGCTTCCGGCCGTGCGGCGCCCGGTCGTTCGGCCGGACTGCAGCCATGTATATCATCTGTACGTCATTCGCACAACTAGACGCGACGAACTCAAAATTCACCTACAAGCGAACAACATTGCTACGGTCCTGAACTACCCGCGGGCGCTTCCTTTCTACCCTGCTTATCGCTACCTTGGTCACCGTCCAGAGGAGTTTCCGAATGCATTCCAACATCAGCAGGAAATTCTGTCGCTACCGCTTTATCCGGAGATGCGAGCAGATGCCCTAGCTTATGTTATCGACTCCATCCGCGAGTTTTTCGCAAGTCCAAGAGTGTGAATATTGCCCATATCACGACGCTTTATCCGGAATACCTGACGGATTTCGAGAGCAGAAATCCGCAGATAAAAGCAGCCAGTTTCGCTGAACACCGGACCCTGCTCTATACCGATGCCTTCGCATGGGGCGATTACTTTGCCCGATACTTGGCAATCAGAGGCAAACCGTGCTTGCATATCATTGCCAACTACCCCGCTCTGCAGCACAAATGGGCATCCGAAAACGGCTTCCAACCTGACAGCCGTGACCCGCTGTTTTCGATTGTAAGGGCACAGGTCCAGCAGCACGCGACAGACTTTCTTTTCATCGAAGATTGTTGTGCCTTTCCGACCGCCAAGGTCCGCCTTCTGGAAGCCGCTGTACGGCTGCGCGGTATCGCATGTTACCATGGCGTGGAATCCAATATCGACCATTTGGTTCCCCCTGAAGCACTACTGCTTACCTGCTCTCCGCCCATGGCTCGAGAGTGGCACTCCAAAGGGTATCGCACAGCAATTCTTCGGCACGCGTTCGAGCCATCCGTACTCCTAGGGTTGCCGCCTTCCGAAAAGAAGGTCGACGTCAGTTTCATAGGGAGTTGTTCGCCCCTGTGGCACCCTGAGCGACATGATTGGCTCCTGAACGTCATGCAAGGAGTTCCTGCACTGGAAATTTGGACCGATTCCTTCAGGAAGTCGGCTCGTGCCATGGCTCGCGCCATTGCCGCGTCCTTGGTTCACGGCCGTGGGTCGCGAGTATTGGCTCACTTCGCCTCGCCACTACGTCGACGTGCCCATCCTGCAATATACGGACGAAAGATGCTGGCCCAGCTTGGTGATTCGCTCGTGACATTAAACGCACATATCACTCAGCGGAACCCCACCGCAGGCAATATGCGCCTGTTTGAAGCCACCGGAGTTGGTGCATGCTTGGTCACCGATGCTCGCGACGACCTTTCGGAGATTTTTGAGCCGGATGTCGAGGTGGTCACCTACGCAACCCCGGAGGAGAGTGTCGAAAAGGTTCGCTGGCTGCTGGATCATCCGCTCGATGCGCAAGCCATTGGCAAGCGAGGCCAAGACCGGACTCTGCGCGACCACACATTCGCCAAAAGGGCCGAACAGTTGGAGCAGTTGATGATCGCACACACACGAGATCGCCAGACGCGTTCCCATCGTGCCGCGACTTGATTCCGCGCTTGCTCTTGTGCGCCGGCTCGTTCCGCGAGGAACAACTCCGCTAGTTGCGGCAAGCATCGGCAGTCAGCTGTGCACCTTCGCTGCGATACCCTTCGTCAGCCGATGGTGCGGCCCGCAGGACTTCGGACTCCTCCAGCTGTACATCACCCTCATAACAATAGCAGGTCTGGTCGCGAGCCTTCGTTTCGACTACGCGTTGCTTCAGCCAGAGCTGGACGCAGAAGCTCGTGGATTGTGGACCATCGGTGCCGGAGCGTCATTCGGAATCGGATGCTTGGCATGGCTCGCGCTTCCGGGTCTGTCCTATTGGCAGTCCACGGCGGGATGGGAGGCCTTGAGAGATCTGGGATGGGCTGTGGGCTTGGCGGTTGCATTGACCGGCATGAGTTCCGGCTCGTCTCAATGGTTGATTCGAAAAGGGAATTTCAACCAGCTCGCACGCGCGCGTGTCATTCAGAGCATAGCTACTGCCTCCATCCAGCTGTCACTTGCCTACCTGGGTGCGGGCGGGAAGGGACTGATCCTGGCAGACGTAGCCGGCCGAACCTTGGGTCTCGTCATACTAGTCGATCGTGGGTTGCTTTGCTGGAGCGACGTCCCTCGGGTGAGGGATATTGTACGTGTCGCATTTGCCTATCAGCGATTCCCGAAGGTTTCAGTGCCGTCCGCCATGATAAACGCGGTTGGATTCTCACTGCCCGTCTTCTTTATTGAACGGGCCTTCGGCACCCACGGAGTAGGCGTTTTTTCGCTGCTGGAGCGAATCATGGGAATCCCCACCCTGTTCCTCGGTCAGCCCCTTTCGCAAACCTTCACGCACAGGCTGCGCGAAGCCATGAAACACAGTAAACGAAGAGCGCGGGGCGAGGTGTTTTCAACATCCCGAACAGCTGCAATTCTCGGCATCTTCCCCTTTGTTGCACTGGCGGTCGCGGGTCCCTGGCTGGTCACACTCGTATTCGGCCCACAATGGCACGATGTCGGGCACCTCGCACAACTTCTCGCTGTTCCCTACTTCGTCGCGTATGCAGTGTGGCCGGTCATGCCCACGCTCACGGTCATGAATCGACTCCGCACCCAAATGACCTGGGATACCTCGCGCGCCCTGGCACTTCTCGCCATTGGGTGGTTGGCAAGTCGCGGACATTTCTCGCTCGGGTCAATCGTCGGATTCGTTTCGATTGTCATGGCCTCGTTTGGGGTGCTGCACTTTTACCTCTGCCAGCGAGCCGCCGCGAATCCATGAACGCCTTCGTGAAGAGATCCGCCCGAGATCTGATCCCTCCCCTGATTCAGCGGCATCTCGCGTATTGCATTCATCGGTGGCGCGGCGATGCGACAATCTTCACCGGCGACTTTCCTGATTGGGCATCAGCTGCGAAATCGGTGGAGGGATACGCCGAAAATGGCGTTCTCGAAAAGACCCGGGCCGCCGTTCGTACCGCGAGGTCGAACCCTGACGTGTTTGAGCGCGATTCGTGCCTCCTCGACAAACCTGATTACGCTTTTCCATCACTTGCATTCATCCTGTGGAAGGCGTTGCAGGCAGGCGGCCGCCTCGACGTGGTCGACTTCGGAGGATCCTTGGGAAGCACGTTCTTCCAGATCCGACCATTCCTCCGGGCGATTCCCGAGGTGCGCTGGGCTGTTGTCGAACAACCTCACTTCGTCGAGTGTGGAAGACGAGATTTTTCGGGCGATGGGCTCTCGTTTCATAACTCGATCAGTGAGGCGCTTACTGAAGTGAGGCCCGAACTGCTGTTCGTATCGTGCGTTCTGCAGTATCTCCCGGCTCCGCACGACGTCGTACAAGAGATGATCGGCAAGGGATTTCGTCATATCCTGCTGGATCGGACCGCATTCGTGCCCGGACATCGCGATCGGCTTACCGTGCAGCACAACCCATCCTCGGTGCAATCGGCCTCGTATCCAGCTTGGTTCTTCAACGAAGATCGGCTGCTGAAGCACTTCGCCACAGACTACGACATGGTCGCCAGTTTTGATGGCGCCGACAAGGTCTTGCTCGCTGCCGGGAGCCCCTACTATAGAGGCTATTTTCTGGCACGTCGTCCACGAGAATCATGAGACAAACGTTCACCAACCTCGGATGCGGTTCCCGGTTTCACCCGGAGTGGTTGAATTTTGATATTCACTCAACTTCGCCGCATGTCTGCGCGTGCAACATCCTTCAGGGTGTGCCGCTCGCCGATGCGTCGTGTGATGCCGTCTATAACGCCGCACTGCTTGAACATCTGCATCCAGCCCAAGCGTCAGCCTTCCTGCGGGAATGCCATCGAATCCTGAAACCAGGTGGCGTGCTGCGGATCGGCGTGCCTGACTTGGAGCGGATCGCCGAAACCTATTTGCAGAAGCTGAGGGCCGCACTCGCCGGATCAGCCGAGGCCGGAACTCACCATGAATGGATGGTATTCGAACTGATTGACCAAATGGTACGCCCCCACTCCGGCGGCGAGATGCTCAAGGCCATTCGGGAAGGTCGAACCGACGACGAGTTCGTTTCGCAACGGATCGGCGACGAATTCCGCCAGCTCAAGGTTGCGCCGGAAAGTCGGTGGACCCGATTGCGCCAACTTCCGAGGCAGGAAGCGGCGCGCCGCTTGTGGGCGGAGTTCTTGAAGGCGCCGACGACGATCCGGAGAGGACTTGCGCTCGCGATTCTCGGGGCCCGGGATCGAATGGCCCTCAGGGAGGGTTTCTTTCGCGCGTCCGGAGAGGTTCACCGCTGGATGTACGATCGCTACTCGCTTCCGAGGCTGCTCATGTCCTGCGGATTCCGTGATCCGACTGTTCGTGAATTCCACAGCAGCGCCATCGCCCCAGACTGGCCGGGTTTCGGCTTGGACACGGATGAGGATGGCAAACCGCTGAAACCCGATCTCTTGTTTGTGGAATGTGTCCGTTGACCACGCTCGGAACCGTGACTGCGACCACCACGCGATACGCGTAACTCGATAGACCGCGTCCTCGCACCTCATCCAGTACCTTGCCGCCACCTCGCAACTCCATGACCACGCAATCGAACGCCGCCGATCCGACAGTCGCCTTCCAAGGCAAGAAGATCCTGATCACGGGCGGCTTGGGGTTCATCGGCTCGAATCTTGCGCTCCAGTTGGCGAAAGCGGGAGCGCAGATCACCGTAGTCGACAGCCTGATCCCCCAGTATGGCGGCAACCTGCGCAATCTGCATGACGCGCCGCCCGGTATCACGGTGAACATCGCGGACGTCCGCGATCGGTTCAGTCTTCGCTACCTGATCCGCGGACACGATTTCTTGTTCAACTTGGCCGGCCAGACGAGCCACATGGATTCGATGACGGACCCGTTCACGGATCTGGACATCAACGCGACCGCGCAACTCTCGATCCTTGAGGCATGCCGAGAGTACAATCCGGAGATCGAGGTGGTTTTCGCCAGCACCCGCCAGATCTATGGTCGCCCCCAGTACCTGCCCGTGGACGAAAAGCACCCGATAAAACCTGTGGACGTCAACGGCGTGAACAAAGTCGCCGGCGAGCAGTTTCACATTCTCTACCAAAACGTCTACGGGTTGAGGACGCGGGTGCTGCGGCTCACCAATACGTACGGTCCGCGCATGCGCATCAAGGACGCCCGACAGACGTTTCTCGGCGTCTGGATCAAACAGCTTCTTGCAGGCCAACCGATCGAAGTCTGGGGCGGCACCCAATTGCGGGATTTCAACTACGTCGACGATGTGGTGGCCGCGATGCTCGAAGTAGCCTCCACCCCCGCGACTTTGGGAGAAGCCTACAATCTCGGCAGCGAAGAGCGGATCAGCCTGCGAGAACTCGCCGAACTCCTGATCAAGGTTGCAGGACAGGGGAGTTTCACGGTGCGCGAATTTCCAGCCGAACGGAAGAAGATCGACATCGGCGACTACTACTCCGACTCGGGAAAAGTCCACGCTGTGCTTGGTTGGCAGCCCGTGGTGCCGCTGGCGGATGGATTGTCCCGGACCGTCGAGTTCTTCCGCCAGAATCTCCAGCACTACTCGTGAGGCGACGGCTGCGCTCCATTCATTGCCAGCTCATCCGACATGCACTGGAGACAAAAGGCGTTGGTTCAGAATCTAGTCGCCCGCCTTCCCGACGGACCAAGTCAGGCCTGTTGCTACGCACTGCATAAGGAGACGGTATCCTTCCGCTCTCCTCAGGTTGCGACGGTCCTAAAGGCCGCCATCGCGTTTCTCGGTCAAATTCACAACCGATACATGCAAACGAACAGACTGCGTGCCGATGACCACCCGATCGTCTATGCCGAGGCGGGACAACACAATCTCGCCACCGAGTCCACACAGGATCCGGATCTGATCGAGCAACTCTCGCGGGACTCATTTAGGCTTGCCGAACGCTTTCGACAGAAGAGCCATGACTGCCTGATTACCACGACATCCTGGTTCATTTCGCGGCCGGAGAGCTCAAACAGCAGTCCGGTTTGACCGGAGCCGTTTCCTGCCCCGCGAGATTCAGACCCCGAATCGCACTCGTCCATCATGGAGCCCGTCCTACTCAACGACTTTCGCAGAATACCGCCGGCGATTCGCCGCGAACTCACCGCGGCGACCGAAGAGGTGGTCGCATCCGGGTGGTTTGTGCTCGGAAAACAGGTCACGGCTTTCGAACGCGCCTGGGCCGACTATTGCGCCACTCGACACGCGATCGGGGTCGCAAACGGCATGGATGCGATCGAGATCGGCGTGCGCACGCTGAATCTGCCGGCTGGTGCCGAGATCATCACGACACCGATGACGGCATTTGCCACTGTTCTTGGAATCATTCGCGCCGGAGCGACGCCCGTACTCGCCGACATTGATCCTACGACCGGACTGCTGGATCCACAAAGCGTGGAGCGCTGCATCAGCCCTCGCACACGAGCCGTCCTGCTCGTCCACCTCTACGGACAGATCCGTGCCGTCGGGGCGTGGGAAGAACTCTGTGCGCACTATGGTCTGACCTTATTGGAAGACGCAGCCCAGGCGCACGGCGCCGATTCTGCAGGCCGGCGCGCAGGTGCGATTGGCAAATGGGCAGCCTATAGTTTTTACCCGACCAAGAATCTAGGCTGTATCGGAGACGGTGGTGCGCTCTGCACGAACGACCCGGACATAGCAGCTCGGTCGGGCCAATACCGAAACTACGGCCAATCCGAGCGCTACCACCACCCGGTCATCGGGTTGAACAGCCGGCTCGACGAGGTGCAGGCCGCATTTCTACTTCGGCTCCTCCCGCACCTCCCTGAGACGACCGAGCGCAGACGCGCGATCGCATCGGCCTATCGCAGATCAATCCGGTCCACGAAGATCGAACTCCTTGCTGAACCGGACGGCCCCGGTAACCACGTCTACCATCTCTTTGTCGTTCGTACGCGCAAGCGGGCGGCGCTGCAGGCCCACCTTTCGGTTCTGGGTATTCAGACTCTGATTCATTACCCGATATGCATTCACCACCAACCACCCACTCGGAATCTTCGATGCGACCCTGAGGGTTTGGGCCATGCCGAGCTCTTCGCAGGCGAATGCCTCTCGATCCCGTGTCATCCCTATATGATCGATTCGGAGGTCGAACGGGTAATCGCTGCGATGAACTCGTTCTAGCCGACTGTCGTGATGGAGCACTTCTGCACCCTATTCGACTTGGGATTTCTTCCCCAAGGTCTCGCCTTGCATCGCTCCATGCGGGAGCACCTCGGCCCATTCACCCTCTGGATCCTCTGCCTGGACGACGAAACCTACACGTCCCTGCAGACATTGCAGTTGCCGGAGGTGCGGACGATGCGGCTGGCCGAATGCGAAACGGATGATCTTCGCGCAGCCCGCGCCAACCGATCCTACGGCGAGTATTGCTGGACGCTCGCCTCGCACTGTTTCTCGTTCGTCTGGGATCGCGATCCGACGGTCCCGCGGTTGACGTACTTGGATGCCGATGTGTTCTTTTTGGGAGCGCCGCGCGATTTCTTCGCTGAACTGGAGGGGGCAGGCAAATCGGTCCTCGTTACCGAGCACGCCTTTGCCCCGGAGCACGCTCACCACGAAAAATCCGCCGGCCGTTTTTGCGTGCAGTTCGTCACGTTTTGTTTCGAACCCCGCGCGCTGCGACTCCTGGCGCAGTGGCAGGCACAGACACGTGAGAGTTGCAGCAGCGCGAAGGATGCAGCCAAGTTCGGGGATCAGCAGTATCTCGATGACTGGCCGGTCAGCCACGCGGACATCGTCCATGTGCTTGAGCCGCGAAATCGGACGCTGGCGCCATGGAATGCCGACCATGCAGCGAGCCAGCGCGACGGCTGGGCACCGGTGTTGTTTCACTTTCACAGCTTTCGACTCGCGGGCCACCGATGGACCATCTGGTGCCACGGCTATCGTATCCGGACGGCCCGCATGCGCGCCGCCTATGCTTCGTACCAGTCCGCCATCGACTCGGCTTTGGCGCAGATGCGCGACGCACGACTTCCGGCCCGGCGCCAGAAGGTTAATTTGCGCGGACTGAATCTCCTGCGGTTTGCGCGGTCCTACGCGCTGCGGCGATTGGTTCTCCATTTTCATCCGCCCCGTTTCCCCGCCCATGGGAGCTGAGTTCACCCCGCTCATCCTGGCAGCCAATGCGATCGTATGCCTGATCGGTATCGCACTGTGCCTGGTTGTGATGATCGCCCACGGCAGATTGCTGCTCCTGCCGGTAGGACTGCTCGTGTTCCTGGTCACGAACGGCGTATTTCAAGGGGCCCAGTTGGTCGTGAAGATGGACGTCCAGTATCCGACGGCACCGGAGATGTATGAGCGCGCTCTGGCGGTGCATGCAATTGTCGTGGGACTGTCCCTGCTGCCGCTCCTTGTGATGGCTCGAATCGCCAGACCCGCCCGGAGGATCACCTCGGACATCAAACCCCTCGCGCTCCTCTTGCTTACCGCAGTTTCGCTCCTCGCAGTGGGCTATTTTGTCGTACGCAATCGCGAGGCGATCCCGCTCTCGCTGTCCCTCTATAGCGCCACGGACTACTACCATTACATCGAGATTCGGAACGCGATTGGCGATGTCATCAATGGGCACGCGCGAAGTGGCAATGCGCCCGCGAATTGGGCATTCGGTGCACTTTGCCCGGCGATCCTCGCTCTGCTGCCGTCATGCCGAAGCGTCGGACGCGGACTGCGCCTTGCCTGGTTCGCTCTCGTCTGGATTGCGATGGCTGCTCCAGCATTGCTCATCGGGTCCCGAGCGATGCTGGTCTTCTTGCTGGCGTTTCCCGTGTGCGCGTGGTCCCTGGGCCGCATCGACTGGCGCCACCTTGTGCGGCGGGCGATCTCGCTGTGGAAACCGCTTGTGTTCGGTTTGCTCGCCGGCGGTGTGGTATTTCAGATGATATTTCGCTCGAGCCTTCCCGAGGCGGTGTTCGGGATGTTTTCCCGAACCATGCTCACACCCGGCGCCGTTTCGGCCACCTATTACCTGGCGTTTCCGGATACGTTTCCGTTTCGCGGCTGGGCTGGCATCCTGATGATGCCGATCGGCACCGACACGATCGATTTCCGCACGGTCTCGAACGTGATGCTTGAGCTGGATTCGAACGCAAACGCATCCTTCACGGCGATCGCCTATTCGGGTGACGGCCTGCCGGGCGTCGCGCTGGCCACCGTCGTGTTGATTGGTGTCACGGTCCTGGTTGATCTCGCGCTCCTCGGCTTTCCAGCCGTGATCGCCAACGCGCTGACCATCGGAAACCTGCTCGGTGCCCTTGCCCTGGGGTCCGTCCCACTCCTTATCGCCCTGACCACTCACGGCTTTGCGCTCGCACCGGCGTTCGTCCTTTTCGTGCTCTGGCTATTGCGTTCGTGCCCCGCCCGGCGGCCGCAGGTCATGACCGCTCGTCCGATCTCGTTGCCGCTGACCGGATGACTGACACACGATCACACTCTCTAGCGGGGCCGATCGTCGTATACGATTTCAATTGGAGCGGCCATATACCGTCCTCGCACAAGATGTTTGTCGAAGCCCTCTGTCGAGCCGGACGTACGACCGTCATCTCGCTATCGGGCAGGAGCGCCGAGGTTCGGACGGCGGTCGAGTTCACCGATCCAGATGCCGCACAACGGCTGCTCACGCCCGAGTGCCCGGAACTCGGGCGCCCTCCGGCTCGAGATTCCGTCCTCCGTTTCCTGCATCGAGTTCCAGGCGGCGACTCATTGTGGCGCAAAATCCGGAGCCACCCTTCCCTACGCGCGCGACACGCACTCGTCCGCTGGAAAACGTGTGGACTGATACTGCGCCGCCTGGGACTCCAACCCGCCCTCGTATTTTGCGCTTACCTCGACGACATGCTCGAGGTGCGGCTGGATCATCACGATATCGACCTCGCGTTGGGTGGACACCGATGGACTGGTGTTTTCCCAGATGCCAGCGACTTCCGTTACTCGCCGCGTCCAGGCGGATTCGACGCACGTCTGAAGCTGCTCGCTGGGAAAAGTTGCGCAGGAGTCGGCGTCCTTGACGAGGCCGCAGCGAGACACCTAGCAGATTTTCTCAAACCCAAGCCGGTAGCATTCTTCGCAGACATCATTGACGGCACCCTGCCGCAGCAGCAGCCGCTTCAGGTAACCCGCCTGCTCAAGCAATCACGCGGCAGGAGGATCGTCGGCCTGCTCGGACATCTGACCGAGGTCAAGAACCTCGACTTGTTCCTGCGGATCGCGACACAACCCGCGCAACGCGACCTCTTTTTCGTCCTGGCTGGCCAATTCGAGCCCCTCGGCGTCTCTGCTGCCACGAGGCGGATGCTGGACCTGGCGCGCGCGGGGCATTGGGAAAACGTCCTTGTCTTCTCCGATCGAATCGCCTCGGAAGCCGACTTCAACGCGCTTATCGCGTCCACGGACGTCGTCTTCTCGGTATACCGCAGGTTCAGTCGCAGCAGCGCGATCCTTTCGAAGGCCGCTCGTTGGCACCGTCCCATTGTCGTGGCAGACGGGTACTGCATGGCGGATCGCGTCCGCGCCTACTCTCTCGGCTGCTGTGTTTCCGACGAACGCGAGGACACCTGCGTCGCAGCGATACGCCACCTCATCGAAAACCCACCGGACCGCGACGGGTTCGACCGCTTTGCCCGAGATTTCTCACGCGACACTTTCCAGAACCAGATACACGCGTTCATTGACCGCCTGCTCGAAGTCGCTGTTCCGTCATGAACGTCTGGATATGCATCGCCTACGATCCGCTGCCCGGCATCGATCACACAACACGCCTGTTGCGGTATGGAACGCTCGCGGAACAACTCGCCGAGCACGGACACAATGTCGTGCTATGGACCTCCACGTACGATCACTGGCGCAAGAGCCAGCGTTTTGACCACGATCAATCGGTGACACTCAGCCCGGGCCTCCGGGTCGAGCTCCTGCATGCACCAGCTTACCGGCGAAACATCTCGCTGACCCGGCTCCGTCACAATCGCACGCTCGCCTACAAGTTCGCCGCGCGCGCGCGCTCCACCGCCCGGCCGGATGTGATCTTTGCCGGGATTCCATGTCTCGAACTGACCGAGGCTGCAGTCTCCTATGCGCGCGAAAACGGCGTACCCGTGGCCGCGGATGTCCAGGACGTCTGGCCCGAAGTCTATGCGACCATCCTGCCGAGGCCGATCCGGCCGCTCGGACGCCTGATCCTCCACCGGGAGTTCACTCGGGCACGCCGGATCTTCAGGAACTCGACCTCGGTGACCGCGGTGTCGCACCAGTACTTGAGCTGGGCGCAGGAAGTCCGAGGAGGCGCTGGCGCCCACGACGCTGTGTTCCATCTCGGGTACCGGTTCCCGGCTGCTGACGTGATCGCGGCGGCAAAGGCTGGCGAGGCGGAATTTCGCGCGCGGATCCGACTGCCGGCGGACAGGAACTTGGCCCTGTTCCTTGGCCAGTTCGCAGCGTCCTATGATATCGAGACAATCATCGCGGCCGCGAGGATACTGAGTTCGTCCGCCCGAAACCTCCAATTCGTCCTCGCGGGAGCCGGAGACAAGATGGAACGCGTCCAGCGGGCGGCGGCCGGGCTCGAGACGGTGACCCTGACTGGATGGCTCGACTATCGCGACACGCTCACTCTCCTGCAGAGTGCGCATATTGGTCTTGCCGCCTATGCGCGAAGAGCGCCGCAATCGCTCCCTTACAAGCCCTTCGAGTATATGGCATTTGGTCTTCCAATCATCGGTTCCCTTGGCGGTGAGCTACGGGAACTCATTGAGGCGCAGGGTCTAGGAGCCTGGTATCAGGCAGGGGATGCGACTTCGCTGGCTGGTGCAGTGCTCGCCCTGGCCTCCTCTCCAGAGCAGAGGGCGTTCGCCAGCCGCCGCTGCAAGGAGTTGTTTGCCTCCCGGTACGACGCGCTCTTGATTACCAGGCAACTCATCGCCCATCTTGATCAGCTGACGCGGACAACTCGCTAAGCGCGCCTGACTTTCATGGATCAAACGAACAAACCACCCTTTGCCCGGCGTCTCGCAGCCTCCTGCCTGACGATCATGCACGCCGTCCTGCCCAAGAGCTTGTACGACCGGGTCTACTTCTTCCTTTTCCCGCGCTACAAGGCCCGGCTCAGGCGCCAGTACCGTGATCGCGCCCTGCGCAAGCCCAACGCCGACCCCGAGAAGATTGCGACGGTCTTCAAGTGCCTCGAGTTCTCGCTCGTCGGATCCGAAGGGATGGAAGCCACCTATGATTGCACGCGTCGCGTGATCCGGGAAAACGTCGCGGGCGACCTCGTCGAGTGCGGCGTGGCCCAGGGCGGCAGCGCGCTCCTCATCGCATTGGTAAACGCGAAGTTCGGCGGCAGCCGCAGGCAGCTCTGGCTATTTGACTCGTACGAGGGTCTGCCGGATCCGACTTCCGAAGATTATAAGGATGGAAAGACCGGGACCCATATCCGACCGTTGCCGAAGGGCTCCTGCCTCGGGACGATCGGCGATGTCAGCCGCCTCCTTTTCGAGCAGCACAACATCCCGCGCAATTCCACGCACCTGGTGAAGGGTTGGTTTCAAGACACACTTCCCGTCACGCGCGACAAGCTTGGGGCAATCGCGCTGCTTCGACTCGACGGCGACTGGTACGAGTCGACCAAGGTGTGTTTCGAAAATCTCTATGACAAGGTCAGCCCGGGAGGCTTCGTCATCCTTGACGACTATTTCAGCTGCTACGGCTGCAAGCGCGCGACCGATGAGTTCCTCGCGGCCCGGGGCACGCCGTTCCCGATCATTCCCGACGGGCGCGGTGGGGCGTTCTTCCAGAAACTCTGACAACACAACCTCCAGACCAGGCGGCGCGATGCTTGCCAAACGCGTTTTCGACCTGATCGTCGCCGGCATTCTCCTGGTAGTCACGCTGCCTATTTGGATCGTGATCATCATGGGTGTCCTCGTGTCTTCGCCCGGTCCGATATTCTATCGGGGCTTGCGCACCGGCCGGCATGGGCGCCCGTTTCGCATCCTCAAATTCCGCACGATGCGCCCCGACGCCGAGCGTGTCGGGGGAGGCACGACCGCATTGAACGACCCCCGTGTCTTTCCGTTCGGCCGCCTGCTTCGCTACGCCAAATTGGACGAGTTGCCCCAACTCATCAACGTCCTACTCGGAGAGATGAGCATGGTCGGTCCACGGCCGGAACTGCCCGTCTACACCGATCGCTACACGGCGGAGGAGCGGGAGATCCTCGCCGTCCCGCCCGGGATCACCGACTACAGTTCCATCCGCTTCAGCTCCCTCGACACCATCGTCGGCGCGCAAGACGCGGACCAGAACTTTGAGACAAACGTGCTCCCGGAGAAGAATCGACTGCGTCTCGAGTACGCCCGCAATCGCACATTCTTCGGCGACCTGGCCATACTCGCGCTGACGGTGCGCTGCGTGCTCCTCAAGCTGTTCCAGCGACGCGCGTCATGACCGCAAGTGACACGTCAGCGAACATGAGCTGGGATGCCGCACCCGGAATCGGTTTCGGATGCTGCCCCATGGGAGGTCACGGCTGGGGCAAGGTCGACGAACAGCAGCTGGTCGACGCCGTCCACACCGCCCTGGACCTCGGTATCCAGCTCTTCGACACGGCCGACGTGTATGGGCTTGGCGCGTCCGAGACCATCCTGGGTCGCGCGCTCGCCGGCCGACGACATGAGGCGGTCATCGCCACGAAGTTCGGCGTGCGCTACGAGCACGGCAAGTCTCGTTATGACAACTCGCGTACCTGGATACTTCAGGCGGCCGAGGCCAGCCTTCGCCGCCTTCATGTCGACGTTATCGATCTCTACCAGATGCATTATTGGGACGGTACCACGCCGCTGCCCGAAATCGTCGGAACGCTGCAAGACCTGACAGTGGCTGGGAAGATCCGCGCGTGGGGCATCACAAACCACTCTCCCACCGACGCCGCACTGAGCCAATCGGGGCTTCGGTGCAAGACATACAGCTTTCAATACAGCCTCGTCCAGAGGCAGGCGGAAAGGGAGATCCTGGCGCACCAGCACGCCGGCCGACAGGTGTTTCTCGGCTGGGGCAGCCTCGGCCAAGGTATACTCTCCGGCAAGTATCAGGATCTTTCGCAGCTGGACCCGACCGACCGTCGCCACCGGGAGGTCTATGCCAACTTCCACGGAGATCGGTTCGCTGCCGTCCAGCGCCTGCTCGCCGGCATGCAAACGATTGCTGCCGAAATCGGCGTCGCAACTCTCTCGCAGCTCGCCCTCCGCTGGGTGATCGACCGGATCCCCCGCTCGATCGCACTCGTCGGCATCAAGCGTCCGGAACAAATTCGCGATGCTGCCGGGTCCCTGGACTTTAGGTTGGAGCCCGCCGTTCTCGCGCGGTTGGATGCGTTGTCCGCGGATTTTGAGTCCGCCCCTCGTCAACGATGACACTCTCCACGCAGCAGTTGGTCGAACTGTCCCGCCGTATCCGCATACACGTCCTGCGTATGACGAGCCGGGGTGGCAGTGCGCACGTCGGTGCGGGATTCAGCATCGCCGACATCCTCGCGACGCTCTACGGCAACGTCATGCGCCACGATCCGAAAAACCCTCGCTGGGCGGATCGCGATCGGTTTGTCCTGAGCAAGGGTCACGCGGGGGCGGCTGTCTATGCGACACTCGCCGAAGTGGGTTACTTTCCGACCGAACAACTTCAATTGCACTACCAGGACGGCTCGATCTTCTCCGGGCACGTAAGCCACAAGGGAGTCGCCGGGGTCGAGCTCTCAACCGGAAGCCTGGGACACGGTCTCGGAGTCGGCGTCGGCATGGCCAAGGCCCTCAAACTTGCGGGAAAGGCGGCGCGCGTCTTCGTGCTCCTCTCCGACGGAGAATGCGACGAGGGCAGCATCTGGGAGGCAGCGCTCTTCGCCCGCCACCACGAATTGGACAATCTTGTCGCACTTGTGGACTACAACAAAATCCAAAGCCTCGCGCCGGTCGCGGAGACATTGGGACTCGAGCCATTTCGGGCCAAATGGGAGAGCTTTGGCTGGTCAGCCTGTGAGGTGAACGGGCATGACCATCTGGACCTGCAGCGCGCACTTGCCGCGATGCCCGTGCATCAAGGCCGTCCGAGCGTCGCCATCGCCCACACCACCAAGGGCAAAGGCGTTTCGTTCATGGAGAACACCGTGCTCTGGCACTATCGAACGGCGCGGGGCGACGAGTTTGACCGCGCGCTGGCAGAACTGGAGCGAAGCTGATGCGCGACCGTTTCATCAAGACCCTGTGTTCCCTCGCGGAAAACGATCCGAGGATCATGCTGATCACCGGCGATCTCGGCTTCGCGGTGCTCGACGAGTATCGGCGGCGATTCCCGCTTCAGTTCATCAACGCGGGTGTCGCCGAGCAGAACATGACGCTCGTTGCCACCGGCATGGCCCTCGAGGGGCATATCGTTTTCACTTACTCGATCGGCAATTTTCCGACGCTGCGGTGCCTGGAGATGATTCGCAACGATGCGGCCTACCACGGCGCCAACGTCAAGGTCGTCTCGATCGGCGGAGGCTTCAGCTACGGGCCCCTGGGAATCTCGCATCACGCAACCGAAGATCTCGCGATCATGCGGTCGCTGCCGGACGTCACCTGCGTATCTCCGACAGGGTTACAGGAGGTCGAGGAGGCAACGCGGGCCATCGCAAGCCACCCGGGAACCTGCTTCCTGCGTCTCGACAAGGACCCTGGCGTCGACGGTCCGACACGTTCAGAGTTTCTGCTCGGCCGGCCGCGCGTCGTGCGGCAGGGGCGGGATGTGGCTTTCATCGTCACCGGAGGGATCCTGTCCGAGGTCGTCAAGGCGGCCGGCGAACTCGAGCGCCAGGGCGTTTCCTCCAGCATTTACGCCGTGCATACGCTCAAGCCGTTCGACCCGACGGAGATCATCGCTGCCTCGAAAACGCACGGCGCAGTTGTGACAGTCGAGGAACATACGGTCCATGGCGGTCTCGCGGGACTCATCCTGGAGTCCCTCGCCGATGCCCAGGCCTTGCCGGGAAAATTCCTCCGGATCGGGCTCGAGAGTTGTTTCTCAAGCGTGGTTGGCAGTCAGGGGTTCCTCCGTACAGCGTATAGGATGGACGCAGCCGCCATCGCCGCGCGAACAACAAAACTGCTTGGAAGCTAGATGATCGGAGCATCTGATGGACCCCATCCCGCGAGACTGCAGTACCCCGGTGCGTAGCACATTCTCACAAACCCTGCGTCAGATCTATCTCCTCGGCGCCTACGCCCTAGGTTTGACCGCATGCCTGTGGCTGGCGTTCCAAGTTCGCTTCGATTTCAACGTCCCGCCCGAATATCTCGCCCGCGCGTGGCTGATTTTCGGTGGAATGATCGGGACCAAGCTCATTCTGCTCTTCGCGTTTGGCCAGTTCGGCTCGCTGTTGAGTTACTTCGGGTTCCATGACCTCGCGAAGCTGCTCTTTACCTGCATTGGGGCAGCTCTGTTGGCCCTCGGAGTCTGGTTTTGGGGCGGCATCGCCTACGCACCTCCCCGCGCAGTGATCGTCACGGACCTCCTGGTTTCGTTCCTTTTCCTCTGTGGGTTCAGACTTTCTTTGCGACTTGTTCGTGAAGGCTACTTTTACCATGGCGCACGAACCGGGAGGTGGAGGCGGGTTGCCATTATAGGCGCTGGCGATGTCGGCGCCTCCCTTGCTCGTGATCTTCAGATGCGACGTGGATTGGGCATGAAGCCGGTCGCGTTCTTCGATGACGCGCCGCAGAAATGGGGCACGACGATACACGGGGTCATTGTCGAAGGCGCCCCCGAGATCCTTCCTGATTTCCTGATCCGACAGCCGATTGACGAAGCAATCATCGCGATGCCCAGCGCCTCAGCGAGACGGATTCGGGAAGTAGTGGCCGTTTTGAACAAGCTGCACCTTCGATTCGAAACTGTGCCGTCTTATGAGCAGATGCTCACCGGCAAGGTCAGAACTTCACAAATCCGTCCCGTCGAAATTCAGGATTTGCTTGGTCGAAGCCCCATCAACCTTTCTACCGATCGAATTCGTGATTTGGTAAACGAAAAAGTTGTGCTCGTCACTGGGGCAGGTGGGACGATCGGCGGCGAGCTTTGTCGACAAGTTGCGGCGAACAATCCACGGCAACTCATACTCGTCGAACGCAGCGAGTTTCTACTCTTCACCATTGAGCAGGAACTTCGGTCTACGGGGCTGGGGTCGACGATCGTGCCTGTAGTCGCAGATATTCTCGATCCGATCCGCATGGAGGGGGTGTTCGAGCGCTATCGGCCAAACCTCGTGTTTCATGCAGCGGCGCACAAGCACGTGCCGATGATGGAGCATCAACCGGCGGAGGCGTTTCGAAACAACACGATTGGCAGTCGATGGATCATGGAGCTGTCCATGCAGCACGGCGTAGAGCGGTGCGTGATGATTTCAACCGACAAGGCGATCAATCCGACCAACGTAATGGGCGCCACAAAACGCCTTGCCGAACTCTACATGCAGGCCCTGCAGGCGGCGCTTCGAGCCCCGACTATCGACGGAACGGAGGGACGGCAGGGCAATCAAACTCCTGAGGGCAACGGACCACGGACTACAGACAGCGAGGCTGAAGACATTGCTCCGACCGGCCTCGCCGATCGGCCATCTCCGATTGCTCGCCCTCCGCAGGCTGCAACGAAGTTCATGGCCGTGCGGTTCGGCAACGTGCTCGGTTCGTCGGGAAGCGTGATCCCCACATTCAAGAGGCAGATCGCCGCGGGCGGGCCGGTCACCGTGACGCACCCGGATGTCACTCGCTACTTCATGACCGTGAATGAGGCGGTCGGTTTGGTGCTGCAGAGCGCTACGCAGGGTGAAGGTGGCGAGATCTTCGTCCTCGATATGGGCCAGCCGATGAAGATCATCGATCTCGCGAAACAATTGATTGAACTCAGCGGACTGGAGCCGGAGAAAGACATCGAGATTCAGTTCACCGGTCTGCGCCCGGGCGAGAAGCTCTATGAGGAGCTGAATCACACTTCGGAAAATTTCGCTACAACGGATCATCCAAAAATCATGCGGTTCATCAGTCAGCCGCTGCCGCTCGGGCCGCTGCGTGCCGAACTTGATCGCATGCTGGCCGAGGCGCCCTCCATGGATCCCCAGCGCGTGAAGTCGGCGATCAAGACCTTGGTACCTGAGTACGAGCCCTACATGGCGATGTCCTGAGCACGCAAAGGCAGGAAAGCTGGAGCAGCGGTCCAGCGATTCGCTGGTCTGCGAATCCCCTGTTCGGTGCCGTCCGCGAGCGGGCGTTCCACGATGAACGGGACACTTTCGACTCGCGCGGCGATCGGTTTTCTCAGGCTCTAGGGGCTTATGGTTTCCGAGACCGCCCCTCTACCTGACGATTCCATCGACATTGCTGACCTGATCCGGCGCGTGAAGCGCGGGTTGCCGCGCACGCTCGCGCTGACGCTGATTGGCGTGTCACTTGGTATTGCCCTCACCGTCATCCTGCTGCGCGCCCAAACGCCGGTAACCACCCTGCGCGTCGCCTTCGGATTTCCGGGAGCCGAACGCGGAGCCTATCCCAACACCACCAAGTTCCAGCCCGATGACGTCCTCGCACCGGACGTGATCAATGCCGCGCTGCAACGCCTCGGACTGGCGGACTCGTCGGGTGAACTTTCCGCCAGGCTGCGCGGCTCCATCACGATCACCGGCCTCGTTTCCCCGACGATCATGAAGGAGCGGGACCGCCTCCGCGCCGCCGGACAGCAGGTGCCTCCCTACATCCCCGACGAGTACGAGCTTTCTCTCTCGCTGCCGAGGAGCCACCCCCTGGACATGCGCCAACGTGGGCTCCTGCTGACCGAGATAGTCAGCGCCTATCAGGACAAATTCCGCCGAACATTCGTCCAAATCCCGCCGCAGTTCGGGAGCGCGTTCGAACAGCTCAAGAACGCCGATTTCGTCGACTACGAGCTCGTGCTGAACAAACAAATGCAGCAGGTGCAGGCTTATCTCGTGCAGCAGGCATCGCAGGCCAAACAGTTCCGCTCGCCGACCAGCAACCTCTCCTTTGAAGACCTGCGACGACAGGCGGAACTGTTCACCCAGGTGCGCATGAATGAGGTCCTGGGTCTCATCTACCTGGGCGGACTCTCCAAGGACCGCGCGCGCGCGATCGCGAACATGGACTATCAGATTCGCATCCTGGAGGAGCGCGAATTGCGTGCCAAGGAGGAGGAATCCGTCGTCACCAGCCTTCTTTCGAAGACGCAGGCGCGCGCGCAAAACTACGTCGTCGCCGCCAAGTCCGAGGTGCCGCAGTCCCCCCAGACTATCCTGGACCAGGGCCTGATCGACGCGCTCCTTGCCAACGATGCCTACAACTTCCTTGTGCGTCGGGCCCTGGACGCCGGCCTTGCCGTCAAGGCCATCGAGGCGGAGAAAGCGCTCGTGGTCGAACGACGCAAGCGGATGGAGACGTTCCTGAAAAGCGAAGACGCAGATCGGACTGCGGCCATCGCCCGCACCAACGAGGCGCTCGTCTCGCTCGAAAAAGACTACCGTGCGCTGCTGGAGAATATCCGCGTGTGCATGGAGGACTATGCCCGCCAGGAGTACGCGGATTCGGTCCGCGTGACCCGCCAGGCGATGACGAAGTCCTGGCTGATGTCGATCATCCTGGGCGCGATCATCGGCTGCGGCATCGGTATGCCGCTCGGACTGGGCATCAGCCTGCTCGATCTCGGGAGAAGGCGGCAGGCGGCCTGAGCAATGGATGATCGGGCGCCCGCGGGCGGGCAGCCTACGTCGGAATCGCTTCCTGAGCCCGACGACGCTGACCAGCCACCACTCCCGGCAAAACGCCAGTGGTGGCTGGCTGCGCTGGCGTGGCTGTTGTCGGTTGGCGCGTTCTTCGTGCCGCAGCGGATTCCGCTCGAGTGGTATCCGCTCAACGAGCCGGGAACGGATATCCACTATCTGGAGATCAAGTGTGCGTCCAACGCCGACGGCTGGGTGACTCTCTGGTACGACATCACCCATGGATGGAGCGATATTGACCAGATCAAGTTTCCCATTTCGCCGACGGAGCAGACCTACACCTACACGTTCCCGCTGCCGGACGCGCCGATGATCGGGCTCCGGCTCGATTCGGTCGCGAAGGGCGGTGCGTTTACCGTGCACCACATGCGGATCATCAACCGCCGCGGCGAGGAGGTCCGTGCCTTTCCGATCGAGTCGCTCGATGCTGTGCAGGGGATCGCGTCGGTCCGATCATTGCCACCGGGCTGGGTGATCACGTCGACGCCCGACGCGGCCATGGCCACCGTGCTCGTGGAGCCATTCTCGATGATTCAGCCAGTCGGGATGACCGGGCGGAACATCCACCGCTGCCTGCTTTCGAGCGGCTACCTCGCGGGCATGCTTGTCATCCTCATGCTGGCCGTGACTTCGGCCTTCTGGCGGCCCACGGGCTGGCGGGACTTCGTCGGGCACATCGCGTTGTTGGCTTTGGTCGCCGTCCCATTCTCGGCCGTCGGCAACCGCGGCCTGATCCGCAACACCGTCCGCTACGCCGCTTATGAGCCCGTGGAACGCCCGCCGCACCCCACGCTGGAGATCACGATCGTCGCCGATCGCACCTGCGAGACCCAACTCTATTGGGACACCGGCGCAGGATTCGCCGAGGAGGCTAGCCTTCATCGCTCGTGCGTTCGCGTCAACGAGCCACACGTGCTGCGGTTTCCCCTACCCGATCAGCCGCTGCAGACCTTGCGCTTCGATCCGGCGCGCAGCCCGTGCGTCGTCAGCGTCCTCAAGGTCGCGCTGACGGATGGGAAAGGAAACACAGCGCGCGAGATTCCGCGCGACGCTCTCATTTCGGTCAATCAGATCGTCTCGCTCACGCCGACATCCGAAGGCCTGCGCATCGAATCCGCGGCTGAGGCCAACGATCCTTATGTGCATTTCAGTGGCGAGGCGGTCGAAGCCATCAATACCGCCGCCGATGCGGTCCGGGCCGATGCTCGGAAGTCGCGGTAGGCACACGGGCGGGCCGGAGGGCTGTCCCTGCAGAACCGGATCGTGCGATGGAATCGATGCGCGGGGCTTGGGTGGCTCGGCTACGTTCTGATCATCCTGGTTTCAGGCTCCCGGCCAGTTGGGTCGTTCTTCCCTTGCCGTCGCGTTCGGCGACCTAGTGAATTCCGGTTGATGCCCACACCTTCCGCCACGCCCGACGCTGCCGAGCCCGTCATCTCGCTCGTCGACGTGGCGAAGACATTCACCATCTGGGAGGTGCCGTCGCGGCGTCTGCTGGCCCCGGTCTTCCGCCTCTTTCCAGGCGGCGAGAAGTATGCCACCCCCACCCGCTTCACGGCGCTCAAGCCCACGACCCTGACCGTGCGCCGCGGCGAATGTGTGGGCATCATCGGCCGCAACGGCGCCGGCAAGAGCACGCTCCTGCAGATCCTTGCCGGGACGCTGCAGCCAAGCGAAGGCACGGTCGATGTGCGCGGCCGGGTCGCGGCGCTCCTGGAACTCGGCTCGGGCTTCAACCCGGACTTCACCGGTCGCGAAAACGTCCACCTCAACGCCTCGATCCTCGGCATGACCGCCAAGGAGATCGAGGCGCGCATGCCGGCGATCCTCGACTACGCCGGCGTCGGCGACTTCATCGACCGTCCTGTGCGCACGTTTTCAAGTGGCATGGTTGTGCGCCTGGCTTTCGCGGTCTGCGCGCATGTCGACGCCGACGTGCTCATCATCGACGAGGCCCTCGCCGTGGGTGATGCACGCTTTCAGTTCAAGTGTTTCGCCACGCTCAACCAGTTCCTTGCGGATGGAAAGACCATCATCTTCGTCTCGCACGACTCGAATTCGGTGAAGCGACTATGCACGTCGGCGGTGCTCCTCGAGCAGGGGGAGATGCTGCTGCAGGGCGCGCCGAACGACGTGGTCAACATCTACACCAAACTCGTCGCCACGCCGCTCGGACGAGCCGCAGTCGAGGACGATCTCGCCGCGGCGCGCGCGCGGACCGCGAGATCAGTCACCGCGACTGGGACGGTGGTCGTGTCCTCCCCGGTCGACACCGGTTCGCGACTCCTGGCGGAGGAGCGTTCGCACGAGCAGATCTCCGACAAGGAATACACCTACGGTGGTGAGGTCGGACAGATCTCGTCGCTGCTGCTGTGCGGCGCGGATGGTGCTCCGAGCCTGTCATTCCTTTCCGGAGACGAGGCCCGCGTGGTCATGGTCTGTGAGGCGCACGCCGCGGTGGCGGATCCGATCTATGCCGTCACGATCAAGGACGTGCGCGGCCAAGAGGTGTTTGGCACAAACACCTACTTTCGCGGCGATCGCGTGCAGGCGGTCGATGCGGGGCGGACGACCACGGTCACGTTTGGACTGCGCCTCAACCTCATGCCTGGAAACTACTTCCTCTCCGCCGGCTGGGTCCGCCTCGATAACGGTGATGTGCAGGTGATCCAGCGACGTTACGACGCGATCCGCTTCGAGGTGATCGGCCGCGATCGTTCGTTCGGCATCGCTTACTGCGATCACACGATCGACGTACGCACGGACTGACCCCACACGCACCGACCACACGCCTGATGTCCACGGCCGACCGTCCCTCCCCCTTACGCCTCTCCCATCGCGGGCGACACCACGCTCTCCCGCCTGGCGCACGGTTCGCCGCCGTGGCTGCGGCGGACACCTACCGGGACATTTCCTCCGCGGAGATGCGAGGGATTCTCGCCGACATCGAGACGGGCAAGGCATGGCGCGAGGCGGTCGGCGAGCGCTATGCGCAGGCCAATCCCTGGCTGCACCGCATCGTGACGGATCCGCGCCGTGCGCAGTTCTTCACCGAGCACGCTCCTGTCGCCGGCTCCCGTGTGCTGGACATCGGTGCCGGCTGGGGACAAATCGCGCTTCCGCTCGCCCGGACCTGCCAGGTCTGCGCGCTCGAGCCCACGCCGGACCGGCTGGAGTTCATCGCCGCGGCGGCGCGCCAGGAGCACCTCGATGGGCGCATGTGGTTCGTCCAGGCCGACCTGCTCGACGTCGAGTTCGGAGATCCATTCGATCTGGTCACCTGCATCGGCGTGCTGGAATGGGTGCCGAAGTCAGCACCGCACCTCGGCCCGCGCGAAGCCCAGAGGGCTTTTCTGGCCTGTGCCCGCCGATCTGTGGCGCCCGGCGGGCGGCTTGTCATCGGCATCGAGAACCGACTTGGCCTGAAGTATCTGCTCGGCGCGCCTGACGACCATATCGATTGCGCCGGCATCGCGGTCTACGACGCCGCACTGGCGGAGCGCAAATGGCGCGCGCGCAGCGGCCAACCCCTGCGCAGCCTCACGCATACACGCGTTGAATACGAGGCTCTGCTGCGCGAGGCCGGCTTCGGGAGGATCCGATTCTGGTCGGCGTTCCCCGACTACAAACTCCCGCAGGCGATAGTGCCCGCGGGGAGCGAGACCGATCGATTCCTCACGGGCAGCGTTGTCGCCGAGCATGACGGCATCCGCGGCGAGCCTCTGGCCTTCCAGGAAGAACTCGCCTCGCACTATCGCTCGCTGGCCGCACTCGGCATCGCGTCGGATTTCGCCCCGAGTTTCTTCATCGAGGCCGAGCCCGCTTCGTAGGCCGCGGCCGATGTCCGCGTTTGGCAAACGCGGTCGCGCCGCGGGCAAAAGCTTTGCCTGCTCGCGGGCGTCCCGCCAGAACTCCCGCCATCTGATGGGCGACGCACCACGATCCTCCGAAACCGACCGCGGCTCCTTCGCGCAGACACGCGGCCCGATGCCCGACCGATCGACGATCGTCCAGGAACTGCGCCGCGCGGGATTGATCGCGACTGGCGAGCAGGTCGACATCGCCGAGTTGCGCAGAAATCCTCAGCGGGCCGATGCACCGTTCACGGACACCTACCGCGTGACCCGAGCGGGACAGCCCTGGTGCCACCTCACGGTGGGCACCGGCTTGCTCGATCGGTGGCAACGAGCCTCGGCCTTCGCCTCCGCGTGTCCGGGCATCGCGTGTGCGCCTCTCTTCCATCACGAGTGCGGGCACGCGGCGATGCTCGGTGTCGCGTGGTTCGAGGGCGCGAGCCTCGAGGATCGTTGCCGCGACGGAAGCCTCCCGTTCGCCGGCGCTCGTGCGATCCTGGATCGGCTTCATGCCGCGCTCGCGGCGACGCGCGAGCCATCGACGCCGGAGGCGGCTGCCCGCGAATTCGAGGCCTTCGCCCACGGCGTGCTCCAGGCCGCGGTTTTCTCCGCGATCGATCGCGTGCTCCTGCGCGAGATTGTGCTGCCGTTCATCCGCACGCATGCACTGCGGGGAGCGATGGAGACGCGGCTGACCAATGGTGATTTCATCGCTCGCAACGTCCTGGTGGCCGACGGTGGAGATGCCCGCCTGATCGATTGCGAGTTCTCCCATCGAACCCATTTCTACGCCACCGACCTGTGGCGATGGCGCGAATTCTCGGCGCTACCGGGCGAACTTCTCGAGAGCACGGCGGAGGGGACTGGACCTCGGCTGCAGCCCTGGGTGGAGATGTATTCGATCCTCCAACACCTCGTGCTGGCCGAACAAAGCCAGGGACTCGCCGTCGCCGTGGCCGAGGCGCGCGTGCGACTGCCACGGCTGTTTGAGGTCATCAGCGTGTCCCACCCTGCCCTGCGCGCCAGTCTTCTCTGGCCGCTGCTCACCTCGGCCGCCCCACCGCAACCGGCCGGCCCGGAGAACGGCTGGGTGAGCGCCCAGCTCTTCTGGAGCGCGCACGGCGCGTTCACCGAGGCACAGTCACGGCGTCTCGCCTACGTCAGCGGGCGGACGTCGCGCCTTACGTTCCTCGTCCCGGAAGTCGCTGGACCGATGCAGTTCCGACTCGATCCGTCCGAAACCCCGGGCCTCGTCACCGTATCCACGCTGCGCGTCGACCGCCTCGTGGATGGACAACGGCAGCCACTCCTGCCGTCGGGGCAAGACTGGAGCCGTGTGCAGGTGTTTCGCGGCGCGATGCGCCTGCGCGCCGTCGCGGCGCTGAACATTCTTGTCCTCGATATCGATCCGTCCCTGGGCCTTCCCTCGGTCAGCGTATCGGGGCCAGCGGCGGATGTGCTGGTTGAGATCGAGATCCGGCACGACTCGAACCTGGACGCCGTGCCCGGGCTCCTCGCACTCGGTCATCCATGACCCGCGGCTCTCTCGACGTCACTCGCCCTGCGCGCGCCTCGACGCGGGCTCGGAAACACGACCGATGAACCCGGCCGGATCGTCCCCCTCCGCCGCAGCCGAGGCACCGAAGGTCTCGGTGATCACGTTGTTTCATCAGCGTCGGGCACTCGCGCGCGACTACCTCGAGGCGTGGGAGCGCGAGCGCGCGTCGATCGCCCGCGACGCCGAGTGGCTGTTCGGCGACAGCGCGAGCACGGATGGCACGCGCGAGTTACTCGTCGACCGCGCGGCACGGTGGGCCCACGTCGAAACCTACGAGAACAACATCGGCTTCGCCCGCGGCAACAATGCCCTGGCCTCACGTGCCCGTGGCGAAATCCTCCTCTTCCTCAACTACGACATCGGGTTCACGCCCGGCTGGCTCGCGGCGCTGCTGCGTTCCTTCGAGGGCCGCCCCGGGCTGGGCATCGTCGGCAACGTGCAACTCTCCGTGCGCTCGCGGCAGCCCGACCACGCCGGGATCTTCTTCACGGCCGACGGTTCACCCTTTCACTACCGTCCCGGTCTGGACCAGCTGGCGCGCATCGACCTGTTTCCGGTGCCGGCGGTGACCGGCGCATGCCTGGCGATCCGGCGCGACCTCTTCACCGCGCTCGGCGGATTTCACGAAGGGTATCGCACCAGCTATGAGGACATCGAGCTCTGCGTCCAGGCGCGACGCCGCGGCGCGGAGATCGCGGTCGCGACCCGCAGCGTGATCTGGCACTACATCGGCGCGTCGCCCGGAAGGCAGAACCACGAGGAGACGAACGCAGGACTTTTCCGGGACCGGTGCGGGGCGGCAGCCTGCGAGCTCGCGCAGTATGCTCCGCCCAATCTCGCCTCGGTCCCGCACGCCGTCGCCGCCGACCGGCCCACGCCTGCGACCGATGAGGCGGAGACGATCCAAATCTACCTCGACGCGGGCCACGGGTTCACCGAGGCCGGTTCGGAAGTTCACCTCGTGCGCCGCGGACGCTGGAATCGCATCGAGATCGCCCTGCCACGAGTCAACGGCGGATCCGCGCACCAGATACGACTCGACCCGGGCAACCAGCCCGGGCGCGTGAGACTCGGCGGCGCCGCCGTAAAGGTCGGACCGACCCGCGCGACCGTCGCCGTGTGGCGGAGTCGGGACCTGGCCGCGGTGGCGCAGGTCTCCGGCTCGGCCCGCCGGGTCGAAGACCCGCGCGGACTGAGTCTCGAGAGCACGGGCGACGATCCTCAGATCATTTTTCCAATCGCCGGACCGCTCCGCGACGCCCCCGCCGAAGCGACGCTCGCGATCTGGCTCTGGCTCGAGCGGCGGCCCGGCGCGGCGGTGGTGTCCTCCGCACGGCGCCGCCCCGCGCCCTCCTGGCGCGACGTGTTCGCGCGAAGGCGTATCCTCGCCGACCTGACGCGGTTGAGCCCGGGAGGGCTGAACGGCGGCGTCAAGGTCTTCGTCTTCGAACTCCTCGAAGCGGTGGCGCGCCGCCGCCGATTCCGCCTGAGCGTGCAGGCCCTGGCCAGCCCGGAGGTGTGCCGCGAGATCGCGACCGCGGCGCCGGCCGTGATCGCGCGTCCGGTGTCGGCTGTCGACGCCCCCGAAGCCGCAGCGCTCGCCGCCCATGCCCACGTACTCTATGCGCCGCTCGGTTTCTCACCACTCTCCCGCCCGGATCTTCCGCAGGTAAGCCTGCTCGTGGATTTCCTGCACCGAGACATCCCCGGCGCCTTGCCGGCAGCGGAGGTCGCGGCGCGCGAGAAGTGGATGGTGGAGACGCTTAGCCGCTCCCGTGTCGTGCAGTGCAACTCGCGTTTCGTGGTGGACCGCCTGCATCACCACTATGGTCATCCAGCCGCCGACCTGCTCGTCGTCTACAACGCTGTCGGACAATCGATGTCGCCGCTGCGGGAGCCACACTCCGCCGCCGCGCCGTATTTCCTCTACCCCGCCAACGACTGGCCGCACAAAAACCACGAGCGCCTCATCGAGGCCTACGCGCGTTATCGGGAAGGATCCGCCGCCCCCTGGCACCTGAGACTTTCCGGGCATTTCGCTGAACCGGATCGCATCCACCGCGCCATCGCCGAACGCGGCCTGGCGGACTGCGTCCACATCCTCGGGCACCTTCCGGGTGCGGAGTTTTCGCGCGTGTTTGCGGCGGCGGGTGGGTTGGTCTTCCCCTCGCGCTACGAGGGCTTCGGCATCCCAGTGCTCGAGGCTTTTCGTCTCGGGGTGCCGGTCATCTGTTCCCGTGCGGCCAGTCTGCCAGAGGTGGGCGGCGATGCTTGCGGCTATTTCGATCCGGACGCGACCGAAGCGCTGGTGGAAGCGATGCATCGACTCGCCATGGATACCGCGTGGCGAACGACCTTGGTCGCCGCGGGACGAGCACGGGCGCGCGCCTTCGATCTCGCGATCGAAGCCGACAAGCTCGCGGACACCTTTCTCGCGCTGGCGAGCAAAGCATAGCGGCCCGGGACCGGCCCAGGAGCAGGTCCATGGCCCGTCGCCGACGCGACGTCGCAAGCGCGATCGGCCCATAAGGCAGGCCGATGCGCACCGCAGCATTCGACGGATTAATAGAAACCATCGAAAACTTGCCGCGCATCGGGATGTGCATCACCACGTCCGTCGACCCACCACTCCCGGGTCTCGCACTCCCCAATACTCCCCAGCCTCATGCGTCCGTCCCGTCTCCCCACGGGTGGACGGCGTGGATCGATCGTCGATTGCCCCGCATTCGGCGCCACGCCCCCATACCTCCCCAAGTCCTTCGCGCCAATTTTCAGGACACGTGTCTACGCGCTCGTGTGGTCTGTCCTGATCATCCTGGGCACGCTAACCATGGCACGCTCACCCGCAGTGGCGGACGGCCTGCCCACGCGTTGGGTCATGCTCCATGTCCAGGGCCAGATCGGCCAGGCCGATTGTCATCTCATCACGCTGCCCGATGGGCGCCATGTGCTGGTCGACGCCGGTGAAGGAGTCGACGCACGCGGGGCCGTGCTTTCACAGCTCCAGCGCCACGGCGTCACGCACGTCGCCCTGGTCGTGTTGAGCCACTTCCATTTCGATCACTACGGCCACCTCGTCGAGTTGATCGACGCCGGTGTGCAGGTCGATCGTGTGGTCATGAATCCCCCGGGCGACCGGCGCATCGCTGATCGCGAAATGCCGTGGGGCTGCGACTACGATCATGTCATGGCGACGATCGCCGCACTGCGTGAGCGAGGCGTGCGTTGCGACATCCCGCGGGCGGGAGATCGCCTGATCGAGACTCGCGGGCCGGACGGCACGATGACGGCGATCGACGTCATTTGCGCCCATGACGGAATCACCACCCCCGTCGGTGAGACAGACATCAACGACACCAGCATCGTCATGCGCCTGGTGCACGGGACGACGCGTGTCCTCTTCACGGGCGATCTCAACCACACGCTGGGCGCCTATCTGGCGCGATCCGGAGCCGATCTGGGCGCCGACATCCTGAAGGCGGCTCATCATGGCACCGAAGGTTGTCCACCCAATGAGTTCTACGATCAGGTCGCGCCCGGGGCCGTCCTTGTCCCATCGCCCACGGGCCTGTGGCTCTCGCAGCGCAGTTCGCGCACGCGCACCTATTTCGCCGACCGCGGAACGCCGGCCCTGGTCAGCGGCATGCACGGCAACGTGTCCGTGTGGCTGTCGTCGGGCGCGTATCGCATCGAGAGCGAGATTCGGGACTTCCGGACCGAGGTTACGCTCGCACCGCAGTTCGTGATTCAGCCGACCTCGGCGCAGGTGGGAGCCGGCATCCATCTCACCCTCTCTGCCACCGCGACAGGGAATCCGGCACCGACGCTCCAGTGGTACAAGGACGGCCAGGCCATTCCCGGAGCCATCGATGCCACCTACACGATGCCGGCCGTGTCTGTGGCCGACACCGCCGTCTACCAGGTGGTCGCCTCCAACCGCCACGGGGCCGCGATCAGCGTCACCGCAAACGTTTCGGTCAGCGACCTGTCGATCGCCCCCACACCGGCGACGCTCGTCAATCTATCGGCCCGCGCCCGGACGGCGCCGGGCGACGCGGCGCTGATCGCCGGCTTCGTCATCGGGGGATCCGGCAGCAAGGAACTCCTGCTGCGCGCAGTCGGCCCGTCGCTGGCCGCACGCGGTGTCGGCGATTGCGCGCCAAACCCGCGGCTGGTCCTGACGACGGTTGACGGCCGCCCGATCGCGCACGCCATCAATTGGAGCGTGGCTCCCCGGCGGACGGCCATCGCCGCGGCCGCCGTACGCGTTGGGGCATTCGCGCTGCCCGACGACAGCCACGATGCGGCCCTGCTCGTCAGCCTGCCCGCCGGTGCCTACACGGCCCTGGCCGACGATCGCTACGGCGAAGCGGGAGTTGTCCTGATCGAGCTATACGACTTGAACCCCGCCAGCTCGGCCTCCCTCGTCAATCTCTCCGCACGCGCCCGCGTGACCCAGGGTGAAGGCGCGCTGATCGCCGGGTTCGTGACTGCAGGTCAGGTGGGCACCCGGGTGCTCTGTCGTGGGATTGGCGCAAACCTGGCTCGCTTTGGAGTCAGCGGCTACCTTGCCCGTCCCATGGTCACGCTGCACGACGCCGGATCGATCACCACCCTCCCACCCGTCCGGTCGACGACCGACGCGACGGACGGGGCGGAACTCACACTGGCATCGCGCCTGAGCGGGGCCTTCAGCCTGGGCGGCGACTCCGAGGACGTGGCTGCACTCCTGACCCTGGCGCCGGGAGTCCGGACCGCTGTCCTCGGGAGCGCAGACGCCTCCGACGGCATCGCGCTGCTCGAACTCTATCAGGTTCCCTGACGGGGCCTGGAGCCGTTTCGAGAGAGTCGTAGCCGGGGAAGTCGTTCGGCTCTCGCGGAAGCCGTTCGGTTTCGCATGCCAGAAGCCGCAGCGGCATTCCTTGAGCCGCTGTAATCGGTATGCCTGCGCGTCGCGAATCATTGGCGTTGCCGCGAGGTCACGAGACCCTTTCGCTCCCTTCACCCTCCCTGCTGCATGAACGTCCTCTTCGCCAACTACGGCGATTTTGCCACCAATAGTACGAGCCATATCGCCGGCTTCGCCAATGCGCTGGCGCAGGCGGGGCATGCGTGCGTGTTCGCGGTGCCGTGGGGAGTGGACACGGTGCGTCTCGTGCCGGAGGTGAAGTTCCGTGCGGCGGCATTTCACGAGTGCCTCAACGGCACCTCGCCGTTTCCCAACGGGCAGCCGGCCGACGTGCTCCACGCCTGGACGCCGCGCGAACTCGTGCGCGAGTTCGCCGTGCGTTATTGCGCGGCGCACAAGGCGCGCCTCGTCGTCCACCTCGAGGACAACGAGGACTATCTGTTCGCGGCGGGCACGGGCCTGCCCCTCGACGACCTGCTCGGGCTCGACGAGGACGTGATCCGGCAGCGACTCGCGCCCGGGCTCTCGCATCCGCGGCGGGCGCGGCTGTTCCTGCGCGCGGCCGACGCGGTGTCGACGATCGTGCCGACGCTGCGTTCGTTCGTGCCGCCCGGCGTGCCGACGCTCGACCTGCCGCCCGGGGTCGATTTCGGCCTCTTCCATCCGATGGCGCGCGTTGAAGGCCACCGCCGATCGCTCGGGCTGCGCGACGGCGAGCGGTGCATCGTCTATACCGGTTCGACGTCCTTCGCCAACGCCAGCGAGACGCGCGATCTCTACGAAGCTGTCGGCCTGCTCAACCGCCGCGGCGTCCCCACGCGGCTGATCCGCACCGGCGCCGACTCGCCAGCATTCGCCGAATCAATACCGCACGAGATACGCGAGCACATCGTGCATCTCGGCTTCATCCCGCGCGTGGAGTTGCCCGCGCTGCTCGCCGAGGCCGACGTGCTCGTGCAGCCGGGCCGCCCGGGCGCGTTCAACAACTTCCGGCTTCCTTCGAAGGTCCCGGAGTTTCTCGCGGTCGGGCGCCCTGTGATCGTGCCGGCAAGCAACATCGGACTTGAGCTGGTCGATGAGCGCGAGGCTGTCGTGCTCGACGAGGCCACGCCCGTGCATATCGCCGACGCCTGCGCACGCATCATGCACGACCGCGCCCTCGGCGAGCGCCTCGCCGAAAACGCCGCGGCCTTCGCCCGCCAGCGTTTCGACGGCGCGCAGATCAGCCGTCGCCTGGCCGACCTCTATCGCTCGGTCTGCAGTCGTCCTCCGCGCGAGCATTCGGCGGCGACCCTGCGCGGCGACGAGACCGAACTTTCCCTCGGGATGCGCAGCCTCGCCGCCGCGACGCGCTCGCGTCCGGATTGGGCCGATACGGCCGACCTGGCTGAGCTGCTGCTGCCGCTGGTGCACCACCTCGACCGCCCCTCGGGTCAGCGGGCCGACCTCCGCCGCGTCGAGGCCGAGCGCGACGAATGGCACGACCACTTCGAGAACGCACGCGAGCATGCCTCGAACCTCGAGCTACGTATCAGCGAACTGGTGGCGGACCTCGAGGCCCTGAAACTCCAGCGCGCGGTCGAGATCGATCAGCTTCGCCAGGCGGTCGCCCAGCGCGAGGAGAAGATCGACCGCATGAGCGCGACCTTTTCCTGGAAACTCACCATGCCGCTGCGCGCCGCGCGGCGCGTGCTCGGGCCGAAACGACGTCGGTCCGGCGACGGCGCGTGACGGTCCTCACGCCGGTGCGGCGTCCGCAGCGTTCCATCTCCGGAGCCGGACCACAGAGTCGACGCCACCGGCCCAGAGTTCGAACGATCCGGCGCATGCACGCACACGCACGCTGAAGCCGCTCGCGCCGGCTGTGGCGATCGCCGGAAACGCCGCAGCCACATCGGGTCGCGCGCATCCCATCACCCCACGCCAGACGTGCCCCGAGTCGGCCCGCACAAAGACCTGCGTGATCGGCCGGCTTTCACGGTGCACGCACCAGCCGCGAATCTCGACGAGCGGGACCCGTTCCTCCCAGAGGACGGGCTCGTCGATGCAACAAAGGATCTGGTCCGCAGTTTCGACTCCGGTCGGCAGCGGCGTTGCACCGCCGGGGGCAATACTCTCGTCGCCGTCGAGCCGGCGCCACGCCTCCGACCAGCACCAGGAGACGCCACCACGCCTGAACGCCTCGACGGCCGCCCGCACGGCGATCGCCGGCGATCCCGAGGCGCCATCCGGTTCGCAGACGCGGTAGCCCGTGACCGCTACCCCGGCTGCCTGCGCCGTGCTCACACCGAGGGGCCACGCGAGCGTCGGAATATCCGGTGTGACCAGCGATGAGTCTCCGTCGTACGTCACCACGACGTCCGCCTGGAGCCGCCGAGCCGCCGTGACGGCCGGACCACTTACGATGCGTCGAGGGCCCGTCCCGGGCGCGAGCGGCGCGCCGTCGCGATCCACGAGACACCACAACTCGGCGCGACCGCGCGCGACGCCGCTCGATTCCGACGTTGCCTCGAGTGCCTGATACGCCTCGGGGCCGGTCACGACGATCAAGCGCTCCGGCTGGCCGCCGGCTGGCGGCGACGCGAATGCCTCCACGAGGCGCGCGACGATCCCGGGCGCCTCGTCGGCTGGCGCCGATGTGAGATCGATAAGGACACGACATGGGCCGGCCGGGCGTGCATCCTCCGCCACGCCGACCCCGCCGACTCGCTCCCACGCGAGCCGCTCCATCCAGTCGCGCCCGAGCACCACGGCCATCGTCCGCCACCGCGCAAAGAACCGATGCCGGTTCTCGGGCTCGGCGAGCTTGCGTCCCGGCGTGGCGGAGATCTGGTGATCGACCACGCTGTGGTTCGCGACGAGGCTCGGCCAACCCTGGAACCGGGCGCGCAGGCAGAGATCGACGTCCTCAAAACCATTGAGGAACTGTGAGTCGAACCCGCCGAGCGCCAGGAAGCGCGCGCGGTCGACGAGCGCGCACGCGAACGTGACGGCGGGAAACTCCCGCTCCGGCACACGTTGCAGCCATGCGAGGTCCGCCTCGAAGTGATCCGGGTGCCCGGCCGCGTCGAACACGATTCCGGCGTGATCGAGTCGGCCGTCGTGCGCCGCACACTGGATGTTGCCGACGGCAAAGAACCTCTCCCGGCGTCGCGCCGCGGCCAGCATCGGCTCGAGCCAGCCCACGCGGAAGGCCAGGTCATGATTGAGCAGGACCAGCCACGTCCCCGTCGCGATGCGGACCGCGTGGTTGACTGCAGCGCCGTATCCACGATTGGTGGCGTGGCGCACGATGCGCAACCCAGCGGCCGCGCCCTCTCCGCGCTCGAGCCACGCCCGCGTGCCATCACCGCTCGCGTCGTCGACCACGATGATCTCGGCGTCGAGCCCGCCAGGCAGCGTCTCGCGCAAGGTGCGCAGGCAGACCTGGAGGAGATCGAGCCGGTTGTAGGTGGGGATGACGAACGAGAGCCGTCCCGCGACCGCCGATGCGGCCGGCATGCCTTCGTCCGTCGCGTCGCCCCCGAATGGCTCGAGCACCGCCCAGCGGGTGCAGGCCAGGCGGGCCCAGAACTCGGCGGCGAAGTCGCTCCAGCGCTTGACCGAACGCGCGCGACACTCGGCCGCGAGGCGTTCGCGCAGGGCCCGATCGTCCATGAGGCGCAGCAGCGCGGCCTGAAACGTGTCGGGCTGAAGCAGGTCGGCCGTCACGCAGCCGCCACCGGCCGCCAACTCGCGCATCACGCCGTCGTCGTGACAGAGGCAGGGCCGACCATGCCACACGCTTTCCATGATGGGCAGGCCGAAGCCTTCGATCTCCGAAGCGTAGACCGTGAACGCGCAGTCGCGGTAGAATTGTCGCAGTTGCTCGTCCGTCGCGTTTTCGACCCAGGTGATCTCCGGATGGGCGCGGCAGGCCTCCTCGACAAACCGCGCGATCTCGCTCGACCACCAAAGGCGCCCGCCGACGAGCACGAGGCGCCACACCGGCTGCTGCGCACGGGCCCTCGCGGCGACGAAGGCCTCGATCAGGCGCCGGTAGCCTTTGCGCGGCTCGAGCGTCGACACCATCAGGATGAACGGCGCGGCGTCGGCCGCGACCACCGCTGCGGTTCCGGGTCGCTCCCCCGGCAGACCACCGGGGAGCAGGCACGCAGCCGCGCGTCCCGATAGCCGCTCGGCCTCCCAGAAGGCACGCAGCGCCGCGGCCGACGCGCGGGAGTTGGCGACCGACACGTCGACGCGGCTGAGCCCGCGCATGTAGTCGGCGTGGCCCTCGCGGTAGGCGGGATCGGGCACGAGGTCCGGTCGCACGAGCGGGATGGCATCGTGGAAGATCGAGGCGGTGCGCAGGCGCAGCCGCGCGGCACACTCGAGGATCGGCCAGAGATCCGGGCGATGCCGGATCTCCGGCAGGAGAATCCAGCCCGGGCGCGCGACCCGCTCGTCGAACGCGCCGCACCCCAGCCACGGCTCGAGCAGGACGGGAGCGCCCTCGGTCGACTCCGGATGTCCGACGGGCTGAGCCGGCCCTTGGAAGGCGCCCAGTTGGCGAAACTCCGCCGGCGTAGGGAAGCGAAAGGCCTGTGCCTCGCGCTCCCAGACGACGAATACGACGTCGAGGTAGGCCTGCCACTCGGCGGCGAGGCGGCGCGTGACACGCACGCACCCGGAGTTGGACGGATCGCGCGTGGCGTTGGTCACGTCCATCAACACGGCCATGCGGCGGGCGCGCGCCGGCGATGCTGCCCGTTCGCGTCGCACGAGGGTCCCGAACAATTCGAGGTAGCGCGCCGCGATCGCCGCCCATGTCCGCTTGCGCGTGGCGCCCCAGGCGCGGAAGACCGTGCCATCGCAAATCTCCGCCGGAGCGGTGCCGTCGAGGAGCGCGCGGACCTTGCCCGCCATCTCCGCCAGGTCGGCGCAGAGCAACCACGGGTGAGCGACGACCTCGCGGTGTGCCCCGATATCGAATACGAGGCACGGCTTGCCCAGCACCTGGGCCTCGGCCAGGGGGAGGTTGAATCCCTCCCAGCGGGAAAAGCACACCACGACCTCGCATCCGCGCACCAGCCCGGCCAGTTCCGCGTCGGACGGTCGACCGAGCGCCACCACTCCGGAGTTTCGCGCGATGCTCGCCGCCAGTTCGCCGGCCTGGGCGAGCACGCCGATCGACGCGGTCGGCCCGGAGTCGCGCAGGATCTGCTCGAGGGCGAAGACCAACTCGGACTGTTTATACGTGCCCGGTTCGAACCGCCCGGCACTCAGCACGCGCACCGCCGACGGGCGCTCGCTGGACGCACCGGCCGCGATGTGGTCCACGCCGTTGGGGATCACCTCCAGAGGTTGATCCAGGCGGATCAGCGCGGCGGTTTGCGTATCGCGGACAAAGCGGCTGACCGCGACCACCGCCGAGGCGGCCGGGAGGAACACGCGCCGGAGTTCCTCGAGCAGGGAAAGCGAACGCCAGCCGATCTCGGGGAGTCCGTCGGTGGGGATGACTCCGTGATCCTGATACACCACGCGGCATCCCCGCGACTCGAACAGCGGGATCGCCGACAGGAACGGCCAGCCGGCGGTCAGCACGACGTCCGGCCCGTTTTCGCCGCCGAAGTGCTCCTCCCAGTGGTCGGCGAGCCAGGCGGTGGTCTCGACATCGGCCTCGATCGTCGTATCGGGCCTCGGGACCCGAATCACCCGGGGGGCGGGCCGATCGCCAAGCGGCCACGGATCGAGGTCCATCCCCGCCAGCGTCACCGCATGCCCGCGTCCGAGGAAGTCACGAGCGAGCGCGAGGAGCACTCGGTCGACGCCGAAGCGGGCAATAAATCGTTCGTGGCAGATCAGGATCTTCACACAAGGCGCCTGGGCGGCGGAAACCTGCTAGGATTGGCGTTTTCCGGGGCCCGGCAAGGCGTTCCCGTGATCGGCGGGTGTTCCCTCGGGGCGGCCGCGGGCAGGCACGCTTTGATCGCGACCAGGATCCGGACCGGGGCGCCTCCCGACCGACGGGCGGGCAAGCAGGTTACGACGGGGTTCGCCCTTGCATCTGTCCCGGGCGGACCGCGAGGCTAAGCGGGTCTCTGTGGCAGCAAAACGCACCTGCATCGTCACCCCCGACCTGGCCGGCCCCACGCGCAACGGCGGGATCGGCACGCATTGCCTGTATCTTGCACGCCTCATGGCGAGGCGTGGGATGGCGGTCACCGTCGTGCACACCGCCCACGCCGAGTCCGGCGAGGCCGAAACGTGGAAGCGACTCTACCGCGAGACCCACGGCGTCGATCTCGTCATGCTCGACGAGTTGCCCGAGGCGGACGGTGTCTCAATCCTGCCGCTGACCGCGCGCCACACCATCGCCCACCGCGTCGATCGCTGGCTGCGCGCGCAGGTGCCGGCGTTTGACGAGGTACATTTTCAGGACTGGCAGGGCAACGGCGCCATCGCCGTGCGCGCCAAGCGCTGCGGGGCGGCTCATGCCGCGACGCGACTGGTCGTCACCGTGCACGGGCCGTCCGAGTGGATCCGCGAGGGCATGCAGGAGTTTCCGGCCGCCGGACGCGAGGGGTTGATCGAGGATGCACTGGAACGGTCGGCGATCGCGGATGCCGATCTACTGATTTGCCCCAGTCGGGCGATCCGCTCGTGGTTGAGCACGCAGGGTTGGCCGGTGCCGGCGGACACGCGCGTCCTTCCGATTCTCTTTGAGGTTCCCGGGACGCCCGTCGTCCCTCGCGCCGTCGCTCCCGGCGGACTCGAGGAACTGATCTTCTTCGGTCGTCTCGAGACTCGCAAGGGTCTGGAGGTGTTTCTCGCGGCACTCGAAATACTCGCCACCCGCAGCGACCCGGTCGAAACCCAAGCGAAGCCGGTCCGCGTGCACTTCGTGGGCAAGCCGCACATCACGCGGCTCGGGCCAGCCGAGGCCGCGATCGAGCAGGCGCGCAGCGTGTGCGGCGGCCGCTTCTCCTTCGAGATTCATCCCTCCCTCGACCACGCGGGCGCGTTGGCGTTTCTTCGAGAACATTCGCACGCACTGGCCGTGATGCCCTCGTTGGCGGACAACCTGCCCTACACCGTGATCGAATGCCTCGCCCTCGGCCAGCCGCTGCTC
>JACSRI010000013.1 GCA_014879845.1 Opitutaceae bacterium
GGCTGCAACCAGCAATAAGGCTCTGGCGATCACGACACGTCATCCGGGTTCGTCCGACTGATGCCGGCACACAACTCCCTTATAGCCTGCGCCGGGGCGTTCGCGAGGGGGCGAACGACAGGGACGGGCGGTCGCGCCATGCGATCAGAGGAGTTTCGTGCGCGGTTCGCGGAGCGGGTCGCGACGGCCCGCGGGCCGGCGGAACCACGCGCTGCGCGGCAGGTCCGGTCGGACAGGGCCGCGCCCGGCCGGCTGGTCGATGAACTCGTCGCACAGCCGCAACGGTTCCGGGTGGAGGCGGCGGCGGGACTTTGGGGCGTCGCCCCGCTCGAGGCCGCGCTGGCCTTGGGGCTGGTCTCGGCGGAGGCGATCGTCGCCGCGCTGTCGCGGCGGGTGGGCGGCATGGTCACCCGCCTCGACAGCGCCATGCCCGTCGTCGCCGCCGATCCCGCCGACTGGCGCGCTGTCCTCGCGCGCGGCGTGGTGGGCATCGTGCACCCGGTGGTGGGCAAGGCGATCCTGATGGCCCCCGATCCCGCCGAGGCCGAACGCCTCGCCGCCGACGGCCCGCGCCCCTCGCCCGGCTCGCTGCCGGTACTCGTCACCACCCCGCAGGCCTTCTCCCGGCTGGTGAGGACCTGGGCGGAGGACGCCTGGTACGAGGCGACCGTCCCAAGGCTGGAACGGGAGCAGCCGGCCATGAGCGCCGCGGATCGCGGCCTGATGCGCCGCATGGCGGGCTCGGTCATCACCGGCCTCATCCTCCTCTTCGCCGCGCTCGTTGCCGGCCCGGGCTGGCTCGCGGCGCTCACGGGGATTGCAATCGGCGCGAGTGTCTCGGTGTGGATATCGCTTCGGCTTGCAGCGGCCGCCACACCCCCTCCACCGCTTCCGCGACAAGCGCTGCAGGACGAGGTGCTGCCGCGCTATTCCATTCTCTGCGCACTTTACCGTGAGGCATCCGTGGTGCCTGCACTGCTCGCCGCGCTCCGGCGGATTGACTACCCGCGTGCGCGGCTTGAGATCAAACTCGTTCTTGAAGCCGACGATATCGAAACCTTGGCGGCGGTCAGGGCGCAGCCGCTAGATTCGTTCATGGAGGTGGTTCGCATCCCTCTGCTCGGTCCGCGGACAAAGCCAAAAGCGTTGGTCATGGCGCTCCCCTTCGCAACTGGCGACATCATCGTAGTGTATGATGCCGAGGACCGACCAGGACCCGGCCAGTTGAAGGAGGCCGCGGAGGTTTTCGCTGCCGCCGATCCTCGCGTCGGGTGCCTGCAAGCGCCGCTCACAGTTGTCAATGACCGCGACTGGTGGCTTTCGCGATTCTTCGCCGCCGAGTACGACGCACTCTTTCGTGTGCTTCTTCCATTCTTGTCGCGCGTCGGGTTGCCTGTGCCGCTCGGAGGCACCTCCAATCATTTCCGCCGCGCCGCGCTCGAACAATCTCTCGGCTGGGATCCCTACAACGTCACGGAGGACGCCGACCTCGGCTTTCGGCTGGCCCGCATAGGGTGGTGGACAGGTACGATCGATACGCCGACGCTCGAGGAAGCCCCACCCCACTTCCGCGGCTGGCTCGGCCAACGCAGCCGCTGGTTCAAGGGGTGGCTCCAGACACTCGCGGTATTGTCTCGCGATCCGCGGCGGCTGGCGGACGAGTTGGGCTTTCGCGGGGGCGTGGCTCTTGCCGTGACGCTGATCGGTTCTCTTGGTTCTGCCTTCGTCCATCTGACGTGCCTGGCCGCGTTCGCCGTGCACTGTGCCTTGCACGGTCCTCCGGAGTGGGGCACTCCTGCAGCGTGGATCTTCCTTTCCGGCTATGGCGGCAGCATTGCGTACAAGGCCGTCGGTCTTATAAGAGCCGGAAGGATACGGTTGGCTCCCTGTCTGGTCCTACTGCCGCTGGCCTGGGCTGCTATGGGGGTCGCTGCACTCAAGGCCGTACTCGACCTTTGGCGCCGACCGTTTCACTGGGAAAAGACCGAGCACGGCACGGCCCGCTGGCCGGTGCCGCTGCAACCGGCGGAGGAATTGCTGGAGCGAGACCAGAAGGCGATAGATCGCATCGTCGTCCTGTCGGAAAGCGTCATGGCCAGCGGCCGCCACCAGCCGCACGACGTCGCTGCGGCTCTCCGCCGTCATTGCGACCGCATGCGTGCGGCCGGCGTGCCCGAAGGCCTCGTGACGGCGCTCGACGGCTACCGTCGTCATGTCGAATCCCGCGCGCCGACCCCTTGACCGTCTGCCGATCGAGGGACGCGCCCTTGCGCGTGGCCGACTTGTCAACGCCGCTCCGTGACGCCACAACGGCCCCGACCAAAGCAGGCCAGCGACAAGGGGAGACCGGCGGATGAGCGCACTGGACCAGCCGATCGAGGTCCGTCCCTCCGACCGCCACAGCGCCTTCCACCGCCTCATCGGCTGGGAGGTGGTCGAGTGGACCGATGGCCGCGCGGTGATGAAGTGCCCGGTGCGGGAGGACTTCATGAACCGGGGCGGCGGCCTGCACGGCGGGCTCGTCGCGACGCTGATGGATTCGGCCGGCGGCTATGCCGCGCTCGGCGGTCCGCCGAAGGACCCGAACGAGGTTGATACGCGCGGCGTCACCCTGTCGCTCACCGTCAACTATCTGGGGACGGCCCGCGACGGTGTCCTGACGGTCACGGCGACGCGCACCGGCGGCGGTCGCAGCGTCGCCTTCGTCTCGATCCGCGTCGAGCACAGCAGCGGCACCGTCATCGCCGACGGCGTCGGCACCTTCCGGCGCTTTTCCGCCGCCGGCTGATCGTCAGGCG
>JACSRI010000156.1 GCA_014879845.1 Opitutaceae bacterium
AGGATCGGCGCCGGGCGCAAATTCCCGCGCGGGAAGCCGCGCCCGTCGCCGGAGCCGCCCAAGGACGTCTCCGACCAAAGTCGGACCCGTGCTGTCCCGACCCGGGTGGGTCTCCGACCGAGGTCCGATGGTCGATGACCGGGGCGCCTGCTACGCTGGTCCCATCGCCCGCCGCCGTCGGCAGGCTCGCAGACACCGCACCTTTCCCATGAACAACCTTCCCCAGACTTTTCGCGAGTATCCCGCGGTCGCGGGCATCGCGGTCTTCCTCACGGTGTCGCTCGGGCTGGTCGTGTTGTTCGGCACGCTGATGATGCGATCCGGCGCCTCGCTCAAGCCGCTGGTCTTCTTCATCGGATTCCTCGCCATCGTCGGCGGCCCGCAGGCGATCGTCCATCTGCTCGACGCATGGGCCCATGCCCGCGCGGTGCAGGTGGATGCGGCCCGCCCCGCGGTCGTCGCCGAGCCGATCGGGCCGACGGGTGCGCCGCCGGTCCAGCATCCGGTGGCCTGGGATGCGGTCTTCGGGGCGGATGCGGATCCTGCGTTGATCGTCGATGCCAGGCTCAGCCTCGGTGAGGTCCTGCGCGACGCCGTCGAGGCGCGCATCGCCTTCCGGGCGAGCGGCGAGTCGGCTCTGGCCGCGCGGTTTCCCAGCGCGGAGTCGGCCGGGGCGGCGCTCAACCGCTACGGGACGTTCTTTCAGTTCGCCGAGGTGAGCGGCAGTGATGCCGCCGGCTGGACGGCGCGCCGCTTCGCCGGACAAGGCGAGTGGAACCATGTCGTCACGGCGGGCGAGGAGTTGTACGCGTGGACTGGGTCAACCCGGGTGGCGGTCGAGTCGCGGCGCGAGGGCGCTCTCGGTGCGCTTTCGGCCGCCGGCGGTGTCGTCGCGGCTCCGACCGCGCCGTCCAAACAGGCTGTCTCGACGCGTCTCAAGCAAAACACCCCGGTCATGGTGGCGTTCCTGGTCATCAATGTCGCGCTCGCGACAGGCTGGTTCTTCAAGGCGTCGGCCTGGAGCGCCCGCACCGGCGCCCGTGCCGGCGTGGCGGTCGTCGATGCTGGGGTGTTGCGCGACCGACTGCTCGAGTTGAACCGGTCGGGCGAGCCGGTCAGCGTGTCGACCGGCGCCGATGGCCGGACGGTGGAGGCGACGTGGCGCTATGGTGATGCCCGTTGGTTTGACCTCATGCGCTTGCACCAGATGAACCGCACCCACCGGCTGGTGCTGTCGTTCGATGAGGCGGCACGCGTCGTGCGCGTGCGGGAGTACTGGAGTGCATTCGATGCCTCGGCAGGCGCCGATGGCCTGCGCTTCGACTGGCGCGCCGCGACCGGTATCCAGTTTTTCCAGGTTGAGCATAAGCGGGTTTTCGGCGCGCAGGTCGAAAGCGACGGCTCGGTGTCGGGCCGCCTCTCCGCCGCGTATACGTTCGACCTGCAGTCGCTCAAGGCTCCATTGATCGATGCGGTGACGGGAGCCGGCTGGACCTGGCAGCCCGTGGTTTGGCAGGCGCCGGCCGGCCTGCGTTGGCTGACCGAATAACTGATTTCACTCATGCGAACCGAACACCTTCACGTCCTCGCCCAGATGCCCGCGCCGTTGCGTGCGCTCCTCGAGGCCGAACTCGCCGACGGCAACAGCATCGTCGAGGTCGGTCACAGTTTCCCCGCGCCGCCCGTCGGCGCCTACGTCAAGCTCGCCCGCCGCGTGGCGACTCGGCCGCGTGCGGGCGGGACCGGAATCGCCTTCCGCGAGCGGAACGGTTCGGAATATTCCGGCGAATTCGCCGACGAGCGGGGGTTCTTCTTCGTCCTCGAGCCTCCCGCGCCGCAGCCGGGCGAAGTCGACATGAATGCGATCCGAGCCGACCTCGAGTCGCGCCAGCGCGCGGCGGACGCGGCCCGGATGGCGGAGCAGGCGCGCGCCGCACGCTCGGCCTCGGAGATCGTCGATCGCTTCCGGTCCAGCATGCAGATGACCGTCGACAAGTGGCGTGACGGCGAGGGCTACGCGATCGCGCTGCTGGCGGAGGCCAACGCGGAGGCCCGGGCGACGATCGAGTCGATTCTCGTCTCCCGCGGCGTCGGGGACTGGCGCGACGTCGAGGCCCTGGCCGCGCTCGACACGCCGCGGGCGCGCAATGCCCTGACCCGCGTGCTGTGTTCGGGGCGCCGCGACCTCGCCGAGGCCGTGACCCGCTACGCCCCGCACCTGGTCAACGATGCCGAGCGCACGCGCGTGCTCGTGGATCTGCTGGAGCGGGGAGAGATCTACGGCGGGCTGACGCAGGCGCTCGCGCAGGTGCGCGAGTTCCACCCGCCCGAGATCATCGACGCCTTGCTGCGGGGCCTGCTCGCGCGGCCGGCGGCGAGCGGTATCCCGCACTATGCCGCGATGCTCCTGTTTCTCCACGGGCAGGCGGAGTCGGACATCGACTGGGCCCAACGCCCGTTCTGGATCCGGTTCGCGACCGACGACCGCGCGGAACGCGAGCGCCTCTTTCGCGAGTTGTGCGGGCGCATCGGCATCGATCCCGAGCCGTATCTCCGCGCCGAGGCGTCGCGTCGGGCCGATCCCTCGGCCTGAGGTGGATCAACCGGCCGGCTTGCCCGCGAGCACCTCGAGGGCGCGCAGCGTCGCCGCGGTGCGCCCCTCGACCCCGAGCTTCTGGAAGACCGAGCCGAGGTGTTGTTTCACGGTCTTCTCGCCCATGCCGAGGATCGTGGCCACGTCGCCGTTGCTCTTGCCCTGCGCCACCCACAGGAGCACGTCGGCCTC
>JACSRI010000246.1 GCA_014879845.1 Opitutaceae bacterium
TCAGGGCGTTGTCGGCCTCCTGGCGGTCGACCTTGGAGACGATGTCGAAGCTGCTGTCGGCCATGGGGCTCTCCTCGCCGGACGTGGGACCGTCATTGTGCCAAGCGCTCGCGCAGGAGGACGGCCGCGGGCGCATCCAGGGCTCGGGCGAGCCGGTGGCCGTCGAACACCGCCTCCGAGACGGGTCCCGGCGACGCGGCGTCGCCGATGACGTGGAGGTCGGCCCCGGCCAGGGCATCGGCCAGGTCGTCCGTGGCCACCTCGTGCGTGACGAGGACGACATCGTCGGCCGGGATGCCGACCTCGCTCCCGAAGGCGTCCGTGCCCCGGGCGCGGGTGCCATCGAAGTCGAGCACGGTCACGCCCGGGCGCTGGACGATCCCCGCCCGGTGCAGGTGCCGGCGCAGCATGCTCCCCTCGAGGGTGTGGTCCGAGAGAGGGGAGACCACGGGGAACGGCGTCGCCAGCGTGACGTCCCGGCCCTCGGCGGCCAGCAGCTCCGCGATGCCCGGCCCGACGAAGTAGCCATCGGCGTCGTAGACGACGACCCGGCGCCCGCGGGGACGCGCCCCCGCCATGATCGCCTCGGGCGTGAGGAGCCCCTCGGCGATCACCCCGGCCACGCCGGGCTGGGTGCCGTCCGCCGACCACCGGCTCCCGGTGGCGAGGATGACCGTGTCGGCGCCGTACCCCAGGATGTCGCCGGCCGTGAGCGCCCAACCCGTGATGACCGAGACGCCCGGCAGGCCCTGCACGACTGGGTGAAGAGCAACGAGGGCGCCGAGTCCGAGCACCTCAAGAAGCTCTACACCGCGTCCCACTCGCTGGCCAACGCCGGCCTCGCGGGCTTCACCCGCCTCGCCCATCTCGCCGGTGCGCTGGAGGCCATGCTCAAGGAGCTGCTGGCCAATCCCAAGAAGTTCAACGTCTCCTCGATCCGAACGATCACGCAGGCCGTCGAGCTCACGCCCGCGCTCTTTCGCAATTCCGAGGCGCCGCAGCAGGAGGTGTTCGCCACGCCGATGATCATGCTGGTCGACGACGACGTGGTCTCGCGCGAGACGGTCAGCTCGGCGCTCGAGAAGGCCCACCTGCGCGCGCTGCGCATCGACGATCCCGCGATCGCCCTCAAGCTCGTCGAGGAGAACCGCTTCGACCTGATTTTCCTCGACGTCGACATGCCGGGGATATCCGGCTTCAAGCTCTGTGAGAAGATCCACGCCACCGAGGCCAACCTCACCACGCCGGTCGTCTTCGTGACCGCGCTCTCCGACTTCGAGACGCGCAGCCACTCGACCGAGAGCGGCGCGGTCGACTTCCTGGCCAAGCCGATCTGGCTGAACGAACTCGCGCTCAAGGCGATCTTCCACCTGCTGCGCGGCCGCATCCTCGCGGCGATCTGACCGCGCGCCGCGGCGCGCGGCGCCCCTGGCCTACCTCGCCTCGTCCGCCTCCGCCCAGCCGACGCCGGCGAGCCGCAGGTTGCCGTCCTTCTGTATCTGGAATCCAGTTACCTCCCGCCGCCACACGGCGATGGTCTCGCCGTGCACCAGCGGCACGATCGGCAGGTCGCGCCGCCACAGCCCGATGGCCTGCTCGTAGAGGGCGGCCCGCGCCACGCGGTCGGTCTCGCGCCGCGCCGCCAGGAGCAGCCGGTCCATCTCGGCGCTGCGGTAGTCGGCGTAGTTGCTGGCCGAGCCCCGGGTCGTCGCCCAGCTGCCGAAAAAGGTGCTGAGAAAATTGTCAGGGTCGCCGTTGTCCCCGATCCAGCCGATGATCGCGCAGTCGTACTCGAAATTGCGCAGGGCATCGAGGTGGGTCTTGAAGTCGCGCGAGACGATCTCGACGCGCAGGCCGACGGCCTCGAGCTGGGCGCGAATCAGCGACGATGCCTTGGTCGGGTCCGGCAGGAACGGCCGGGCCGTGCTCATGACGTGCAGCCGCACCGGCTCGGCAAAGTCCGCCGCATGGCGCGCGAGGATCGCGCGGGCGTGCTCCGGGTCGTGCGGAACCGGGTCGGGGTTCTTCGGATACCCGAGAAAGCCGGGCGGCAGCGGGCAGTCGGCCGGCACGCCAGCGCCGTCGAGCGCCACCGCCACCAGCTGGCGCCGGTCGAGGGCGAGCGCGAAGGCGAGCCGCACCTCGGGATCCTGGTAGCGCGGATGCCGGAGGTTGAAGACGAGGTAGCCGACGTTGAGCCCGGCGTCGCGGTAGACGGTAAAGCGCGCGTCGCCCCCGAGGGACTTGAGCTCGGCCGGCTGAATGCCGTCGAGCCCGTGGATGTTGCCGGCCTTGAGCTCGAGCAGGCGCACTGAGTTTTCCGGCACGACCTTTTGCACGACGCGCTTGAAGCGCGGGGGATGCGCCGTGTCCCAGTAGTCGGGATTGGCCTCGAGCACGATGGCCTGGCTCGGCGACCACGAGACGAAGCGGTACGGGCCGGTGCCGATCGGGCGGCGCTGCATGGCCTCGCCGGCCGGCGAGTTCGGGCTGATCAGATGGGCAGGGAAGATCGCCAGCGAGGACAGGAGCGCGGCGTTGGGCCGGCTGAGGCGAACCTCGAGCGTGTGCGGATCGGTGGCGCGGACGTCGGCGATATCCTGATACAGCGAGCTCCAATACTCGAAAACCGCCCCCGGCGGCCGGCCCGGGTGGTCCTTGAACATCTGCCGGTGAAAACTCCAGGCTGCGGCCTCCGCCGTGAGCGGCGTGCCATCGTGGAAACGCACGCCCTCGCGCAGGGTGAAGGTGTAGGTCAGGCCGTCATCCGAGATGGCCGGGAGCGCGGCCGCCAGGCACGGTTCGATCTCGAGCGTGCCCGGATGGAATCGCACCAAGCCCTCGAGGATCTGGTTGAGTGTGTTGACGGACTCGCCGTCGTCCACGTCGGCCGGGTCGAGCCGCTGCGCATCGCTCGCGCGCGCGAAGATCAGGACGTCGGGCTGGGCCGCGGCGTCGGCACGCGGCTTGCAGCCCGCGGCGTTCAGCATCAGGGCGAGGACGACCACGAGGCACGCGGCGACACTGCCGGTGGCACGACGAGACGCGGCGTTCACGGCGCCTCCGGTTTCCAGGAGAGGCGCGCCACGACCTCGACATCGGGGTGCAGGCTGCGGCTCACCGGGCATTTCGTGAGGATCGGCTCGAGCACGCCCTGCGGGTCGGCCGAGCGCGGGATCGCCATCTGCACATGCACCGTGAGCCGTGCGATGCGCCGCGGCGCCTGCGCGGTCATCTCCTTGTCGACCGTCACGCTCGAGCCCTCGATGGCGATACCCGCGCGGCGGGCCACGATGCCCATGGTGGTGAGGATGCACGTGCCCAGCGCGGTGGCGACGAGGTCGGTGGGCGAGAAGGCCTCGCCGCGGCCCTCGTTGTCGGCGGGCGCGTCGGTCTGCAGCTGGGCCTGCGACGGCCCGTGCACCGCCTCGCAGTGCAACTCCCCGTAGTATGCCGCGGAAATGCGAACCATGGCCGGTGAGTGTGCGGGCGCCGATGCCCGGCACAATCCCCGATCGCCCCGCCGCGGCGACCCACGCCCCCGGTCAGCGGTAGTGCTCGTCGCGCACGCGCGCGAAGTCGGCCCGGGTCTGTTCGATCAAGTCGACCACACCTTCCTCAGACAGTCCGTTGGCGCGCACAAACGGATCCTGCAGACGCACGGCCACCGGCCGTTCACTGCCGGTCGTGAAGAAGGCTGGCTCGAGCCCGGACGGGAGGACTGAGGCGGCGAAGTGCAGCGCCTGGACGATCGCGATGGGCGACTCCGCCGACTCGATCCAATCCTGGCTCTCGACGGCCAGTGCGACGGTGTCGGAGATCTGCCAGCGCCGCAGAAGAATGCCTCCGGCTTCGGCATGGGTCACGCCGACGTTGGATTGCTCCCAGGCGGAGAGCGACTCGACCCCATCCCAGAAGACGCCGGCGCCAAAGGCATGCATGGTCTGGTTGATCGCGAGCCGGCCGATGAAACGCAGCAGCCCTGCGAGATAGGCGTCGTCAATGTCGACCGCCCGCGTGGTGCGCGCGAGCGTCTCCATGAAGATGCCATTGAAGAGGCTCTCCGCCCAGAAGTCCTCGGCATCGATGCCGTAGTTGGCGAGATGCTGCCGGGTCATGCCTTGGGTGATGACGCGGCCGAGGATGCGAATCGTCTCGCTCGAGCCGATCTTCTGCACGGCCTGGTCGATCGCGGCCACATGCACACCGACCCCGTAGGCCGCGCTGTTGGCGCAGCGCAGGACATCAGCGGCCAGGGCCGGATCCTGGCCGATGAGGGCCGCGATGTCGGCCACGTCGGAGTCCGGATCGCGCAGGAGGGCGAGCGCCCGGCCGAGCGTGCGCGGCGCCGGATAGAGATTGCCGATGGTGCCGATGGCATCGAGGAACAGGTCCCGGGCGGTGGGCGTGGGCATGGGCAGGGAAGACTACCTAGTTATTCGACCGCGCCCGGGAACGACTGAAGCGGCCGATGTGCGGAGCGACGGCGGCCGCTCCCGCCGAGCCGGGGCGCAATCCTTCGGGCTTGCTCGCGACGGCCACGCTCTGCGCTCAATGGGCGCGCACCCATGGCGCGTCCCTCCGCGTTCAAGTCGACTCTCCGCGCACTGGCGGCACCGCTGGTCGCGCTCGCCCTCGTCGCGCTGCTCTGGCTCGCCGGCGTGACCGAGCGGATCGACCGCGCGTGGTTCGACCTGCTGCAGCGCGAACTCGCCGACCAGGCCCCGATCCCGGAGGACACGGCGATCGTGCTGATCGACGAGCAGTCGCTGCAGGCGATGGGTTCGGAAAACTACGGCATGCGCTGGCCGTGGCCGCGCAGCGCATTTGCCGGGCTCTTCGCCGGGCTGCACCGCGCAGGCGCGCGGCGCATCGTCGTCGACCTGATCTTCTTCGAGAACTCCGTGAACGAGGAGGACGATCTCCTGCTGCGCGGCGTCGCGGCCGGACTGACCGAGGTGACGCTCGGGGCCTCGCGCAACCCGCGCAACGGCATCATCCAGCTGCCGGTCATCTGGCCGCCGCCGTTCCGCCTGGAGCAGGAGCGCTACTTCGCCGGCCGCTCGCGCTGGGGATACGTCAACTCCCTCCCCGACGCCGACGGCGTGATCCGCCGCTACCTGCGGGGCGAGTCGCTCGTCGAGGCCGCGCTGCAGCGCCCGCCGGACGGCCAGCCGCCGGTGCCCGAACTGTTGCGCTGGCGCGGCAACCTCGCCGACCTGCGCCGCCGCGGCGTGCCGGTGCTGGCGGCGTATCCATTTGTCCAGGCCGGCCTGGGCATGCTCGGCGACGGGACGGTCTTCCACCCAGCCGAGCTGACCGCGCTGATCGACGCCGCGCCGGAGCCGGAGGGTGAACATTTCCGCGCCGTGCGCGGACGGACGGTCTTCGTCGGCGCCAACGCCAAGGCCGCATTCGACGCCGTGGCCACGCCGTGTGCCTCGCCCGATCCCGACGGCGTTCAAGTCGAGCCCGGCGTGATCACGCACTGGACCGCCTACGCCAACTTCGCCTCCGGCGATTTTCTCACCGACTCGGGCTGGCGCGCCTCGCTCGCCGCGCTGGCACTCTGCGTCGTGCTCGTCGGCGCCTACGGCCGCAAGGGTGTGGGCCTGCTCGCGCCCGGCCTCGCCGCCGGCCTCCCGGCCGCGCTGCTCGTCGGCGGCAGCGCGGTGTTTTTCAACTTCGGCGTCTGGTTCGCGCCCGCGCTGCCCGTGCTCGGTTCGGCGGCGGCATTTTCCGCGGTGGCCGTGCAGAGCTTCCGCCTCGAGCGCGCACGCAAGCGCGAGATCCAGGGCTGGTTCGGCACGTATGTATCACCCGCTGTAGTCAAGCGACTCGTGCAGGATCCGGACTCGCTCAAGCTCGGTGGCGAGCGCCGCGAGCTCACGGTGTTCTTCTCGGATCTCGCGGGTTTCACCACGCTCTCGGAGAAGATGTCGCCGGACCGGCTGGTCACCCTGGTCAACACCTTCCTCGAGCACCTCACCGAATGTGTGCTCGAGCAGGGCTGCTACTTGGACAAGTACATCGGCGACTCGATCATGGCCGTGTTCGGCAGCCCCGAGGAGCTCGACAACCACGCTCTCGCCGCCTGCCGCGCCGCGCTCGAGAGCCAGCGCTGCCTGAACCGACTCAACGACCAGCTCGAGCGCGACCACGGCGTGCGGCTCGGCATGCGCATCGGCATCAACACCGGCGACATGATCGTCGGCAACGTCGGCTCCACCAAGAAGCGCAACTACACCGTGCTCGGCGACGCCGTGAATCTCGCCTCCCGCCTGGAGGGCGCGAACAAGGAGTTCGGCACCGCCATCCTCCTCGGCCCGCTCACCGCCGCCCGCGTGGCCGACGCCATGCTCACCCGGCCCGTCGGGCTCCTGCGCGTGAAAGGCAAGGAACAGGCGGTGGCCGTGCACGAACTCGTCGGCGAACTGGATCGGGCGAATGAAACCGACCATCAGTTCGTCTCCTCGTTCGTGGAGGGCTACGAGGCATTCTGCGCACGCCGTTTCGGACGGGCCGTTCGGGCCATGGAGGAGGCTGCGTACTTGCGGCCTGACGATGCCCTGACCACACGCTATCTCTCCGAGGCTCGCCGCTGGGCAAACTCTCCGCCGCCCGCGGACTGGGAGCCGATCCTGAAACTGGAAACCAAATGAACACGCATCCCTCCCTCCGCCGCTGTGCCGCGGCCACGCTGGCCGCGCTCGCGCTGCTCGCCGGCGTCGCCGCCATCGAAAAAGGCGGCACCGTCTTCTCCAAACGCAACGAGACCAGCCTGCGCGCCGAACCCTCCGCGCTCGCCGCCGCCGCCGGCAAGGCCGGTTTCGCCGAGCCTCTCAAGATCGAGGAAGTCCGCGGCTCCTGGCTGCGCGTGAAGGCCGCCAAGGCCGCCGGCTGGGTCTTCACCGGCAACGTCGCCGAGGAGAAACCCACCCTGCCGCCGCCTGCCGGGCTCACGACCGTGTCGGCGAGCGAGACCGACACTGTCGCCGCCGCCCGCCCGCTCACGCCCGCGGCCGCGGGATTCGCCGAGCGGCACGACGCCGACAAGGCCAAGACCGACGTCGAGTGGCTCGACGCCGAATCCGCCAAGGTCAAGGGCGAGGACGTGGAGGCCTACCTCCGCGACAACAAGAAGGGAGAGTACAAGCCGTGAACGCCCGTCTCCAATCCATCTCACACACGATGGCCCTCGCGGCCGCGCTCGCGCTGGGCGCCGGCGTGCTCACCGCCGCATTTCCCGGCCTCGACAAGCTCACCGACGACCTGAAGAAGGTCGAGGACACCTCCAAGAAAGTCGGCAAGGTCGCCAAGGGCGCCACCGGCCTCTCGCTCGAGGAGGAGATCGCCATCGGCGACGCCGTCTCGCTCGAGATCGCGGCCAAGTTCGGCGGACTCTGGCGCGACGAGGCCGCCACGCGCCGCGTCAACCTCCTCGGCCGCGCCCTCGGCCGCTACGCCCACCGCCAGGACCTGGTCTGGCGCTTCGGCATCCTCGACTCGGATACAGTCAACGCCTTCTCCGCCCCGGGCGGCCGCGTCTTCATCACGCGCGGGCTCTACCGGCTGGCCGAGACCGACGACGAACTCGCCGGCGTGCTCGCCCACGAGATCATCCACATCGACCGCCGCCACGCCCTGCGCATCATCGCCCGCGGCGAGCTGCTCACCGGCGTGACCGAGCTGGTGAAGGACAACAACGCCGACTACGCCCAGTACGAGCAGCTCATCGGCGACCTCACCTCCTTCATCCTCGAGAAGGGCTACGATCCGGAATCCGAATACGAGGCGGACAAGCGCGGCCGCGCCCTCGCCAACGTCACGGGCTTCGCCCCCGGCGGCCTGCGCGCCGCGCTCGAGGACCTCAAGGCTTCCGGCAAGGCGAAGGAGGAGAAGACCTTCGACACCCACCCGCCGCTCGACGAGCGCCTCAAGCGTCTGCCCAAGGACCCAAAACCCGCGCCGCCGGCATCCTGACCCGCGTCCATGAACGAACTTGTTTCCGGCACCGGCGAGGCGGCGAACCTCCTGGGCATCGCTGTCGCCGTCTACGTCGTCGCCGTCGTCATCGCCAAAGTGCTCTACCGCACCCGCGGCGTGCGCTTCCGCTGGATCTACCACGGATTCGCCGCCGCGCTCGGCCTGCTCGCCGGCGCGCTGTTCGCACTGCCGCCCGGCGACGCGCGCTCCGCGGCCGTCGACCACCTCCTCGGCGCGACGCTCCTGCTCGGCTCGTTCCCGCTCGCCACGCTGGTCAACCACTTCCTGTGGACGCGCTCCACCGCCGGCAAGCCGGTCGCCCGCGCCCCCCGCCTCCTCTCCGACACCACGACGCTCGTCTTCTTCGGAGCGATGCTCCTGATCGTCCTGCAGTTCGTCTACGGCCAGGAAGTGCCCGGCCTGCTCGCCGGCTCCGGCGTCGCGGCGATCGTGCTCGGCCTCGCCATGCAGGACCTGCTGTCCAACACGATCGCCGGCCTCGCCCTCTTCATCGAGAAACCGTTCAAGACCGGCGACTGGCTGAAGATCGGCGACGACGAGGCCAAGGTGGTCGAGGTCACCTGGCGCTCGGTTCGCCTGATCACCGACGACGATGTGTTCCTCGATGTCCCGAACTCGAAGGTCGTTCAGGAATCGATCGTCAACTTCCACCAACCCGACCCGAAACACTCGGTGAAAGTCGAGATCGGGCTGCACTACGACGTCCCACCGGTACGCGCGATCAGCCTGTTGCGCGAGGCGGCGCTCGCCGCGCCCCACGCATGCAAGGATCCACTGCCCTCGGTATGGCTCAAGAGCCTCGGGGACAGCGCCGTGATCTACGAGATCGAGGTGTGGATCGAGGACCACGCCCACTTCAAGCAAGTGACCAGCGACGTGCGCACGAATTGCTGGTACGCCGCGCGCCGAGCCGGGATGGAAATCCCCTACCCCCAGCTCACCGTCCATCGCGGCCGGACCCTTGACACCAGCGCCGTCGCACGCGCCGCCGCCAACGCCGCGCTGGCCGGACATCCCGTATTCGGATTTCTCTCACAGGACCAGATCGGGCAGATCGTCGCCCGCAGCCCGGCCGTGCTTTTCGCCCCGTCAGAGCGGCTCACCCTGCAGGGCGAGCCCGGCGGGTCGATGTTCGTGCTCACCGCCGGCCGCGTCGAAGTGGTCCTCGAGAAGGAAGGAACCTGCAGGACCATGGCCGCCCTTGGACCGGGCGCCTGTGTCGGTGAAATGTCCGTGCTCACCGGGGCGCCCCGCACCGCCACCGTCGTGGCGCAAACCGAAGTGGAGGCGATCGAGATCGGAAAACCCGCCTTTGCCGAGCTCATCCAAGGCAATCCCGAGGTCGTGAACCGGCTGAGTGCGCTCCTAGCCGAGCGCCAACTCGCGAACGAGCAGGCCAGCGGCGCCGCCGACTCCGCCACCAGCATCGAGCAGGTGCGCCGCGGCATCCTCGGGCGCATCCGCAGTTTCTTTCAGCTGACCGACTGAGGCCAGCCGGAGGCTGCGGTCCCGGCCGGGGCCAGGGCGCGGGCGCGTGCCCGGTGCGGCTCCTGGCCGCGGCAGCCCGTGTGGTCGCCGGGCTTGCGTCCGGCCGCGACGGCGTGCAAGTTTCCGGACTCTCGTTCTTTGACTGGCGCCCAAGGCCCCAGTCCCCACGCGGCAGCGAATCGTCAGCGGATCGTCCCTCGGACACACCGCGCTTCGCTTTCGCCACGTCGCATTTCACTTTGGGGGTGTTCTGGATTCGACCTTGCGCCCGCGTGCATCGTGGCATGCAGGGGGTGATGGCTTCCCCTTAACCCGTCATCAAAAAACAAACGCCAACAACGAAGAACTGGCTCTCGCTGCTTAATAAACGGCAGTGACGATCTCACCCTGACACCTGCTAGGGGATGGGATCGACGACAGCAGGCATAGTCGCGCGAGGTATCTCTGGTCTCGCGATCGTACCTTCAACCAGGGGTTGGCCGGCGCTTAAGCGCGCGCTTTCGCGTAACGTCGGCGAGATAAAAGAGGCGCTAAGCATGTAGAGGCGGTGCGCAACGGTACAAGGGACGCGGGTTCAATTCCCGCCACCTCCACCATTTGAATACACTGACGCCCGGTCCGCGATGGACCGGGCGTCGCTGCGTACGGTCCGCGAGTTCAGGCCGGGAAGGCTGCCGCGATCGCGCAGGTGTGCGATTCGCCAACGGTAAGGAACCGGATGGCGGGGTTACTCGGCGCGAGCCCATCTACTGCGCGCCTCCCGCAGTTCTCAAGCAAACGCCCGAAGAGGCCTACCGGTCGGTCGGATACCGCTAAATCTCAGCAGCGGTGGAGAATCTTCGTCTGATAATTTGACTACCGAGAATTCGTGAATCTATTTGCCCCTCAGCAGTAGGGGTTCGGACCCCGTCGGCCGCAGGGCTGGCGGGGTCATTCTTTTCGAGTGTGCGTGAGACGACGGCTTGAGAGCGGGCAACTCGCGGGAGGTGCTACTTGGCTGCGGATTTCACCTCGTGCAGCCACCAGGCGCCGTCCTCGTTGGTCAGCGTGGCTGTGATGGCATCACCCTTCTTGACCGAGGCGAGCGTGGCGTCGTCGACGCGCAGGAGCATGGTCATGGCTTTCATCACGCCGGGGACCTCCTCGTGCCTCACGAGGAGCGACTTCTTGTCGGCGAGCACGTCGACGACCACACCCTTGAGGGGATGACCGGCAGGCACGGCGGCCTTGGCGGCGGCGTCGCCCTCATGGCAGCAGCACACCTCCTTGCCTTTGCAGCAGGCGCAGCCGCAGTTTTTCTTTGTGGTGTCGTCGGCGGCGCCTGCGGCAACCGCGAGGGCAAAACTGGCGAGCAGGACTCGGAACAAGGTCTTCATGGCGATGGGATGACGTTACTCGTGCGTGCTCAATAGGCGAGATCGAGCTTCAGCCAGAGCACGCGGCCCGGCTCGTTGACGCGCGTCGTCTGCGGATAACCCGCGAGCATGCTGCCCGCTCGGCTGATGTGCTCGGCGTAGGTCTCGTCGAGGAGGTTGTCCGCACCGGCGGAGAGGCGCAGCGCGTCGGTCAGGCGCCACGATGCGTTGAGCGAGACGACGGCAAAACCCTCGGACGGCCCGATGTCCTGCCCGACGATGTTGCCCTGGTTCACGGCCACGCGGTCCTGGTCGGCCACGAGGCGCACGAGGCCGCCGATCGACCAGGTCGCCTGCGTGTAGGCGAGCGCGAGGCGCGACTCGAGCGGCGGGATCTGCGCGAGCGGGCGGTCGTCCGTGTCGTTTGTCCCGTGCGTGTAAGCGAGGCTCGCATCCGCGCGCCAGTGCTCGGCGAAACGCCAGCCCGCGCTGACCTCGCCGCCCCAGGTCGAGGCATCGACGTTGCGCGTGATCACGGCCATGCGCGTGCCCATCATGCCGGAGGGTTTGGCATAACTGCTCTGCACGAGGTTGAAGTCCTGCACGTCGCTCGCGAAGACGGCGACGGCAAGATCGAGCGCGCCGAGCGTCGCGTTCGCGCCAAGATCGAGCTGCATGGTCTTCTCCGGCATCGTGCCGAAGGCGGTGACCGAGGTGGCGCTCTCGTTCTTGATCAACTCCCAGTAGTCGGGAAACCGCGACACGTAGCCCAGACCCGCGTAGAGCGTCGCCGGTGCCGAGGAGAGTCGATGCTCGTAGCGCGCGAAACCACTGGCCAGCTGCGAGTCACGCACGTGGCCGTAGGAAGGATTCGGCACGGAGCCCATCATGCCGATCGGCACGCGTGCCCGATGATCCTCCGCGCGCCACTGGTCGAGACGCGCGCCGGCCACGACGCGCCCAGCCTCGCCGATCTCGCACGTCATCTCGCCAAACACACCCCACTGGCTGAACTCCGCGTCGGGGGTGCGCGCCTTGGCCTGGTAGGGATCGGCTGACTGGTTGCTCGAGCTGCGCACGGTGTGCCTGTTGGACTGCTGGTCGAGGCCGAGCGTCACGCGCGTGGCGCCACCGCCCGGCGTGAGTTCGGCGACGAGGCGGCCGCCCGTGGTCTCGCGATCGGGATTCGAGACCGCAGGGTTCGGCATCATCATCGACGGCGCGAAGGTGCGCAGCGAATAGTTGTCCATCACGTGATCGACGTAGTTGTACCCCAACTGCAGCTCCAGGCTGGCGACGAGTGGCGTGAGTTGCTCGCGACGGGCGCGCACGGCGAGGTTTTCCCGGTCGAAGACCACGCCGTCCATCATGCGGTCGGCGTAGGCGGCCTCGCCGTCGCTGCGCGCGCCGGAGATCTCGACAAGCGTGCGCGCGTCGGGCGTCCAGCCAAGTGAGGCGTTGGCGCTCCAGCGCTCGTGCGCGGCGTGCACGGCGCGGCCATCGCCGTCCTCGTAATCGTCCCCCTCCGTGCGGGTGAGGGCGCCACGGGCAAGAAACTCCGGCGTGCCCGCGCGCGCATCGACCACGGCGTCGAGCCGACCGAAGCTCGCGGCCGTGACGGCGGCCATGCCGCCGTAGCCCGCGGTGTCGCGCCGGTCGCGCTCGCTCTCGAAGAGCACCACGCCGGCCGAGTTGCCCGGGCCGTGCAGCACGGTCTGCGGCCCCTTGAGGATCGTCACCTTGTCATAGGCAGCGGGAAAGACGTAGGCCGTCGGCGGGTCCATGCGGTTGCCGCAACCGCCCAGCACACACTGGTCGTCGAGTGCGACAATGAGGCGCGAGCCCGCCATGCCGCGCAGCACGGGATCGCCGTCGGTACCGCCCTTGCGGATGACGGAAAAGCCCGGCACGGCCTTGAGCACGTCAGCGCCATCCTGCGCGGGCATGGGCTGGGCCGGGGCCCTGGGGTCGAGCGTCACGATGAGCGGCTGCTCGGACGACGCGCCCGTGACGACAAGTGGCGCGAGCGTGATCTCGGTTTCGGCCGCAGCGGCGGACGCCGGCGCGGAGGTGGTGGACGCGGGGGTGGATTGCGCGGCGAGAACGCCGGCCGTAAGGGGCAATGCGAGGGCGAAAAGGATTTTCATGGTGGGACGTGGTGGTTGGACGGGGCGGCCGACGCGCGCGTGGAGGCGGCGCCGCCGCTCGGCGGGACCGCGTGGGCACGGGTCGACTCAGGACGCGGCGTCGCGCAGCGAACGCCGCCTGTTTCGGCAAGCCTGCGGGCAGGCAGCCCGCGCTACGCCACGTCGCGCGGCGGCGGCACGGGCGGAGCCTCGCGCTCCGCGTCGGCCACGGCCGACTCCAACGTGACCCCGCGGTGCGCGGCAGGCACCGCGACCACGACACTCGCGACCGGCTGGATCACGAGCGGGGCCTTGCCCATATCCTGACCGACGGCCACGGCCTCGCGCTGCTCGCGCTTGGCCTGCTGCACGGCACAGCACATGCCGCACATCTCCTGCGGGTCGAAGGTCTGCCGCAGCGCCGCGAGCGCAGGGAGCGTCCGGGCATTGTCCGCAAACATGCGTCCCCAGGCGAAGACCTGGATCGCGTCCCAATGCACGCCCGTGGCCAGAAGCCACGCGGACAAGAGCACGATAAGCTGGGGGCGCGATCGCACGAGGCCGGACTTATGGGAAACGGAGACGCATCTGTGCAAGTCCGGATCGCGGCGAAATTGACCGGCGTCATGTTCGGCGAGGCCGATGCCCCAGCCCGGATGCCGGCGCCGACACGCAGACTCGACAGGCACCGTGGCCTGGCGCCACGGACGAGACTACTGCTCGCCGGCGAAACGCCGCAGCGCCTTGTCCGAGCCGAAGAGCACGAGCACGTCGCCGGCCGCGACGGCAAAGTCCGGGCCCGGCACGCCGACCACGTGCACGCGGCCCTTCGCATCGCGGCGCTTGATCGTGATGAGGTTGATCTCGTAGTTGCCGCGCAGATTCAGCTCCTTCATCGACTTGCCGATGGCGTGGGCGGGCGGCGTCATCTCGTGCACGTTGAAACCCTCCGCCACCTCGTAGGCGCCGGTCACGCCGCGAAAGGCGAGACGCGCCGCCACCTGGCCCGCGGCCACGCGCTCGGGCACGATGATCTCGCCCACGCCCAGCGCCCCGAGCAGCTGCTCGTGCGTCTCCGAGGCGGCACGACAAATCAGACGCCTCGGCTTGAGGGCGAGCAGGTGCGCCGTCGCGAGCATCGCGCTCTTGAAGTCGTCGCCGATGGTGAGGATGACGGCATCGAGGTCGGCTATCGGCAGGCGCTCGAGCGCGTCGCGCGAGGTCACATCGACGACCGCCGCGAAGGCGGCGTCGTTTTTCACCGCGTCCACACACGCCTCGCGTTTGTCGACAGCGAGCACCTCCACGCCCATGTCGGCCAGCTCGCGCACGAGATGGCTGCCGAATGTCCCGAGACCGACGACGCCGATTTTCATGGATGTGAATCTTGTGGGGTTCGGTTCACGCGACGATCACGTTCTCCTCCGGGAGGCGGAAAGGCGGCGATTCCCGTCGGCGGATGAAGGCGAGGACGAAGTAGAGCACGCTGATGCGGCCGACGAACATGGTGAGGACGACGATGCATTTCCCGGCATCGCCGAGTTCGGGCGTCACCGCGCGGGTCAGGCCCACTGTCGACACGGCGCTCACCACCTCGAAAAGGAGGTCACCAAACACCATCGCCGGCTGGACCAGCGCCAGCGCCACCGTCGCGAGGAAGATCCACGCCAGCGCGAGGAAGACCACGGCGAGTGAACGCGCCACGGTGTCCTCCGCCAGGCGCCGGTGAAACAACTCGACGTCCCCGCGCCCCAGGATGATGCGTCGGGCGTTCAGCAGCGCGACCGCGAAGACCGTGGTCTTCACGCCACCTGCCGTGCTCCCGGGTGATCCGCCGATGAACATCAGGACGATCATGAGAAACGCCGACGCCGGGGTGAGCCCCTCGATCGGTCCGACGTTAAAGCCCGCGGTGCGCGCGGTGATGGAGTTGAAGAGCGCTTCCATCCACGGCGCCGTCGAGGTGTCCGCCCGCACCCGGCCGGCCTCGGTCAGCCAGAATCCCAGCGCGCCGACAACGATGAGGACGAGGAAGAAGAGGCGGCCGC
>JACSRI010000120.1 GCA_014879845.1 Opitutaceae bacterium
GCGATTGCGCGCCTGCGCGAGGCCTTCGCAGGCGACCTCGTGGTCAAGCGCGGCGCGTCCGGCGCGTGGCTCGTGCGCCGCGGCGGCGTGCGCGTGGAGCGCGTGCCGGCGCCGCGCGTGCGTGCGATCAATACCGTGGGCGCGGGCGATACGTGCAACGGCACGCTGCTCGCCGCGCTGGCGGCCGGCGCCGACTGGCCGCGCGCGCTCCGGCTCGCGGTCGCGGCGGCGTCGCGCATGGTGGCCTCGCCGCAGGGCGTGGGCGGGCTCGTGCGGCGGCACACCGGCGCGTGACGCCGCGTGACGACTTTCTTCCTATGAAAATCTGGCTGGCTAGCACCGATTTCAAACTGCTCGAGGAATATCTGCCGACCGGCGTCTTCGCGGGCGTGATCACCAATCCCAAGGTCGTCGCCGATTCCAAGCGTCCGCCGCTGGAGCTGTTTCGCGATCTCTGCCAGATCGCGGAGGCGGCGTGGTATCAACTGCGCGACGCGAGCGCGCCCGAGATGCTGGCGGAGGCCGAAAAGTTTCTCGCCCTCGATCCGCAGCGCATGCGGATCAAGGTGCCCGCGACGCGCGCCGGTCTCCAGACGATTCGCGAGCTCACCCGGCGCGGCCACGACGTGATGGCCACCGTCGTCCCCACCGCGGCGTGGATGCTCTTCGCGCTCGAGGCGGGGGCCAAGGCCATCGCGCCCTATGGCGGCATGCTCCAGCGCCGCGGCATCGTGAGCAAGGCCGAGGAGGTCATGCGCATGCAGCGCATCCTCGACGCGCAGGGCACCGCGGCGCAGCTCTGCGTGGGCATCTACGATGTCACCGAGTTTCCGGTGTATGCGGAGCAGGGCGTGCGCTCCTGCTTCGTGTGGGGCCGCGATGTGCCGGCCTTTCTCACGCAGCCGCTGGTCGACGAGGCCGTGGCCGGCTTCCACGGCGACTGGAAGTCGCTCGCGCAGTACTAGGCCAGTACCCTGCGGCCCTGCTCCGATCTTGAACATAAGGAAACGAAGGAAACGAAGGGGAGGAAGAGATCCCTTCGTTTTCCCAGCCGGGGTCACAGAGATCACGGAGGAGCACAGAGCAGCGGTGTTAACGAACAAGGACAAAGTTGGGATCGGCGAGGAGCCGATTGAGCACCAGGAGCATCTTGCGCATGACCGCGACAAGCGCGACGAGTTTGGGTTTACCCGCCCCGACTAGGCGGGCGTAGTAGGCGCGCAGGACGGGGTTGTGCTGGGTGGCGGCGACGGCGGCCATGTAGAGCACATGGCGCACGACGCCGCGGCCCCCGCGGACATGGCGGGGCTTGCGGCTGCGACCGCTGTCGCGGGCAAAGGGCGCGACGCCGATCAAGGCGGAGAGTTGCGGGTCCGCGATGTCGCCGAGCTCGGGCACGTAGGCGAGGAGGGTGGCGACGAGCACGGGTCCGGCGCCTTTGAGTTCGCGCAGGCGGGCGGCTTTGCGGCGCAGGGTGTCGTCGTGGTCGATATGGTCCTGGATGAGCCGATCGGTGACGGCCAGTTCCTGCGCCAAGAACGTGACCTGTCCGTCCAGGCGGGCGCGCAGGACCGGGCCGGCCAGCTCCAGTCGGTTGCGCACGGCCACGAGCTGGTCGCTCACCTGCCGGCGGTAATCGAGCAGTTCGCGCAGGGCGATGGCGGCCTGATCCATCGGGGCGTGCAGGCGGGGCCGGACTTTTTCGCCGAAGCGGCGCAGTAGTTGCGCATCGAGCCGGTCGGTCTTGGCGAGCAAGCCCTCCGCGTGGGCGAAGGCGCGTACGCGGCCGGGGTTGACGACACAGACTTCGAGGTTGGCGAGCAGCAGCGCCGCGACGACCGCGCGTTCGTAGCCGCCGGTAGCCTCGCAGATCACGCGCACGCCGCGCCGGGGCCGCAATGCGGCGAGCAGGCGCGCGTGGCCGCTCGCGGTATTGGGCACATGGTCACAGCGCGTGCCGTCCACGGTGTAGTCGAGTCGGTCCTTGGACACATCCAGGCCGACGTAGGTGGCTTCGGGGGTGGGGGTGGTTTTCTCCATCTTGCAATGCGAGCTCAGGGCTCGCTCAGCGGTTCGAGTTTAACCAGGTCTGGGACCGGGGCCCTTGGCTCTGTGCGGAGGTCCAGCCTCGGATCACGGATCGGCCTGCCGGTCCCAGCGTCGCCCCGACGGCCAGTCGCGGCGACGTCCCGGTCCTTGCAGCCCAGCCTTCCCAGGTCCGGGTTGCAATCCCGCCAACGACGGCTTCCTCCGACGAGCTCTTCGGCCCATTCTCGGCAGCCGCCGTTGGCTTTGCCCTCTTCCGTTTCTACCACGGGATTGAACATACAAGATCACGGAGGGGCACGGAGGAGCGAGCCTCACCGGGGCCTGGGGTGCAGCCGGTCCCTTTTTCCGGTATCCGGTTTTCGGTATCCGGTGCCTCTGTGCACTCCGTGTCTCTCCGTGATCTCTGTGACCCGTTTGGGGCACTCGGCTCCCCGCTCGCGGAGCGGGTGAGCGTGAGGACGGATTCTTCGCGACCTTCGTGACCTTATGTTCGATCGGGTCGGAGAGAAAGCCGCCATCGCGTGGGCTCTCGACGTCTCTACGCCGCCGACTCCGGCGCGAAGACTTCCAGCTCCACCGGATCGGTCGCGCATACATGATCGGGCTCGCGCCCCGGGGCGTCGAAGCCTGCCTGCCGCAGCGCGGCATCGCCCCACGCGGTCACATGGGCCTGTCTCTTATACACATCT
>JACSRI010000224.1 GCA_014879845.1 Opitutaceae bacterium
CTGCTGCTGCAGGCGGGCCTGCTCGGCGGTGAGCAACTCGGCCTCGGCCCGCGTCACGTCGATCTGGGTGGCCACGCCGGCCTTCAGGCGGTTGCGCGCGAGTTCGAGCAGGACCTTTGCCCGCTCGATGTTGGCCTCGATCACGCGTTCGTAGGCGAGATCGCGCCGGTGGTCGAAGTAGGCCACGGCCACCGCGGCGAGCACCTGCTGCACGGCCTGCTCATAACGCCGGCGCGAGACGTCCACGGACTTCTTCACGGCCTTCAGGCTGTCGAAGGCGCGGAGGTCGAACAGCGGCATGCTGCCGTAGAGCCCGGCGTCGAAGTCGTTCGTCGGCGCGGCGGCGCCGGTGTCGCGGCGGAATTGCGACGCCGTGAGCGAGACGCTGGGCAGCACGACGGAGCGCGCGGTGCGCACCGACTGCTCGCTCTGCGTGACGAACTCGCGGTTGGTCAGGACGGAGAGATTGACGGTCTCGGCGTCGGCCAGCGCGCGTTCGAGGGTCAGGGCCACGGGCTCGGCGGTGAGTCCGGCGGCGAGCAACGCGGTACCCAGGCCGGCGGCGGAAAGGACGTGTCGCATCAACATGGAGCGCCCTTGGTGCACGACCTCCGACGATTTCGCAAACGCCGAACACGTCGCCGGCCTCCCCGGCGCCCACCCGACGGGACTGCGGGTTGTCTCTTGCTGCGCGGCGTGGCTTGGCGTATACACCTCGGCAGTTCCCCAGACCCTCGATACTTGCGGGCCCTCCCCGCCCCACCGCATGGCCACTCCGACCGTCGGATCCGCCACTCCCACCCGAACCTTCTCCGCACACGATATTCGCACCATCCTCGATGCGATGGGCGAAGCCATCCTGGTGCACGATGGCGTCACCGGCGCGCTCCTCGACGTCAACGAGGCCGCCTGCGTCCTCTGGGGCCGGTCGCGGGAGGACATCCTCTCGCTGGACATCGCGGCCCTGAGCTGCGCGGAGGAGCCATTCAGCCTGGCCGAGGCGACGCGACTCTTCGAACGCACGCGCACCGAGGGGACGCAGACTGCGTCCTGGCTCGCGCGGCACCGGGACGGGCGCCAGTTCTGGGTCGAGATGCGCACGAGTTTTGGCCGGATCGACGGGCGCGAGCGCTTCTTCGCCACCGTGCGCGACATCTCCCGGCGCAAGTCCGCCGAGGATCAGCTTCGAGCCTCGGAGAACACCTTCCGCGGCATCCTCGACAGCGTGCACGAGGAGATTTGCGTGCAGGATGAGGCTGGCCGGTTGCTCGAGGTCAATAGAGCCGCCGAGCGGCTCTTTGGGCTGCCGCGCGAAAAGCTGCTGGGACGGTCGCCAGCCGAGTTTGCCGCGCCGGACCTGAACGACTTTCAGCGCATGCACGAGGCGGTCAGGCAGACCTTCGCCGGGCACCCGCAGTTTTTTGAGTTCTGGTGCCGGCACGCCGACGGTCAGGTCTTCCCGCGCGAGGTCAGCGTGACCCCGGGCCTGCATCTCGGCCGGCCCGCCGCCATCGCGGTGCTGCGCGACATCACGGAGCGCAAGCAGATCGAGGCCGAGCGCGAGCGCGCGGCCATGGTGCTGCGCGAGAGCGAGGAGCGCTTCCGCCTGATCCTCGGCCGTGTGCCCACCGTCGCCGTGCAGGGCTACACGGCCGACGGCACCATCCGCTACTGGAACGAGGCGAGCGAGCGTCTCTACGGCTACGCGGCGGCGGAGGCCCTCGGCCGCAACCTGATCGAGCTCATCATCCCGCCGCCCATGCGTGCCGAGGTGCGCGAGGTCATCCGCACGATGGCCGAAACAGGCCAGGCCGTCCCCGCGGGCGAGCTGGAACTCATCCGCAAGGACGGCTCGACCGTATCCGTGCTGTCAAGTCACGCCGTGGTGCGCACGGCCAACTCCACGCCGGAGCTCTACTGCCTCGACATGGACCTCACGGAGCGCAAGCGCGCCGAGCGCGAGCACCTCGAGCTGCAGCAGCGCGTGGCCCGCACCGACAAGCTCGAGAGCCTCGCCGTGCTCGCCGGTGGCGTGGCGCACGACTTCAACAACCTGCTCACCGCCATCCTCGGCAACCTCGACCTCGCCCGTCTCGAGCTCGGGCCCGGCGGCTCCGCCGTCGCCTCGATCGAGAGCGCCCAGGCAGCCGCACGCGCCGCCGCGGAGCTCGCGCGGCAGATGCTGGCGTTCTCCGGGCGCAGCCGCATGCAGCTCATGCGCATGGACCTCGCGTCCTTCGTCCGCGATCAGCTCGCCGAGATGCGTGCGGACGTGCCGCCGACGGTGGAGGTGGTGGTGCACTCCGGTGACCGCCCCCCGGTGTTCCTCGCCGACGCCGACCAGATCCGCCAGACCGTGCACAACCTCGTGCGCAATGCCATCGAGGCCGTGCAGGACGTCGACCAGGCGCGCATCGAGATCTCGACCAGTGTGCTCGAATACGACGCCGCGATGCTCGAGCTGAGCCGCGTGGAGCGCAAACCCGAGCCCGGGTGGTTTGTCGCTCTCGACGTGGTCGACAACGGCAGCGGCATGGCGGACGAGACACAGCGCCGCATGTTCGAGCCGTTCTTCACCACACGCTTCGCCGGCCGCGGGCTCGGGCTCGCCGTCGTGATGGGCGTGGTCCGCGCCCACCACGGCGCGCTCTTCGTGCGCAGCCGCCCGGGTCACGGGACGTCGGTGCGCGTGCTCTTCCCCGCTGCCCGCTCGGGACCAGAGCCCTCGGCGACACCGGCGCCCTCGTCGCCTTCTGTCGCGGAAGAGGCTGCGCCTTCATCTTCGATGCCGCCCACCGTGACCGCCCCTCGTTCGGATCGTCCACTCGCCCTGCTTATCGACGACGACCCGTTCGTGCGGCTTGTATTCACGCGGATGGCACCGCTCATCGGCCTGGATCTCGTCGCGGCCGAGACGGGTGAGGACGCGGTGCGGATGTTCCAGCCGCGCGCCTCGGACTTTTCCATCGTGATCCTCGACCTCACGCTTCCAGGCATGAGCGGCTGGGACTGCCACGACCTGCTCCGGGCCCTGCGGCCCGATATCCCGGTCATCATCGCGAGCGGGACGGCCACGGACGGGTCGGCGCGGGAGTTCGCCGGGCGCAAGGTCGCAGGCGTCCTGCCCAAGCCCTTCACCATCGAAGGGCTCACGCAGACCCTGCAGGCGGTCGGGCTGAGACTCCGGCCGCGCTGAGGCGGCGTGCGCCCCGCGCGTCTCAAGCGCGCCAGGTGAAGGCGTGCGTGAGCGCCACGCCCGCGGCATCGGCCTCGTCCGGCGCGAGCGTGCGTCCGTGCCCCAGGATCCCCATGACCGTGCGCGCCACCTGCTCCTTGCTTGCGCGGCCGAACCCCACGACGGCCTGCTTCACTCGCAGCGGCGGATACTCAAAGACATCCTCGCCGTGCACTGCGGCGGCGGCGATGGCGGCTCCCCGCGCGGCGCCGAGGATCTGCGCGGTCTGGAAGTTTTGCACATAGATCGTCTGCTCCAGCGCGACATGGCGCACGCGGTGTGTCGCCAGCACCTCGCTGACTGCGCGGTGGATCGCGGCCAGGCACGCCGGCATGGCCGCCGAGCGCGGCACCGTCACTGTCCGGCTGTGCAGCAGCACGGGCGCACGCCCGCGGGCGAACTCCAGCACCGCCAGTCCCGTGCCGCGCAGACTCGGGTCGACGCCGAGGACACATCCCTCGAAGGCGGCGCGCACTGCGGTGGACCGCGGTGTCTCCGCGCGGCCATGACGCGGCAGCACGACCGAGTCGGCCGGCCCGGCGGGCAGCCGGCCCTCGAGTCTTGCCTTCCACAAATCACGAACGGACGAGCGCGCCATCGCGAGCGATCAAGCCATGCGCCGCGGTCCTGTCACCGGCGAAATGCGCGGCGGCGCTCCGTGGGGCGCCTCACACCACCGAATTGCGCTCGATCAGGCGCACGGGGAGCGTGACGTTGCGCTGCGGCGCGCGGTTTCCGGAGGTCAGCCGGTCGAGCATCTCCGCCGCGCGCTCCGCCATCTCGCGCAGCGGCTCCTCGATCGTCGTCAGCGGCGGATTGAGCAGGCCGGAGACGCCTTCGTTCTCGCCTCCGATCAGCGCGATGTCCTGCGGCACCTTCAGCCCCATCACATACGTGAGCACATGCAGGCACTCCATCGCCTGAAAACTCGAGCCGGGCGCGTAGATGCCGTCCGCCCCGGCGCGCACCATGCGCGTGAGCACCGAGGCATGCGTGATCGACGGGTTGTAGAGGCTCACGCAACGCTCGTCCACGGGCAGGTCGGCCTCGACCAGGGCCTTCTTGAAGCCGGCCAGGCGCTCGGCAAAGGGCGGATAGTCGCCGCCGAAAAACGCCAGCCGCTTCCGCCCGTGTTCGATCAAGTGGCGCGCTGCCAGATAGCCCGAGCCAAAGTGGTCGGAACACACGATGTGCTCGGCCGGATCGAGCGGGAACTTGTCCATGTGCACGACGGGCATGCGCCGCTCGAGTTCCGCCACGAGGGCGCGCAGGGCCTTGTCCTCGGTCACGGCGATGATGCCGTCGAGGAACATCCCTGGCAGTTCCTCAAACGGGTTGGTCGGCAGCATCACGCCGATGTTGCGGCGCGAGAGCGCGAAGGTCAGGTGCGCCGTGAGCGTGGCGGCGTAGCCCTCCACCCGGTCCGAGTAGTTCGGCTCCGAGAGGATGGCGATCTCGCGCAGGCGCACGGAGGCCTGCGGCTTGAGGTTCAGTTCAGTCGCGGCGCGCAGCACCTTCTCGCGCGTCTCGTCGGCGACCTTGTCGCGGTTGTTGAGCACGCGGCTGACCGTGCCCGGGGAGACTCCCGTGATGCGCGCGAGATCGTAGATCGTCGGGCGCCGTTCGGCACGCTCCGCCCGGCGGCGCTTCGGGCCGGAGCGGCCGGAGGCAGCGCGGCGGGCGCGCTTGGGGCCCTGGGATTCGGAGGCGGAGGACGAGGATGGCATGCGCGTGGACTTCAGCCGCGACCCGCCCCGACGGATGCGGGAGCGCGACCGCCGCAGTCCACGCGAGTTTTCCCGCGGACTGAAGACGAAACCTGCGCGCCGGGTGGCGGCTCAGGCGGGCTTGACCAGATCGTCGACCGAATCGCTCTCCACGCCGACATCGGCGAAGAGCCAGGTCGAGAGGTAGCGCTCCGTGCTCGAGGGCACGATGACCACGACCTGCTTGCCCTTGTTTTCCGGGCGCTTCGCGACCTGGAGTCCGGCCCAGACGATCGCACCCGACGAGATGCCGACGGGGATGCCGTCGACCTGGTTGATCTGCTTGGAGACGGGGCCGGAGTCGGCCTCCTTCACGCGGATGACCTCGTCGTAGACCTTGGTGTTGAGCACCGCTGGCACGAAGCCCGCGCCGATGCCTTGGATCTTGTGCGGGCCGGGCTGGCCGCCGGAAAGCACCGGCGACGCGTCGGGCTCCACCGCGACGATCTTCAGACCGGGCTTGCGCGCCTTGAGCACCTCGCCCACGCCGGTGATCGTACCGCCCGTGCCGATACCGGCCACGACGAAGTCGACCTGGCCGTCGGTGTCGCGCCAGATCTCCTCGGCTGTCGTCCGGCGATGGATCTCGGGATTGGCGGGATTGGCGAACTGCTGCAGGATCACGCTGTTCGGGATCTGCTGGTTGAGTTCCTCGGCCTTGGCGATCGCGCCTTTCATGCCCTTCGGGCCCTCGGTCAGCACCACGCGTGCGCCGAGGATCTTCAGGAGCTTGCGGCGCTCGATGCTCATCGTCTCGGGCATGGTGAGGATGAGCTTGAGCCCCTTGGCCGCGGCGACGAACGCGAGCGCGATGCCGGTGTTGCCGCTCGTCGGTTCGATGAGGACCGAGTCCTTGTTGATCTTCCCGGACTTGAGCGCATCCTCGATCATGGCCGCGCCGATGCGGTCCTTCACGCTCGAGAGTGGGTTGAAGAACTCGAGCTTGAGGAGCACGTCGGCGACCGCGCCGTGCAGTTGCGCGGTGCGGTTGAGACGGACGAGGGGGGTGTTGCCGATGGTGTCGATGATGCTGTTGTAGATCTTGGCCATGGTGGGTGGAGGTTGGTGGATCGATGCCGGCAACAACCCTGAACCGGGGCAAACGCCGAGGGGACCGGCCGGCTCACCGTCGCCAGAAACGGCGAAGCGTCCAGCCGATTGTCCGCGATTTTCGGGTGGCCGCGCCCGTGTCGTTGGCGATCAAATCCGCGCCTTGTGCGTGGTTCACCCATCCCAGCCCATGGTCTCGTCGCGCCTGGTATCGCCGCCGTCGTCGGCCGCACGCCGCTGCTGCGCCTTCGCCGGCTCTCGGAGGAGACGGGTTGCGAGATCCTGGCCAAGGCCGAGTATCTCAATCCCGGCGGCTCGGTGAAAGACCGTGCGGCCCTCGGCCTGATCACGGCCGCCGAAGCCGACGGTGCGCTGCGCCCCGGCGGCACGATCGTCGAGGCCTCGGCGGGCAACACCGGGATCGGGCTCACCCTGCACGGCCTCGCCCGCGGCTACCGCTCGATCGTCGTCATCCCGGAGAACATCTGCGCGGACAAGGTCACCTACCTGCGCGCGCTCGGCGCAGACGTGCGCACGGTGCCGTGCGCGCCCTACTCGTCGCCGGAGAACTTCCAACATGTAGCCCGGCGTCTGGCAGAAGCGACGCCCGGCGGTTGGTGGGCCAACCAGTTCGACAACACGGCCAACCGCGACGCCCATTTCCGCACCACCGGCCCCGAGATCTGGGAGCAGACGGCGGGACGGGTCTCGACCTTTGTGGCGGCGGTCGGCTCAGGCGGCACGATCGCCGGCACGGGGGCATTTCTCAAGGAGCGCGACAGGCGCATCCGCGTGGTGGCTGTCGACCCGCACGGCGGCGCGATCTGGTCGTGGGTCAAACACGGCCATCTCGAGGCCGCGGGCGATTCCATCGCCGAGGGCATCGGGCAGACACGCATCACAGACAACCTCGCCGGCGCGGCGATCGACGACGCGGTGCGTATCGACGACGCCTCCGCGGTCGCGATCCTGCACGACCTCCTGCGCAGCGAAGGGATCTTCACGGGACTGTCGGCGGCGATGAACGTCTGCGCGGCCGAGCGGCTCGCACGCGCGGGTGGCCCCGGCCAGGTCATCGTCACGGTCTTGTGCGACACCGGTGCGCGCTACGTCTCGACCCTTTTCAATCCCGCGTGGCTCGCGGCGCGTGGCCTCGGCCGGGCCTCAGGCGCCTGATACCCCGAGGCGCGCCGTCGACGCGGTTCACACCCCGGCGAGGTGACGGGCCTTGGCAACGGCCTCGTCACGGGTGGCGAAGCGATGCACCGTGGGCAGCGTGCGATCGGCGTCGGTGTCGCGGAGCACGACGGCGTATCCGCTCACGGCCGGACGCACGAGCGACTCGATGCCGCACTTGTGATTGGGGAACACGGCGGTCTCGCACGAGGCGGACTCGAGCCGCTCGGCGAGCGTGCGGAGGGCGGCACTGACCTTCGGGCCGGTCGCCCGGAGCGTGTCCATCACGAGCGACTCGCGACGGATCACGTGCGCGGGGTCATGGGCGAGCGACTGGATGCGCGCCAGGGCGACGTTGAGGGTGGCGGAGAGTTCGGCGAGTTCGGCGGCCAGATCCATTTCAGGGGAATTCATAGGTGGAAGCGGTTTTGTTGTGTGCAGTATAGCGGAGAGTCGCGGCGAAGGCACCCCGGCGGTCGTGGGAAGGATCGCCCGGTGGTGGCGTGGCAAATCCCCTACACCGCGATGGTGCCAGCGGGAGCGAGCCACGCCCGCGCCGCTGGAGTTCCGTGGGGCAGGCTCCGTACATCTGCTCAAGGGGACTGAGTGAACACCTCGGGACCCGTGGTCGGAGTTTGCCCGCAGTCCCCTGCTTCCTCAACCTGGCCGGACACCATGATACCCCGCTGCCTCCTCCTGCTCCCTGCCCTGCTGGGTGCATTCGCCGCACCCGTCCTCGGCGCAATCGAGCGCCTGCCCATAGCGGAGTTCGCCCGCCAGCCCGAGATGATGCGGGTGGCCCTCTCGCCGGACGGCCGACGCATCGCCTTTCTGCGCGAGTTCAACAGCCTGCCCGTGCTCCATGTCCTGGATCTGGATACGGACAAGACCGCGCGCATCGACATCGGCGACGCCTCTTGGGCAAATGGCGCACCGCGGGAGGTCCGGGCTTTCACCTGGCTGAACGACCGGCGCCTCCTCGTGACGGCGACGGTTTGGGACGACTCGATGTTCACCATCATCGCAGTCGACGCCGCCGGAGGCCCGTTCGTGCCCATCGCCGGGGGCGACAGCCTCGTCCCAGGTGTATTCTCGCACGCTTTTCGGTCGGAGGTCCTCCATCGTTTCGACGACAAAGAGGGGACCATCCTCATGCCCGGTCGCGTCAGCGGCCAGAACTTCGCGACCAACAATCTCGACGTCCTGCATGTCAACACCACGACCGGCCATTCCCGTGTCGCCGTGAAAAACCCCGGCGAAGTCGCGGCCTGGGGTGTCGACGGCGCGGGGCACGTGCGCGCCGGCCTGCTCTCGCATGGCGACCTGAAGGGCGTCGTCTATCGCGAGGACGAGAAGGCGAAGTGGCGCACCGTCCTGCCGCTCGCCGCTCGCGACGACATGCGGCCCCTGGGATTTGATGCGGCCAATGACGGCATCCTCATGATCGCCTCCACGCCGGCGCAGCGCTGGGCCATCTTCCGCCTCGACCCGAAGTCGGGAGAGATGGGCGAGCCGCTGATCGCGGACGACGTCTATGACATCATCCCCGACCGCGCGGTGCCGAGTGTCGACGGGGCCCCGCTCAGCGCGCCGATCTTCTCGCCGCGCCGGGACGCCCTTCTTGGCGTCCGCTATGTCACCGATGCGCCGCGGGTGCGCTGGTTCGACGCGAAGTTCGCCGGCTATCAGAAAGCGATGGACCGCACCCGGGCCGACCTCATCAACCTCATGATCGGCGCGTCGCGCGACATGACGCGCCTCCTCTGGTTCGGTTTCTCCGACCGCAATCCCGGCGAGTACTTCATTCTCGATACCGAAAAGCGCTCGATCGCGCCGATCGGGGGGCGCATGCCCTGGGTCAAGCCGGCTGCGATGGCGCCGATGCATGCCATCACCTACCAAGCCCGCGACGGGACGCGTATCCACGGTTACCTGACCGTCCCCACGGGGCATGCACCGAAGGGCCTTCCGCTCGTGGTGATGCCGCACGGCGGCCCGTGGGTGCGCGACGTCTGGGGGTTCGAGCCGTTCGTGCAGGCCCTGGCCAACCGTGGTTATGGCGTGCTGCAAATGAACTACCGCGGCTCGCCCGGCTACGGCATCGAATCGTTTCGCGCTGCGCGCCGGCAGATCGGCAAGGCCATCCAGGATGATATCGAGGACGCGACGCGCTGGGCCATCGACGCGGGCGTGGCGGATGCGCAGCGCATCGCCATTGTCGGAGCCAGTTACGGCGGGTACTCGACCCTCTTCGGACTCGCCAAGTCCCCCGGGCTCTATCGATGCGGAGTCGCCATCGCCGCCGTCACCGACTGGCCCGAGATCTTCGACGAGCGCAAAGGCGACCCGCAGTTCGCCAACGCGACCCGCTACTGGCGGCGCGAGATCGGCGACCCGAGGACGGACGCCGAGTTCCTCCGCTCCATCTCGCCAATCCACTTCGCTTCGGAGATCACCTCGCCGCTGTGTCTCATCCACGGCGTGGAGGACAAGATCGTGCCGGTGGCGCAGGCGAAGGCGATGGTGCAGGCGCTCGAGTCAGCCGGCCGACCACCGCGTGTCGTCTATGTCAAGGATGCCGGCCACGCCCTCAGCAACGAGGCGATCCGTCTCGAGGTCTTCGAGACTACCGTGCGGTTCCTCGAGGAACATCTCGGCGCAGGGCTCGAGTGAATGGGCGCGCGCTCGACAACCCGCGACTCGAGATCGATCGCGGGAGCCGAATCCGCCTACCCGACCACGATGCCCTCGCCCGGGGGGAGCGCGGCCGGCGCGGGGAGGCCGATGCCGGGCCGCAGCGGGTAGCGGAACTGCTGGCCCTCGTAGTTGCGGATGACTATCTCGTCGTCGGTGAAGGCCTCGATGTAGTCGGGATTGACCGGCACCTTGCCGCCGCCGCCGGGCGCATCGATGACGAACTGCGGGATCGCGTAACCGGTGGTGTGGCCACGCAGGCCGCGGATGATCTCGATGCCCTTGCGCACGTTCACGCGGAAGTGCGCGCTGCCCGTGATGAGGTCGCAGGCGTAGAGGTAGTACGGGCGCACGCGCATGCGCAGGAGGCGGTGGACGAGCGCGCGCATGACGTCGACGTCGTCGTTCACTCCGCGCAGCAGCACGGACTGGTTGCCCAGCGGCACGCCGGCGAAGGCGAGACGTTCGCAGGCGTCCTTGAGGTCCTGCGTGCACTCGCGCGGGTGGTTGACATGGATGCTCATCCAGACCGGACCGTGCTTCTTCAACACCGCGCAGAGCTCGGGCGTGATGCGCTGCGGGAGGAAGACCGGGATGCGCGAGCCGATGCGGATGAACTCCACGTGCTTGATCGCGCGCAGGCGGGCGAGCAGGTGGTCGAGCTTGCGGTCGGCGAGCAGGAGCGGGTCGCCACCGGAGAGGAGCACGTCGCGAATCTCCGGGTGTTCCTCGATGTAGCGCAGGCCCTGCTCGTACTCGGGGTGAAAGTTGTAGTCCTGCGCGTTCGAGACGAGGCGGCTGCGCGTGCAGTAGCGGCAGTACGCCGCGCAGCGGTCGGTGACAAGGAAGAGCACGCGGTCCGGATAGCGGTGCACGATGCCGGGCACCGGCGAGTGCGCGTCCTCGCCGAGCGAGTCGAGCATCTCCTCGGGCGCGACGAACATCTCGCCCTCGCGCGGGATCAGCTGCTTGCGCAGCGGGCAGTCGGGGTCGTCGCGATCGATCAGATTGAAGAAGTACGGCGTGATCGCGAGGGCGAGCTTGTGGCTCGCGAAGGCACACCCGCGGCGCTCCTCGGGCGTGAGCGTCATAAACTGCTCGAGCTGGTCGATCGTCGTGAGACGGTTCTTCAGCTGCCAGCCCCAGTCGTTCCAGGTGTCCGCGGGCACGTGCTGCCAGAGGCCTTGCCCGGAAAACCAGGCCTCGCGGTCTTCGGAATATGGCATGTGGAAGGGCTAACGGCTACGCGGACCGGCCCGCCTGTCAAATGGCGACCTGAACCCCGGCGCCGCCGGGAGCCGTGTCCCCGGCAGGCGGAACCCCGGGGATTACATCTCTGTCATCCAGGTGCACGCGTTGACGTAAGTCGTTGCCAACGCGCGGCAGGTTTCTTCGCTTCTCCCCTTATGAATCACACCCGCCCGTGGGCCCAGAAGGTCACTGCGGAAATCGGCAAGGCCGTGCTCGGCCAGAACCAGATCGTCGAGCGGCTGCTCGTGGCCCTGCTGGCCAACGGCCACGTCCTGCTCGAGGGCATGCCCGGCCTCGCCAAGACGCTGCTCATCCGCAGCCTCGGCACCGCGCTGGGACTGAAGTTCGAGCGCATCCAGTTCACGCCCGACCTGCTGCCGAGCGACGTCGTCGGCACGATGGTGTTCCAGCCGAAGGACGGGCAGTTCATCCCCCACCTCGGACCGATCTTCGCAAACCTGGTGCTTGCCGATGAAATCAACCGCGCCCCGGCCAAGGTCCAGAGCGCCCTGCTCGAAGCGATGCAGGAGCGGCAGGTGACGATCGGCGGCACCTCGCACAAGCTGCCGCATCCGTTTTTCGTGATGGCCACGCAAAACCCCGTGGAGCAGGAGGGCACCTACCCGCTCCCGGAGGCGCAGCGCGACCGCTTCCTCTTCAAGCTCATGGTCGACTACCCAGCCGAGGCCGAGGAGCGCGAGATGATGCGCCGCTGGGGCCAGGTCACCGTGCAGCCCGAACTCGCGCCCGTGTCCGACGGCGCGGAGTTGCTCGCATTGCGCGCGCAGGTGGACGCGATCCACGTCTCCGACGCGATCCAAGCTTACATGCTCGCACTCGTCCGAGCCACGCGCGCGCTCATCGCGGGTGCGGGCGCGGCGCCGGGCACGCCGCCCGCGCTCCCGACCGGCCCCGCGGTCGCGCCGGCCAAGCAGCTGCTCTCCTACGGGGCCTCGCCCCGCGCCTCGCTCGGTCTCTACCAGGCCGGCAAGGCCCTCGCGTGGCTCCGCGGCCTCGATCACGTGCCGCCGGGCATCGTGCAGGAGATCTTCCTCGATGTGATGCGCCACCGCGTCGGTCTCAGTTACGAGGCCGAGGCCGAGGGCGTCGGGGCCGATCAGATCCTCCTCGGCGTGATCGACCGCACGCCCGTGCCCGCGAGCGCGCTGGTCGCCGGGCACTGAGCGGCCGTCCTGCCCTGCCAGCCGACTCCTCTCTCCCGGCATGCCGCCGCGTCTCCAGCCTCCCGAGCCCGCACCCGCCGGCAGCACACCCAGCGTGTCGCCGGCGATGCTGCGTCGCCTGGAGTGGCGCGTGCGCCACGCGCTCGAGACCGTGCTGACGGGCGACTACCGCTCCTCCTTCCGCGGCCGTGGCATGGAGTTCGACCAGGTGGTGAAATACTCCTGGGGCGACGACGTGCGCGACATCGACTGGAACGTCACCGCGCGCCTCGGCGAGCCCTATCGCAAGAAATTCGTCGAGGAGCGCGAGGTCTGCCTGCTCCTCGTCTTCGAGGACTCGCCCTCGCTCCAATTCGGCTCCGCCGGCCGCACGCGCCGCGAGACGCTCCTGGAACTCGCCGCGCTGCTCATGCTGCTCGGTGCGGTCAACCGCGACCGCGTGGGCCTGCTCTACGCCTCGCCCGCGGGTTTCTGGTTCCGCCGCCCCCTGCCCGGCCGGCAGACGACGCTGCACACCGCCTCGCTCCTCCTCGGCCAGGCCGCGCCATCGCTCGACGGCGAGACGCGCGTCGAGGTTCCCTGGCGCTTCGCGCTCAACTGCGCGCCGCGGCACAGCGTGCTCCTGTGGCTCGGGCCGTTCGCCCCGGGTCCCGAGCCCGAGGGCTGGAGCGTGCTGCGCCGCCGCTACCAGGCCATGGGCTTCCGCGCCGACGACCCGTGGGACATCGAGCTCCCGGGCAACCGACTGCTTCCCGTCTTCGACCCGCTCGCCGGGCGTATCAGCATGCTCAACACCGCGTCGGCCGACGAGCGATCCGCCCATGCGGACTGGCGTGCGCGTCGCGAGGCGTCGTTCGCGTCGCTCTTTCCCAATTCCATGGATCGCATGGCCGCGCGCACGGATGCGCCGGTGTTCGAGGCCATGGTCGAGTTTTTCCACCGCCGCATCCGGCGCGGCGCGGCCAAGTGAGCCGCAGGCAACACGCGCGCCACCCATCGAGATGACGACCAGCTTCACCTTTCAGGACCCCGCGTGGTTTTGGGCGCTCGCGCTCATCCCGCTCATCGTCCTGGTGCGGCGCTGGAAACGCGTGCCGGTCATGGTCGTGCCGTTCGCTGCCGAGTGGCAGCGAACTTCCGCCGTGCTGCCCCACACGCCCTGGCCCGCGCTCGTGGCCTACGCGGGCGCGATCTGCCTGGTCGTGGGCCTCGCCCGGCCCCAGATCGTCGAGCACAAGCGCGAGCAGAAGCAGCAGGGCTACGACATCGTGCTCGCGCTCGACCTCTCCGGCTCGATGCGCGCCGAGGACTACATCGTCGGCGGCAAGCAGATCAACCGCCTGCAGGCGCTCAAGCCCGTGCTCGAGGCCTTCATCAACCGCCGGCCCAACGACCGCATCGGCATCGTTGTCTTTACCGGCCTCGCCTACACGCTCGCGCCCCTGACCTTCGACCACGAATGGCTGCGCCAGCAGACCGGCCGCCTCCAGATCGGCCTGCTTGACGAGGGCAAGACGGCGATCGGCGACGGCCTCGGCGTGGCGCTCGCCCGCCTCGAGCAGGGCCGGCGCGAGAGCGGGCTCGGCCGCGAGGGCGCATTCGTGATCCTGCTCACCGACGGCTCGAACAATGCCGGTGCGCTCGACCCGCGCGAGACCGCGAGGATCGCCGCCGAGCGCCGCGTGCCCGTCTATACCATCGGCGCCGGTCGCGAGGGCGACGTGCCGATGCCGGTGTTTGACGACAAGGGCAACAAGATCGGCTACCGCCGCATGCGCTCCGACCTCGACGAGCCGCTGCTGCGCGACATCGCCGACAAGACCGGCGGCCGTTTCTTCCGCGCCGACGACGCGTCCACCATCCGCGACGCCTTCGACGCGATCGACCGGGCGCGCAAGATCGAGTTCGAGGCGCAATCCTACCGCGTGACCGACGAGTTGTTCGCGCGTTTCGCGCTGCCCGGGTTGGTCTTGCTCGCCATCGCCGTATTCGGCTCGGCGATGCGCCAGCAGGAGGAGGCGGTGGCATGAGCTTCGGCACGCCCGTCGTGCTCTGGGGCCTGCTCGGTCCGTTTCTCGGCGCGTTGACCCTGGCGGTCCTCGCCGTGCTCCGGCGTCACCGCGCCTGGACACGCTGGCCCGGCATCACGCGCGTCGTCGCGATCGGCGCCCATGTGCGCCCGGTCACCGTGGGCCGCGGGACACGCCGGCCATGGCTGCTTCTGCTCGCGCTCGCCCTGGCCCTCGTCGCCCTCGCCCGGCCCCGCTGGGGCGTGATCGAGGAGCCCGTCGTGCAGAAATCCCGCGAGGTCATGATCGCGCTCGATCTCTCGCGCAGCATGCTCGTGCAGGACGTGCCGCCCTCGCGTCTCGAACGCTCGCGGCTGCTCGTGCGCAGCCTGCTCGACGGGCTGCGCGGCGAACGCGTGGGATTGATCGTGTTTTCAGGCACGGCGTTCGTGCAGGTGCCGATGAGTTCGGACTGTCTCTTATACACATCTGACGCTGCCGACGACGGA
>JACSRI010000188.1 GCA_014879845.1 Opitutaceae bacterium
GACCAACCCGCATATCGGGAGATCCAACAGCAACTGCACGAGGAACTCGCGCGACTGCGTAGCCACTATCAGGAACCTGAAAACGACGATCCCACCGCCTTCGGTGCCACGTCCCAATTCTGAAAACGCTCAGGCGCCGTACCTTGCCGCGCCTCCCACCTTGTGATGAAATCCATCGTCTCCATCCTTGCCATCGCCTGCGCCCAAATCGGCTTCGCGGCCGCCCCGGGAACACGCCCCATCCAGCTGCACCCGGACAACCCGCAGCGCTTCCTGTTCCGTGGAAAACCCACTGTGCTCCTGACCGTCGGCGAGCACTACGCTTCGCTTTTGAACCGCGATTTCGACTTTCGTGCCTACCATGCTGCGCTGGCCGCCGCGGGACTCAACCAGACCCGTGTTTTCTCGGGCGCCCAGCGCGGTGCACCCGGTCCCGATGGCGCCGGTCCACTCGGCCCAGTTGGCCCGCACAACTTTGTCGGCCCGTGGGCGTGGAGCAACCAGCCCGGCGGTGTCGATGGACTCAAGTTCGACCTCGACCACTGGAACCATGACTACTTTACGCGACTCGCCGATCTCCTCAGATCAGCGAGCGAGCATGGCATCATCGTTGAGTTCGTATTTTTTTGCGCGGCTTACGACGAGAACGGCTGGCCCGGGGGGCCCCTAAACGCGGACAACTCGATTCAGGGCGACATCCGCCTGTCGAGCGCCTTCGATCAACTGACGCTGCGCAACCCGACACTCGTCGCCCGGCAGAAAGCCTACGTCACCCGAGTAGTCGAGGCATGTCGCGACTTCGACAACGTCTACTTCGAAGTCGCCAACGAGCCATATTGGAATAACAAGGGCAACCCGCCCGTCACCCCGGAAGAGCGCGCGGCGTGGCACAACGAGATGATCCGCGCGATCACTGACGCCGAGCGCGACCTGCCCGCTGAATCCCGGCACATGATCGCGGTCAACGAGTGGCACGAGCAATTCGACGCCGCGCACATCTCGGTACTGAATCTTCACTACGTCAACGAGACCTCACCCTTCGGAGCGATGAGGGGACTTAATGACTACACCAGCTTCGGCAAAGCTCTGGTGTTCGATGAGACGGAGTTCGCGCGCTCCAACCGGGTGCGGCGCTACAGTCCAGCGGATGCACGCGCCGAGGCATGGGAGTTCATGCTCGGCGGCGGCAGCGGCTACAGCAACCTCGCGTTAGGGCAATACTCGCCCTCCGACGAAAGTGGAAGCGGCCCCGTAACGATCGAACTGCGACGGCAGATCGGCGCGCTCAAACGCTTCCTCGACACGCTCGATCTGGTGGCCATGCGGTGTGACACCACCGTTCTGGCCGAACCGCCTCCCGCGGGCTCATTCGCGCGAGCGATCAGTGCCCCGGGACGATTCTACGCGCTTCATCTCCACCAGAGCGATCCTGGAGGCCTCGACCAACGACGCGCGCCGTCCTACCAGGTGCGTACAGGCGATTACCATACAAACCTCACCCTCGATCTTCCGGTTGGCACCTACGCTCTGTCCTGGATCGAGCCCGTGACCGCTTCAGTGCGTTCGACCGACCAGATCGTACATGCTGGCGGCCGCCTGACCTTGGAAACGCCGCCCTACACGGAGGACATTGCCTTGACGCTCCACCGCATCGACGACCCTCCCCCGAGCCCCACACCCACGTCCGCCCCGACATCTGGGATGACTGACCGCCCGGCAGACCTCGGCAGGTCCTCTCCCGGCCCCACGAACGCGACGGTCAGGGCAACATCGCCGTCGACTATGCCCCCAGCCTCATCTGACCACCCCATTTGAACATGCCCGTTTCTATCAGCCTCGCCTCACCCAGTCGCAGATTCGCGCCGACGCAGTGGCGGTTGTGGCCGGCTGTGCGGCACTCAGGTATGCTGGCGCTAGGCCTGATCCGCATCTTTGCGCTCGCGAACCCATCGGCCGCCGCGCCGACCGATTCGCTCGACTCCCTCCATGCAGTCCACCAGCGAGTCAGGATCGGCGCCGAGATCTTTCTCGATCCCGGCCACACACCGGAGGAGATCCGTCACCACTTCTCGCGCATGCGCGAGACCGGGCTGACCGTCGCCCGGCTCTTCATCATCTGGGACCACATCGAGCGCCAGCCGGGCGAGTGGAGCTTCGATCTTTACGACGCCGCATACGATGCCGCTGCCGCCAACGGGCTCTCCATCCTCGCGACGCTCTGCGCCGACGATCCGCCCGGCTGGGCGCGGGAGACACCATTCTACCACCAGAAGCTCGCGCTCAACACTCCGGCGGCGCGCGCACGCGCCGCCGAGTACATCGAGCGCGTCGTCACCCGCTACAGGGACCACCCCGCACAGGGCCCCTGGTCGCTGTCCAATGAGCCGACCGGCCTCCCGGAGGAGTTCGACCCGCCAACGCTCGTCCAGTTCGGTGCGTGGCTCGAGCGCAAATACGGGACCGTGACGCAACTCAATGCCCGCTGGTTCCGGCCGATCGCGGGTTTCGACCAAGTCAACTTCGACCGCGCCTTCGCCACGTCCGGATGGACCGACTACGCCGCCCTGCTCGACTGGAAGTGGTTTCGCATCCAGCAACAGACCGACCAGCTCGCGTGGCTGCGGGACCAGGTCCGCCGGCACGACCCGCGGCATCCGACTCATGCCAACCCCGCCGGGCTGGCGGGCAACATGCCGGCACGCGGGGCCGACCTTTGGTCCGAGAAGCAGGCAGTCGACTTCATCGGCGCCACCGAACACGCCTCGCATCAGTTCCGTCAATACGCGGCCGCCGATGTCGATTTCGGCCACGCCTTCATCAACGACCTCCTGCGCAGCGGTCGTGACGGCGCTCCGTGGTGGATCACGGAGCTTCAGGCCGGGCTCTCACTTTTCGGCGGCCGCGCCCACAACCCCGGCGGACATGACCTCGTTCGCCGCGTTTGGGACGGCATCGGCGCGGGCGCCAAAGGGGTGATCCTGTGGTGCTGGCATCCCCGCCGCTTTGGTCGCGAAGCTGGCGAATGGGGACTCGTCGCCCCAGACGGCTCGCCCACACCCCGTTCCGAGGCAATCGCCGCTCTCGCGCGCATCCTCGCCAACTCCGGCGCCTTTCTCCACGGGGCGGAGCCGCTACCCGCCCGCGTGGCTATCCTCTACGACCGGCAAGCACTCGTCCTTGCCAGCATCGACGAGCGCGTTCCGGCCGACACTGACCGCGTGCTCCATTCGCTCCTAGGAGTCCATCGCGCCCTCACCGAACGGCAGATCCCGGTGGACTTTGTCACGGAGGACGACCTCAAGAACGACCGGACCAGCCGCTACGACGTCCTCTACCTGCCGCACGTCTACGCCATGGACGATGCCACCGTGTCCGCCGTGCGCCGCTTCGTCGAGGCTGGTGGCACGGTATGGGCCGACGGTCCGCTCGCGTGGAAGACCGATGCGGGCCGCGTCCGCTCGGAAATGCCGGGCGACCTCACAGATGTTTTCGGACTCGTTGTTGGCGACATCCTGCCGGAAGCCGCCCCCTTTCCCTTCACCTCGACCGACGTCCAAGCAGGGGACTCGATGCGCCTCACCCTCGGATTGCGCGGGGCGGAAACTGTGGCGAGCGACCGCGACGGAAGACCAATTGCCACGCGCCATCGTTTCGGTCGCGGGACGGCACTCTATTTCGCCACGGCGCTTGCCGCCGGATACCACCGCCACCCTGATCCGCAGGCACGGCAGTTCATCTCTGAGGCTGCCCTCGCGTCCGCCTCCACACTCGACATAACCGCTCGGAGCACATCGGCTCGGATCGTCTTCCGTCCTCTGCGGAGCACGGAAGGTCTGGCCGCGATCCTCGTCAATCACGGCGAGACAAGCACTGTGCACGTCACCTTCCGGGGTCCGGTGCGATCCGTCGCGGAAGTGACGACCGGCCGCTCGATTTCTGTCGCGACAAGCAACGGCCGGAGCGAAGTCGAAATCTCCGTTCCGGCCGATGGCGTGGCCGTGCTGCTTGCCTGCCCCCCTTCACCATGAAAAGGACGTTCGTACTCCTCGCGTCCACCTGCCTTCAAATCACTCTCGCCGCCGGGCCGGCGGCGAGCCCCATCCAGCCGCACCCGGAAAGCCCGCATCGGTTCCTGTTTCGCGAAAAGCCGACCGTGCTTCTGTCAGTGGGAGAGCATTACGCCTCGCTGATTAATCGCGACTTCGACTTCCGGCTCTACCACGAATCGCTGGCCGAGGCCGGGTTGAACCAAACTCGCGTGTTTTCCGGTTCGTTTCGCGGGCCACTCGGACAGGCCGAAGACCTCATCTCGCCCCGCTGGCCCGAGAATTTCGTGCCTCCGTGGGCCTGGACCGACGAGCCGGGCGGCTACGACGGCCGGAAGTTCGACCTCGACCGCTGGAACCCGGAGTATTTCGCACGTCTTGAGGAGGTCCTGCGCTCGGCCAGCGCGCACGGCGTGGTGGTTGAACTTGTCCTGTTCTGCACACTCTACGACGAGCGGTGCTGGCACCTCAATCCGCTCAACGCCGCCAACAATATGCAATGCGAGGGTGTGCTGGACAGCCCGGCCGAGTTCCTGACCTTGCGCCACCCCTCTATCGTCGCGCGACAAAAGGACCTCGTGCGCCGCCTCGTCGCGGCATGCCGCGAGTTCGACAACGTCTATTTCGAAGTCGCCAACGAGCCCTACTGGAGCCGCAAGGGCGAGCCGGCCGTGACGATCGAAGAGCGCGCCGCGTGGCACGCGGAAATCATCCGCACCATCCGCGCGGCAGAAAGCGATCTCTCGCCCAGTCAACGGCACATGATCGCGATCAACGAGTGGTTTGAAGTGCCCGAGAAGGCCGAGGTCGGCGTGATCAACCTCCACTATGTCGGCGAAGGCGGCTTCACCGGCGCGATGACAGGCCTCGACAAGTTTTCGGGACTGGGCAAGGCGCTGGTGTTCGACGAGACCGAGTTCGAGCGATCGAACCGCGTGCGCCGCTACTGCGTGGGCGACGCGCGGGTCGAGGCCTGGGAATTCATGCTCGGCGGCGGCAGCGGCTACAGCAACCTCGCCCTGCCCCATTACACGGCGCAGGACGAGCGTGGCAGCGCACCGGTGCCCGTCGAGCTCCGCCGCCAGATCGGCGCGCTCAAGCGCTTCCTCGACGGCCTCGATCTCGTGGCTCTACGGCGCGACGGCTCACTTTTGGCAGAGCCGCCGCCGGCCGGCGCCTTCGCCCGGGCCATGAGCGTGCCCGGGAGATTCTACGTGCTCTATCTGCACCAGAGCGACCCGGGCGGCGTCGACGCACGGCGCAAGCCGTCCTACGAAGTTCGCACCGGCGATTACCAAACAGATCTCGTCCTCGACCTGCCCGCTGGCACTTACGAACTCGCGTGGATCGAGCCGGTGGACGCCTCCGTCCGTTCAACCGTGCCGCTGACCCACGCCGGCGGGCGCTGCGTCGTCCCCACCCCCAACTACACCGACGACATCGCTTTGACCATCCGACGCGTCGCCGCGCCCTGACGCTTTCAAATGCGATTCCGCCGCCTGCTTTCCGTCCTGTTGTCAGCCTTCGCGCTGACCGGCACCGGCCGCGCGGGCAGCGCAGTTCATTTCTCCTCGGGCACGGATCCAGTCGCAAAGTTCGGCGTGCATGAGATCGTCCTCACAGGCAACGGCGCGGTTGAAAACCCGTTCGACACCGATGCGACCATCACCTTCACGCCGCCGTCGGGCCGGCAGCGCGAGTGCACGGTTCACGCCTTCTACGATGGCGGCAACACATGGCGCGCCCGTGTCTTTGTCAGCGAGGCCGGTGACTGGTCCTGGGCGTCGCGCGCGCCGGGCGACTCCGGCCTCGAAGGCCGCCGCGGGATGTTTCACGCGGAAGATTCCCAGCTGCCCGGTCGGCTCATGGTCCACCCGCGCAATCCCCGCCAGTGGATGACCGAGGACGGCCGGTGGTTCCTCAACCTCAACGACACGGCCTATTATCTCTTCAGCGCGCGGGACGGCTGCGGTCAGCCTGTCACCGAGGACGATTTCAGGAAATATGTGGAGGACGATGTCGCGCGCGGCATCACGTCGCTGCGGTCTTGGGTTTCGGTCGACCCGGGTGACCTCGCCACGACCGGCGGCACGCGCATCATGGAATGGAACGCCATCTTTGCCGACGCCGCGCACTCCCGTCTCCGAACCGACCTGCACCAGGTTACCGATCAGCGGCTGACTTGGATGCTCGAGCACCATCCGGACATCTACGTACAGCTCATCCTCCTTCCGCTTGGCTCGCCTTGGCGGACGGACTCAACCTTCTGGACCAACTTGGATGAGACGCAGAAGGAGCGCGTCCTGCGCTACCTTATCGCACGTTTCGCCGCCTTTCCCCAAGTCTTCTGGCTCATCGTCAACGACGCGCACTTCGCGCCCGACCGCCTCGCCGGAAACAATCTCGACCAGACTGCGGCCCGTGCGGAGTCGGCGTTTCCCCTCAATGTCGCTTTCGCGCGCGAGGTGGGCGATTGGATACACCGCCACGACCCCTGGCAGCATCCGCTCTCGACCGGCCACGCGCGCACGGTTCCGTGGTCTTTCGGCACGGAAGTCTGGGCCACCTACATCCACCTCGAAGGCCTGCACGACTTGGGAGCCAAGGGCATGACCGAGTCCTACGATTTCGGCCGGCCGGTCTTTCTCGGCGAGGACCGCTACGAACGCGACCGTGCCGGCACCGCGCCGGCCGACATGCGCTACTTTCAGCGGCGCCTGTTCTGGGCCTGGTTGCTCGCCGGCGGATCGGCCAACTACGGGGGCTACTGGTGGACCGTCGTTCCCTACACCGAGACCGGCCGCCGTGCCGTGCCCAGTCCTCATTCCAAGGATACACGGGTCTTCCACGCGCCTCTTACCGGCCTCGACTCGGTCCGGCCCATCCGCGACTACTTCGCCGACCGGCGGATCGAGCTCTGCGATTTCGAGCCAGCTCCTGGTCTCGCTCACGATGCCGACGGCGCCGCGGGCGTTCGCGCGCCGCTCCTCATGCGGCGAGGCAGCGAGGAGTTCCTCGTCTACCACCCCAACGCCGCGGTGGACGGCCGCGATACCCAGATCGACTCGGCCAAAGCCGCCGGCCTGGTCATAGACCTTGCATCCGCTTCCGGCCAATTCTCCGTCGAGTGGTACCGCGTCCTCGACGGCACGGCGGAGCCGGGCCCGGTCGTCGACGGAGGCGGGGCCGTTGCGCTCCGATCACCCTGGATCGGACGCGACGTCGTTCTACGGCTGCGCCGCGTCACCACTGGTCAGTAATCAACATCACAATACACTCCATTTCCCGGCTACCGGGAACACTCCACCGCCACCGCATCCCCTCTCCACTCTGGTCCCATGGTCTCGCGCCTTTTTCTCCACGCCGCGCGCCTGCTCGCGGCCGGTACCCTCGCCTTCCCGACAACCCTGCCGGCCGCGATGCGGCTTGAACACGACGCCGATGCCGTCCGCCTTTTCAGCGACGGGGGCGCCCGGCTCGAGATCTCGCGATCAGCGTGGCGCCTGCAGTTGCGCGATGCGCAGGGCATGGTGAAATACGCGGACGCCCGGCCGCCGGCCTTTCGCGCCGGCGACACCTGGGCCGGCTTTGGTAGCGTCGCGCGGGTCGAGCCGCTGGCCGCAGAGAACGGCGTGGGCCTCATGGTCACGCTCTCCGACGGCGGCTCGGCCGCGGTCAAGATCGTGCCCTTCGGCGACCACGGCTTCACTATCCACGCCACGTGCAACGGCGTCAGGCCCGCAGCCGTGCGCGGAGCCATCGCGCTCGATCCGGTCGAGGAGATCTACGGCTTCGGCGAAACCTGGAACGGCCACGTCGCCCAACGCGGCCAGGCGGTCGAGATCTGGGACAAGGGCGGCACGCCCGACGAGTGCGCCTACATGCCATACTTCGTCTCGACCCGGAACTACGCCTTCTTCCTCAACTACGGGGGACGCGTCCGCTTCGATGTCGGCCGGCGGCGCGCAGACGAGATCACCTACGAGTTTCCGACCGACCGGCTCGAGTTCACCCTCGTCTCCGGAGACTCCATCGCGTGGACCGTGCACCACGTGCTCGCCGGCGTCGGCCTCCCAGCGCGGCCGCCGCGCTGGGCCTTCGAGCCGTGGGCCTGGCTCATGGGCGACCCGGACCAGCCGGGCGCGTCGATCGACACGCTCAAGGACCACCATTTCATCGCGATGGTCCAGCACTTCCGCGAGTTGGACATCCCCGTCGGCGTGACGTGGTTCGAACCGCCCTGGCAGACGGCGCGCACGACTTTCGTGCCCGATCCGACCTTCTGCGCCGACGTGCCTGGGCTGATCGCACGCCTGCGCGAACTCGGCGTTCGCACCCTGGCCTGGACAGTTCCCTACACGACGCCTACCGCCGCGAACTGGCAGGAAGCTGTTTCCAAGGGCTACCTCGTCCGCAAACCCGGCTCGAAGTCCCGGAGTGAATACGCCATCTCTTCCTCAGGCGAGCTCGTCGGAAACGCCTACGCCTACATTGACTTCTTCAACCCCGAGGCCGTCGCCTGGTGGCAGGCGCAGATCGCCCCCTCCGTCGACCTCGGCTTGAGCGGGTTCAAACTCGACGACGGCCAGGGACTCCAGCCAGACGCGCTCCTGCACGGCGGACGGGTCGGCTCTGACGTACGCAATTCCTACGCCTACGAGTACAACCGTGTCTTCGGTGAGGTCCTGCGTCGGAAGCTCGGCGACGACTACCTCACGATTCCGCGCGCCGCCTGGTTGGGATCGTCGGCTTGGGCAAATTTCAAGTGGCCGGGCGACCTCAGTGCCAGCTACGCCAATAACGGCCTGCCGTCCTCCCTTTACTCGTCGCTCTCGCTCGCGTTCTGCGGCGTGCCGTTCGTGTCGACCGACATCGGCGGCTTCATGAGCCGGCCCCCGCCCGAGGACGTGTGGGTGCGCTGGACGCAGTTCGGCGCATTCCTTCCGGGCATGCAGACGCTCCACATGCCGTGGTGGTATTCGGAGAAGGCGCGCGAGCACTACCGCTATTTCTCGTGGCTCCACCAGGACCTGCTGCCGCTCTGGAACAGCCTCGCGCACGAGGCCGGCGCGACAGGCGCCCCGGTCGTGCGCCCGCTCGTATGGACGTTTCAGGACGACGTCGACTGCTGGCGGGTGGACGATGAGTTCACCGTCGGCGACGCCCTGCTCGTCGCGCCGATAATCAACCCAGAGCGCGAGCGCATGGTCTATTTTCCTCCCGGCCGGTGGATCGATTTCTGGGACGAGCGCGAGGTCATCGAAGGCCCGCAGACCGTGCGCTGGGCCAAGGGATGGGAGGAAAGCCGGTGGAAGTTCCCGCTCTACGTGCGCGAGGGCGCGATCGTCCCGATGGAGGTCTCCAACTCAGTCACCGGCTTCGGCTCCCCCGAGTCGGCCGGTCGCGTCACCCTCGTCGTCTGGCCGGGAACGGCGGGCACAGGCCGCTTCGTCCTCCATGACCGCGAGGGGCCCGTCGCCATCGCGGCCACCCCCACCGGGGCCGGGGACCTCGCGGTCTCCATCGACCCATCGAACCAGGAATATCTCCTGTGCCTGCGCCGGCAGGCGCGGCCGCCCGCGGCGGTGCGCGACGGGACGAGCGAACTGCCGGGCTTCGAGTCGCTCGCCGCCTTCCGCGCCGCGCCCGGGCCGGGCTGGTGCCACGACGCGACCGCGCAGGTAATCTGGATCAGGCCCGCGCGCCCGAATACTCCGACGGAAACGCGACTGGTCGTGCGGTCTTCCGGAGTCACCGGCCAGCGATGAAACAGCCTCTCTGCATCGGTCACTCTCCCAGCGCCACAACCTTGGCTCGCGACCCCGAGTCCCTGCGACCCAAATTCGCGGTCATCGTCTTCAACGACGAGGGCAGGGCCACGCACTCAAGCGTCGCCGGCAACACTCGGATCAAGACACCCAACTTCGACCTGACCTTCATGGCAACTGCCGGCCTGATGGCGCACCCGCAGACGACCGGCCGCAACCTCGCCACCATCCTGCGCCCCAACCGATCGGATCCTATCGAGGGACGCGACACGACCCTCGCAGGCCAAGAACGACACGAAATCGACCGGCCGCACTACTGGGGCTGCTCAATTTGAGCTCCACGCACTTGAGAGTAGCTTTGCCTACACCGCTTCTTTCTCGACCACTCGCTCGCCGGAGCCCCCGAGACAAGCTTCAGAAACATCGCACCGAGTCCGACCGAGGAGCCTCTCATCGCCCTGGGAGGCTGCTTTCACGCGCTCTCCTTCGACAAGCGGTCGGCAGATGAACTCTACCGCATCACCGACGGTCCCACCAACGGCTGAATCCTCGCCTTCGCCCCGGTTCGGGCCAAACTGCGGGAGATGACAATGCGGATGCCGCACGGGGAAGATGCCTCGCGCACCCTCGATAAGGGCGACATCGTCGATACTGTGACTTGCCGGGACGCCAGCGATCGCATCAAGGGGCAACGAAACCTGAATGAAGGCGCAGCGGAGAAGATTCCCGTCGATCTACCCTCCGTGTTTCTCGGCCCAATTGTTTCTGACTACGCTACACCAAAGTCCGATATCCTCAAAACCGCCCCAATCCTTAAGCGCACCATGAAGGAAGTCATTCGGCATCTTTCAGATGGCGCGGAATGGCAGCCGTACCGCTCAGACTGGATGAGCTCGAAGGTCCCCAAGCATCGAGGCAAGACCAGCGTCAAGCGAGCCAACGGGTACCCACCCTGCGCCGCGGAGCCGGTCTACGCTGGCGCGCGAGTGACGCACGTCCCCCGCACGGGCTGAGCTGAAGAGAATTTCGGAACTCGAGTTGGTAATAGCCAGGATTCGTCGCGCCAGGTCGAGCACCGAGATCTGCCCACCGTAGCCCGCGTTAAAGACGCCGGTTAATCCAGGCCTGTTCGCCACGAACTCGAGCGCGCTCACGATGTCGCTCACATGAATGAAGTCACGTGTTTGCCCCCCGTCGCCAAAAATGGTGATCGGGCGCCCCGCAATCGCCTCACGGAAAAACACTGGAACCGCCGCTCCGTAAGGGCCTGAAGGATCCTGACGCGCACCGAAGACGTTGAAGAAGCGCAGTGCAACCGTATCGAGACGGCCAGCCTCCGTGAATTGGCGACAATAATACTCTCCGTCGAGTTTAGTAACCGCATACGGACTACGCGGCTCAGGGAGCATATCCTCCGACTTCGGCACGATCGGACTATTCCCATATACAGCTGCGGACGAGGCGAAACAGAACTTGCGCACGCGCGCCTGAGCGGCGGCCTCGAGTACATTCAACAAGCCTGTGACGTTCGCCGCCACACATCCGTGCGGATCGCGAACCGACTCGCTTACGCTGACCATCGCCGCGAGATGAAAGACTACTCCGATCCCGGCCATGGCCTCGAGCACCGCCACCCGGTCGACAATGCTACCCTTGATGAACTCGACATCGAGTCCTTCAAGATTTTCCACGTGACCAGTACTCAGATCATCCAGAATTCGAACTTCAGCCCGTCCCTGCAGATGTGCGGCAAGGTGACTACCGATAAAACCCGCGCCCCCGGTGATGAGTACCTTCATCGGGCAAGGCAGCGTTCAACACACGCCTCCATGTCGGCAGCGCGAGCCTCCATGCTCCGCAACAAGGCGAACTGATTGCGGGCTCGTTCAAGATTGTGAGATGCGCGCCTCGTCTTGAAGTATACATCCCCATTAAGGAAATCGGTCAGAAACCGGATGCCGACCTCGAAAGTCATGACACGACCGGCAAACACCAAGTGCCGACACTCCGGCTCGGTAAGGAACCCTTCGGCCGCAGACAGGTAGCCATCAGCAAGCGCCGCGAAGATATCCAGCCGGCTTTCGACTCGGGACAGGTCCGTCGCGTCCTCCGCAACCGAGTTTGTGGCCGTGCGCACCATGTCGCCGAAGTCGTACAGGACGAGACCGGGCATGACGGTATCCAGGTCAATAACACATACCCCCTCCCCCGTGAGATCATCCAGCATCACGTTGTTGAGCTTGGTGTCGTTGTGGGTTACACGTTCGGGCAGTTCTCCATCCTGTTGCAGATCAAGCAGCACATCCGCCATGGACTCTCTCTCCAGTGCCAGAGCGATCTCGGTACGCGCTGCACCAACGCGACCGTACTCGTCAGCCGCAATCGCCCGACATAGCGCGGCAAAACGCCAGCGCGTGTCATGGAAATGCGGTATGGTCTCGCGCAACCGCCCTCCCGGAAGATCGATGAGCGCCTTCTGGAACTCGCCAAAAGCGCGCGCCGCTTCGCGCGCCTGATCGGGCCGCTCGATTACATCGTAGGTGCGAGCTCCTTCGACAAAGAGATAACATCTCCAACAATCTCCCGCTTTATCGCGGTGATACGGAGCGCCCGAGCGCGTCGGCACCAGTGTGAGCGTCCGCCTGCTGGGGCTAGGCCCGGTGGCACGTCGTGCCAAGTGGTTCGTCACTCGGCTGATGTTCTCCATCAATCCGTCCACGTCGTGAAAGACGTATCGATTGATCCGCTGGAGGATGTAACGGGCCCTTCCGTCCTGATCCTCACAGTCAATCGCAAAGGTGTCGTTAATGTGACCCGTCCCATATGGGACCCCGGAGCGAAACCGACCGCGCACGACAAACTGAGCGGCAATCTCCGCCAGTATCTCGACCGCAATTGGGGCGGTCTTCATCACAGCACCTCCGAACTAGACGATCCCGAGCGATCACCGGGTGCATCGCTACCGCTCCGAAGGTGCACAACCGCGGCCCAAACCCGCGTCTCGGCTCGCGCACCCCGCGATGTACAGTTTGCGAGGGGGTGCGTTTCGCCATCAATCTCTCGATGCGTTTTCGAGTCAAACGGGCTCCACCTGTCACCCGCCGGAGAAAGAACTACTCTTGGCGTTCCCACGGACTGACGAAACACTCAGTCACCCTGTTGTGCAACAAAATACTTTTGTTGCTCTCGAGTCAGGTAAAGCATTCTTCCCGGTTTCAGGGACTCCTTCACGACGCGCGCGAATCCACGCCAAGAGAACCACCCCCTCCCCGGCCAGTATTGAATAGCGAGAAAACATGCCAACCCGATCAGCCCGGCACGCCGAGCCCCAGACATATTGGCAGACTAGACCTTTCGTCATTCCGAATGCGTCGCACGGTCCCACTCACAAGCAGACGCCGGCGGGATGCACAGACACACCTATTCGCAGCCAACAACTGTCGCCGTCTTCGCGACCCTCAGTTCCGACTTGAGATACCGAACCGCTCGTCGGCTACCCAGTGCGCAAGTTCAGGATCTTTCATCGGAAACTCGCCGTTTACGACAAAACCGACCGAGCACCTCTGGACGAGCGACGCTCCCCAAACCTGGATGATCTCCATATTCCGTCGAGGTCGCTCGAGTGGCGTCGGCGAAATGCGATCAACGGAACCGCCCCCTACAATATTCCCAATCGAGTTGGCTCGAGGAGCCTCGCAGCGGGATTTCGCATTCAACACCATCGAGACTGGGCCAGGTGCTTCCGGGGACGCCACATAGCCTCGTGGACGCATTGACTGAGGTAGCCATCCCGGGAACCGACGTTGCCGAAGGAACGGACCTCTACGGACCCGACCAGTGTCGGTCACCCGTCTCTGATCAGGGTGCTTCCCAAGTTGCGTCGACGACTGCCCTCTGGAGATCAAGTCAAAGGACGACACCCGGCTGGTCACAGGAAGATCGGAGCGTCTCGCACCTGCGACCCCGCCCGAACACGGGCCGGCTCAGCGAAACGAATCCAGATCATCGGCTGCGGCCTTACCCGCCTCGATGCCCAACATCGATCCTAAGCCGCAGTGGAGGTCAAAGCTGCTCAAGCACTCGCGGACGACGTGACCATGGTGCGCGACTGAGGCGCGAACGCGAGCAATCGCGTCCTCCGGAGAGGCAGCGACAACGAAGACGCGGTCACACCCGAGCACGGCCTCGCGATAAGCAACGTCATCTGCATAGCGTGCGACCGCCGGTCCGAAAGTGACCAGGTAGACCGGCCCTTGCCGTGCCGGGTATCCGCAGTCGCCGTGCAGTTCCTTTTTCAGACCGTGCCCCACCACCGGGTCCTTCAGGGCGACACGAAAGGCCGCGAACCGTGTAGCGTCGCCGTTGACTAGGGCGTGAAGCACAAATCCGTGCAATCCGAGCGCCAGGAGGAGACGCAGGCACTTCGCGTCGGCGAGGGCGCGCCCCGCCTCCATTGCCCAAAACTCGCCAAAGCAGGACTTCGCGGGGGCATATCCGGGGAGCACCTCGCCGAGGGTCGGTGCTGCATTCTGATCAGTCGATTTGTTCATGAGAAAATGTGGGTTCACGCTCAACGTACCGCAGATTGCCCCGACACAAGGGATGCCAGTTCTCGCATGCAGTCAGAAGCTCGCCTTTGGATTCTATTTCGTTGTTCTTATTGCCTTATCAGACGTGTTGGGTGTCACGGGCGGTCGGATGGTCCGATCGGCCGGCGCCTTAACGGCGCCGGCCTCGAAAGTGCGGACACTCACTTGCCGTCGGTCCCGCCAGAGGTCACGCGAGGCGTCTTGTTACGCGCCGCGTTCGCGAACGCTGTCGTCCAGTCAGGCCCGGAGCCCCGGATAAAGAAGAAGAGCCCAGCCATGAGCTCTCCAACCTTGTATCGCTGCTCCGGATTCGGGTCCCGCGGGTTGGACTCCACGCAGGCCCACTGGCCCCAGAGCTTTCCGGCATGCCGGAAA
>JACSRI010000169.1 GCA_014879845.1 Opitutaceae bacterium
CGCCACCCCCGCGCATGCCCCAAGACATCACCCTCCACCTCAGCCACAATACCTGCCAGGCCCAGCCGGGCGCCTCGCTTTTCGAGTGCGCCGAGTCGATGGGCGTGGCGGTGCCGACCTCATGCCGCAAGCAGGGCCGCTGCCGCGAGTGCATCGTCGAGGTGGTCGAGGGCGAGGCGTTGCTCACCGGCCGCACCGCGGCGGAGAAGCACCTCGCCCCAGGCTACCGGCTCGCCTGCTGCGCGCGTGTCGCCGCCACGAGCGCCCCGGGGGCGGAGATCCGCGCGCACACGATGCGGCGCGGCGCGATGCGCATCGAGCGCCACGCCTTCCACCTGCCCGTGCGCGACGGCGGCTGGACGCCCGACCCGGCCGTCACGCGCGACGGCGACCGCATCCTGCTCGATGGCGTCGAGATCGATCGCGGCACCGGCCCGCTGCACGGCCTCGCCATCGACCTGGGCACGACGACCGTCGTCCTGCGTCTCCTCAATCTGGAGACAGGTGAGATCCTGGCCGACTCGTCGTTCGAGAATCCCCAGCGTTTTGGCGGGAGCGACGTGATGTCGCGCATCCACTTCGACACGCTTGACGGGACGCGCCTGCTCCAGCGCACCCTGGCCGGCTACCTCGCGCGCGCAGTCCAGGAAATGCCCGTCGATCCGGCGTCGATCTACGAGGTCGTGATCGTGGGCAACTCCACCATGCGCGACCTGTTTTTCCGCCTCGATGTCGGGCCGATCGGGCAAAGCCCGTACCAATCGACGACCGAGTTCGAGGTCGCCGCCGGGCGCCGCGCCTCCACCAGCGTGGCGGAAAACGCGCGCCGCCTCGGCCTGCCCGTGCACCCGAAGGCGCGCGCCTACGGCCTGCCCGTGATCAGCGGGCACGTCGGCGCGGATGCCGCGGCCTGCATGCTCGCCATCGGACTCGCCGAGGAGGAGCGCACCATCGCGCTGATGGACATCGGCACCAACACCGAACTCATCGTCGGCAACCGTCACCGCGTGCTCGCCGCCTCGTGCCCGGCCGGTCCGGCCTTCGAGGGCGGGCAGATCACCTTCGGCATGCCCGGCCTCACCGGCGCGATCGAGCGCGTGGTCATCGCGCCCGACGGCTCGGTGCAGGCCTCGGTGATCGGCGACGAGCCGCCCGAGGGCATCTGCGGCTCGGGCCTGGTCGACCTGCTTTCCGAACTCGTGCGCACCGGGCGCATCAATCCCCTCGGCCGCTTCGTCGAGGGCGAGACGGAGTTTCTCGTCGATGCGCGCGGCGAGCGGCCGATCACGCTCAGCGAGGCCGACATCAATGCCCTCGCCCAGGCCAAGGGCGCCAACGTCGCCGGCCTGCGCATCGCCGTGGGCGAGTACGGCGCGCGCTTCGATGACATCGCCGTGTTCTACCTCGCCGGCGGCTTTGGCCGGCACCTGAGCATCGAGGCCTCGCGCCGCATCGGACTGATTCCCGACATCGACGATGCCCGCATCGCCCAGATCGGCAACGCCTCGATCGAGGGTGCGTGCATCGCGCTGCTTTCGCACAGCCGCCGTGCCGGGCTGGAGACGCTCGTGCGGACGGTGCGTCATTGCCGACTGGAGACGCACCCGCGGTTCTTCGACGCGTTTGTCGACGGCTGCCAGTTCCGACCCGTCGACGCCGTGCTGGAGGCGGCGGAACCCGCGTCATGAGTGCGGCCGCCGCCATGCCTCTCGCTCCGGCCCCTGCGACGCCCGTGGCAGTCGCCGATGTGGAATACCTGCGCCTGCTCGGCTACCCGGCCGAGCATGTGCCGGGCGACCGCGCTCGCGAACTCATGCAGTGGGCGCGCGCGTGGTATGGCGCGCACGGGGAGCCGTGGACGCACTGCCGCGAGGTCCCGCTGTCGTTTGCCGGGCAGACGCTCATCCTCGGTGGACGCGAGTTTCGCTCCGGGCAGTTGTGCGATCACCTGCGCGCGAGCGGGGCGCGATGCGCCGTGCTCGCGGCCGTGAGTGCGGGCGCCGCTTGCGAGGAGGAGGCATGTCGTCTCTGGGAGGCGGGCCGGCCCGACGAGTATTTCTTCCTCGAGACCTACGCCTCGGCGGTCGTCGAGCAACTCCTCGCCACCGTGAGCGGCCGCGTCTGCGCCGAAGCCGCGAGCCGGGATCTCATGGCCGTGCCGCACTACAGCCCTGGATACACCGGCTGGGACGTGGCGGACCAGGCGCGGCTCGTCTCGCTCGTCGTCGAGGACGGCGCCCGGGCGCTGCCCGGCCCGCTCGCGGTGCTGCCGAGCGGGATGCTGCGGCCGAAAAAGTCGCAACTCGCCGTCATCGGCCTCGCCCCGCGCACCGAGGCGGCGCTGCGTGCCGCGCGCGTGCTCCCGTGCGAGCGATGCTCGTGGTCGCCCTGCCAGTTTCGCCGCAGCGCCTACCGCCACGCGCCCGTGCACATCGACGGCGCCCCGGCGCCGGCCCGGATGCGTTTCCGCGCCCCGGGCTACACGGTCAACGAGCGCGCCCTGCGCAAATGGGCGATGGAGCGTGTGCGGCTCGAGCCGCGCGCCGACGGCACGACCGTCGCGACCTTCCGCTTCGACGGGACGACCTGCTCCAACCTCGGTCATCCGCTCGCCTTCGACTATCGCATCGTGCTCGGTCCGGCCGGGCAGGGTCGTGTCCTCCTCGAGGCCCGGTGTGCGCCGGCGCCGGGCGATGGGGGCCACGCGAAGATGTGTTCATTTCTTGGAGATGCCCACGCGCTCATGGGCGCGATCACGTCCGAGCGTCCGTTGCTCGGCCGCCCGCTCGACACCGTGCTCTCGTGGGAGCGCGCTCCCGTGCACACGGGCTGCCTGTGCGAGGCCGGGAGCCGCGCCCACAAATGGGGTCTCGCCCTCGAGGCCGTCCACTACGCGCTCGCGCATCCCGCCGCCGGCGCGATCCAGCCTGCGCGCGCCCACCGCCACTCATGATCAAACTTTGCGACCTCAACCCCGCGGCCCCCGCGAAACTCCCGCCGGGATTTCCCGACAAGTCCGGCGTGGGCGTGCACTACGTCGATGCGTTCCTCGCGCCGATGAACACCGCGCTGCCCGACGGCACGCGCGTCTCCTGCAAGCGCAAGGGTCTGCGCGTCACGCTGCGCGTCGGCACGAAGAAGGGCGACGGCCTGCTCCGCCGCCTGCAGGTCAGTCACGATCCCGTCATCATGCTCGCCGCCGCGCTGCACGAGGCCGCGCGCGCGGCTGGAGTGGTCCTTGAGATCAACCACGCCGACATGCTCATCGAGCCCTGAGCAGAGGACGGTAAGAGGTTAACCACGGATGAACACAGATGGACACAGACGGTCGGAAAAGGCCGAGGTGAAGTCATCTGCGTGTGCACGGAGTCCGTTCACGGCTTCATTTTCCGATGAATGTGGCATGAGTCTCCCCCGTGCTCATCCGTGTCCATCCGTGGTTAAACCCGATTTCTCCCCGAGTTCCTACCCATCGCTCATCGCCCCTAACCTCTCGCCCTTCCATCACCATGCGTCCTGAACAATGGGATATCTTCAAACGCGCCGCCCGCGGCGAGAAACTCGATCAGGTGCCGATGGCCATGATCATCGACAGCCCGTGGATCCCCGGCTACGTCGGCGTGAAACACCTGGATTTCTTCCTCGATCCCGAGGTCTGGTTCCAGTCGCACCTCAAGATCCACCAGGAGTTTCCCGAGATCATCTTCGTGCCCGGCTGGTGGATGGAGTACGGCATGGCCGCCGAGCCCTCCGCGCTCGGGGCCAAGATCAAGTTCTGGCAGGACAACACGCCGAGCGAGTACCACACGCTCTACAACATCGAGGACCTCGAGAAATTCCCCGATTACGAGGTCGAGGCCGACGGCTTCATGGCCCTCACGCTCCACCGCATACGCATGCAGCGTCAGCGCATCCTGGATACCGGGGAGATCCTCCCGCTCGTCACCTCGCGCGGGCCGATGTGCACGGCCGGTTTCGTGCGCAGCACGACCGACTTCATGATCGACCTGGTGGAGAAACCCGAATGGGCCCACAAGCTCCTCGATCTCTGCACGCGCCTGATCATCGACTGGCTCAAGGCGCAGGCCCGGGCCATGGGCCCGACGGTCGAGGGCATCTTCATCCTCGACGACATCGTGGGCTTCGTGAACGAGGACCACTACCAGGAATTCTGCCACCCCTACCTCAAGCGCATCTGCGACGCTTTCCCGAAGGACTGGGTGAAGATCTATCACAACGACGCCTCGATCGAGGCCTGCCTCGAGCACCTGCCCGATGTCGGCTTCAACGTGCTCAACTGGGGCAAGCAGACCGACATCGCCGACGTGATCGCGCGCATCGGCGGCCGGATGTGCCTCATGGGCAACGTGAATCCCCTCGAGGTCGGCGTGCGCGGCACGCCCGACGAAGTGCGCGCGGCCACCCTCGACGTCCTGGAGAAGAGCCGCGGCGAGAACATCATCCTCTCCGTCGGCGGCGGCACCAGCCCCGGCATGCCGCGCCAGAACATCCGCGCCATGCTCGACGCGCTCAACGCATTCAACGCCCGCCGCCGCTGATACTCCATCCACGTCGCGTCTCCGTCGCAGGCCGCCTGCTCGCGGGCGCCCCTCCACCCAGTCGCTCAATCCCTCACTCCCTTCCTCACCCATGCCCGACTACGCCTTGATGAACCAGTGCCTCTACGAGGGCAAAGCGAAGGAGGTCGAGCAGATGACCCGTGACGCCCTCGCCGAGGGACGAACGCCGCAGGAGATTCTCGCCGAGGGCCTGATTGCGGGCATGGCCGTCGTCGGCGAGGACTTTAAGCACAACATCCTCTACGTGCCGGAGGTGCTCATCGCTGCGCGCGCGATGAAGGCCGGCATGGCCGTGCTCAAGCCATTGCTCTCCTCGCACGGCGCCGACAGCGGCTCCACCGGCCGCCTGCTCATGGGCACGGTGCGCGGTGACCTGCACGACATCGGGAAGAACCTCGTCTGCATGATGGCCGAGGGCGCGGGCTTCCAGGTGAAGGACATCGGCGTCGACCAGAGCCTCGAGAAGTTCATGGCCGCCGCCGATGAGTTCAAACCCGACATCATCGGCATGAGCGCGCTCCTGACCACGACGATGACCTACATGAAGACGGTCATCGACGGCTTCGAGGCCGCCGGCTGCGGCGAGATCAAGATGGCGATCGGCGGCGCGCCCATCAGCCAAATGTTCGCCGACGAGATCGGCGCCGACGGCTACGCACCCGATGCCTCCTCGGCCGTCGACCTCTTCCTCCAACTCGTCGGCAAGGGCGACGCCCAGCCCGCCGCCGCGGCTGCGACCGGCGTGGCCGAGCGCGCCGCCCGCCCGGCCGGGCACAAGTCCGACAAATCCCGATACCAGATCCTCTACTGGCAGGACATCCCCTCGCAGCTCAAGGTCTGGGACGAGTACGAGGAGATCAAGGTGGAGCTTCCGCCGAAGTTTTCCGCGAGGATCGACGCACGCGCCCAGCGCCTCGGCCTGACGCAGAGCGACGCCTACACCGCGCAGTTCCGCTGGGGCGAGGAGATCGAGCGCCCCGGCCACATCGAGGAAGTCGTCGCCGCCGTCCGCGCCGAGATCGAGACAGAAAAGAACCACGGATGAACACGGATGGACACGGATCGCCGAGCAGGCTGGGGCAGCTGATCCATACTGAGGTGTGGCGGCACAAAACACTTCTTCGGTTTTCGCGTGCGTCAGCTTTCCCCGCGCTCGTTTTCATCCGTGGTTAACACCCCTTCCTTCCCATGACTCCTCTCCTTCATGAACTCGCCCGCGAGCGGGCGCTCGTGTGCGACGGTGCGATGGGCACGCAGCTGATGCTCGCGGGCCTCGAACAGGGCGCTTGCGGCGAAGCGTGGAATCTCACGCACGCCGACCGCGTGCTCGCGATCCAGCAGCGCTACGTCGCGGCCGGGACCGATTGCCTCATCACCAACACCTTTGGCGGCAGCCGCATCATGCTGCGCCGCCACGGACACGACAAGGACCTGGCCGAGATCAACCGCGCGGCCGTCGCCATCGCGCGTCGCGCCTTCGGTGATCGCCCGGGGTTCGTGCTCGGCGATATCGGTCCGCTCGGCGCGCTGCTCGAGCCCTACGGCGACCTGAGCGAGGACGAGGCCCGCGCCGCGCTCGAGGAGCAGGCTCGCGCCCTCGTCGCCGCCGGTGCCGACGCGATCATCATCGAGACGCAGACCTCGCTCGAGGAGCTCGGCCTCGCCATCGATTCGGCCCAAGCCGCCGGTGCGCGCTCGATCATCGCCTCGCTCGCGTATGACCTTTCCACGGACAAGACCTTCTACAAAACCATGATGGGCGTCGCTCCCGAGCAGGCGGCCGAGCTGGCCGAGGAGCGCGGCGCGCATATCATCGCGCTCAACTGCGGGACCGGCATGGACATGCCGGGCGCCGCCAAGGTCGCGGCGCAGTATCGCGCAGCCTGTTCACTGCCGATCATGGTCCAGCCGAACGCGGGCCAGCCCTTCCTCGAGAACATGAAGGTCGTCTACAAGCAGCCGGCCGAGGACATGGGGCGTGCCGTGCCCGGTGCGCTCGCGGCCGGTGCGGCCATCATCGGCTCGTGCTGCGGCAGCACACCCGAACACACCGCGGCCATCCGGGCCGCGATCGACGCGGCGCGCCGCGGGTAGGGGCCACGCCCTGCCTTTGCCCGTCAGAACATCCAGGATACGCCGATCGTCGCGGCGAATCCCTGGATGTCGAAGTCGGCGTGGTCGAAGTAGGCGAGCTGGTACTTGATCGCGGTGGTGGCGCGGATCGTCTGCTTCACGCCCAGGTGGGCGCTCCAGCACCAGTCGTAGTCGCTGTCGTCCTCGATCTGCACGCGGGTGTAGGCGGCGCCTGCGCCGATGAACGGCACGAACCTGGCCGTCGGATTGAAATGAAAGTCGATGGCGCCGAGCCCGCCCAGCGCACTCAGGCTGGCGTCCTCGATGTCGGCCCGGCCGTACTCGGCCCCGATCGAGAGCTGCAGGTTTGGCGTGATGAACCGGCCGAGCATGGCCGTGGCGGCGTAGAGCACATCGCTCGAGTCGCCGACGTCGATCGAGCCGGCGCCACCGGAGATGGAAAACTCGTTGCGTGGGCGCGGCGGCTCCGGGCGCTTGAAGTCGAGCTTGGGCACGCTCGGCGAACTCGTCGCCGCCGGCGTGTTGGTGCCCTGGGTGATCACGTCCTTCCAGCGACGATCGTGTTCGGCCTGGGAGATGCGGCCCTCCTTGAGCAACTGGTCGAGTTCGCGGAGCTGGCCGGCGGGGTCGGCCGTCGCGGCGGTGACGAGGGCGGCGGCGAAGGTGAGGTGGGCGAACAGCGTGCGGGGCTTCATGGCGAAGGTTGGTCCGGTTCGGGATCGGAAAGGCTGGCGGTTCCTCGTCGAGACGCCAAGCCCGGAGCGACCGCGCCCCGGACGGGTTCGACTCGTCGCCGGGGTCCCGACCCGCCAGGCTCTCGACCCATGGTCTCGAGATGTTGCCCCGGGTTCGCCGCCCTCTTGTTTGTGACCGCCGTGAGCATCTGTTCCGCACAGCCCCGTTACCAACCGGAGTGGGCCTCGCTCGACCGGCGCCCGACACCCGCGTGGTTTCTTGATGCGAAGTTTGGCGTCGTCATCCACTGGGGCGTCTACTCCGTGCCCGCCTGGGCCCAGAAGGGCGAGTATGCGGAATGGTACTGGCAGCGCCTGCGCAGCGAGAACGCGAAGTGGGCCGAGTCAAAGGCGTTTCACGCGAAAAACTACGGCGCCGACTTCGACTACATGGACTTCGCGCCGCGCTTCACGGCCGAGCTCTTCGACGCCGCGCAGTGGGCCGACATCTTCGCGCGCGCCGGCGTGCGCTACGTCGTGCCGACCTCGAAGCACCACGACGGCTTCGCGCTCTGGCCGAGCGCCGAGGCGAGCCGCGCGTGGGGTCGGCCGTGGAACGCCGTCGAGATCGGCCCGCGCCGCGACCTCATGCGCGAACTCGCCGATGCCACCCGCGCGCGCGGCATGAGGTTCGGGTTCTACTACTCGCTCTACGAGTGGTTCAATCCGCTCTGGCTCGCCGACCGCCCCCGCTATGTGAGCGAGCACATGATCCCGCAGTTCAAGGACGTGGTGTCGCGCTACGAGCCGGCCATCATCTTCAGCGACGGCGAATGGGAGATGGACTCGACGGCGTGGCGCAGTGAGGAGCTGCTCGCGTGGCTTTTCAACGAGTCGCCCTCGCGTGCGGAGGTGGTGATCAATGACCGCTGGGGCAAGGAGACGCGCCACCGTCATGGTGGCTACTACACGACCGAGTATGCCGCGGGCATGCAGGACGACGCGCATCCCTGGGAGGAGAGCCGCGGCATGGCCTTCTCCTACGGACTCAACCGTGCCGAGCGTATCGACGATTACAAGACGGCGTGCGAGTTCATCCTCGTGCTCGTCGACCTCGTCAGCCGCGGCGGCAACCTCCTGCTCGACATCGGCCCGGCCGCCGATGGCACCATCCCGCCGCTCATGGAGCAGCGCCTCCTCGAGATAGGCGACTGGCTGCGCGTCAACGGCGAGGCGATCTATGGCACGCGCTTCGCCGGCAGATCCTGCCAGTGGACCGCAGGCGACCGGCCGAGGCAGGACTACGGCGAGTACATGGTGAAGTACGACCTCATGGATCAGGTCGGTCAGTCGCCGCGCGAGGGCCGCGCGGTCAAGCAGGTGTTCTTCACGAAGAAGCCCGACGCGCTCTACGCCATCACTGCGGGCTGGCCGGGCGCGCGGCTCGAGCTGCGCGGCGTGAAGGCACCGGCGAAACCCAAGGTGGCGATGCTGGGCGTGCCCGGCACGTGTGAGGCGACCCAGGACGGAGACACGCTCGTCATCACGACGCCGATACTCGGGCCCGACGAGGCCCCGTGCCGGCACGCCTACACCTTCCGCATCGAGGGTGCGAGCCTGGTGCCCTAAATTTCACTACGCGCCTGACGGCGGTGGTGCGGGCGCTGCAGGCTCCGCCGGCACGGTGACGCGCGCGGTCTCGCCGCCGAAGGTGGAGGTGACGACCGTGCCGGCGATCTTGTCCTGGATCGCCTGGTTGTTGGCATCCCAGAGGATGCGCAGGAATCCGATCGATCCCGTGGCGAGACCGGCCGCGTAGCCACCGTTGCGTGTGAAGGCGTCCATCGCGGTGAGCGGGCGCCCGTCGAGGCGCACGACGCGCGTGCGGAAGAGAAACTTGCCCGGTGTGCGGCCGCGCAGCCACGCGGTGAAGAGCGTGAAGTAGACGCCGGCCCAGCCGAAGGTCAGGCCCATCGTGCGCGACGAGTCGGCGGCGAAGTTCATCCACGAGCTGCCACGGCTCGACTCGCGCAGGCGGGTATTGTCCTGCTGGAGGATCTCGACGTTCTTCTCGAGTTGCGTCACGGCGCGGCGCAGCTCGCTGTTGGTCGCCCCGACCGAGACAAAGACCGGCTCGATCGCCGGGGCCTCGGCGGCCTGCGTGAGGTTGAAGGCGCCGGTCTTCACCAGCGGCCGGCCGATGAGCATGAACCCGGAGAGCACCATCACCGCGGCGCCGAGGCCGATGAGCAACCAGCGAAACGCCAGCCAGAACTTCGCGTCGCTCACGCGCCGGCTGCCGAGCGCGGCGAGGGTCGCACCGGTGAGCAGGCCGAGCACGGGATTGGCGAGGAGCGAGAGCGCACCGATGAGCACGAGGTCGACCACCATGCCGCCGGCGCGCTGCCACCACGCTGCGAGCGGGGTGTTGAGCAGCGCGGGATCGAGTTGCAGGAGCCCGGGATCGACGATGCGGGCACGGCGACGGGCGGGCTTCTTTTCGCCGGAAGTATCCGGCGCGGGCGAGGGGGCGGCAGATGTTTCAGCCATGGCGGGTCGTGATCACCTTCGGGGATCCACCGGCCGACGTCCAACATCGAACGTGGTCCGTGAGCGCATGCCTGGCCACGGGCGACGCATCGCGCCGCCGCGCGCGGGCCGCGGCGCCCGTCACCAGCGATGATACTCCGGGCAGCGATGCGCGCAGCCCAGGCACGTGCCGGCAAACTCCTCGAGATCCTCCGGCGTGGCATGGCGGATCATCGCGTAGAGTTCGGCGAGCGGCAGCTTGCGCACCTCGTGCAGGCTGCAGTCCGGCGGGTTCGACTGCGTCCACGGGCAGGCCGTCAGCAACCCCAACACCTCGGTGGTGGTGAGTGAACCGGCGATGCTGCAGGCGCGGGCGACCATGGCCGACAGTGTGGGGTCGCCCGGCCGGCGCCGCCAAGGCGCTCAGCCCCCTAAATTGGGGGTGGAATTGCCGCTCAAGTCCGCGCACGAAGGGTCGTGCGCCGCGGGATCGCGCAACTCATACGTTAGTGCATGTGCCGTCGTGCCCATCCGTGCGGCGCAGGGGAGCATTGTTTGCCGGTCACCTCCCGAGCAGCCCACGGCGTTCACCCCTTTCCCATGCCCGATCGACGATCCATCCTTCTCGTCACACTGTTCCTTGTTTCGCTGCTGGCGCCCGGTGCGCGTGGCGCCGACGCGCTGCCGCTGGTCAGCCCGATCTTCGGCGACCACATGGTGCTGCAGCGGGATACACCCAACCGCATCTGGGGGTGGACGCGGCCCGGCGCGGAGGTTCGCGTGCAGGTCGGCGCGACGGCGGTGCACGCGACCGCGGCTGCCGATGGCAGGTGGCTGGTCGAGTTCTCACCACCTCCGGTGGGAGGGCCGTATGAGGTGCGTGTCGACGGCGCGGACGCGGCCTCCCTCACCCTGCATGACGTGCTCGTCGGCGACGTGTGGTTGTGTGGTGGACAGTCCAACATGGAGTTCGGGCTCAAGCGCGCGAAAGGCGGTCCGCGCGAGGTGGCGCAGGCGGATCATCCGCGCATCCGCTTCTTCCGCGTGGCCGCGCAACCCGCCTATGCGCCGGCGAAGCTCGTGAGCGGCGACTGGAAGGTATGCGCGCCTTCGACGTTTGGCGCCGACTACGATTTCTCCGCCGTGGCCTACTTCTTCGCGCGTCGCCTGCAGCAGGATGTCGACGTGCCCATCGGCCTGATCCAGGACGCCGTGGGCGGCACTCCGGCTGAGACATGGACGAGCGCGGCCGGGCTGTCGGAGTTTTCGGAGTTCGCGCCCGGGCTGGCCGAGATCGAGCGACTGCGCGGCCGGGATGGCCCGGTCTACGGCAACTATATCATGCATTGGTACGACGACTACGACGTCGGCCTGAAGGGCGACTGGGCGGCCGAGGCCTTCGATGACGGCGCGTGGGCGAACACCTCGCTCAAGGCTGGTTTTGTCCGGCTCGGCGTGGCCGCGACGCCGGCGGTGGTGTGGTTTCGCCGCGAGATCGTGCTGCCCGACCCGCTCCCGGCCGGCACGGCCCGGCTGCAGCTCGGCGTCGTGGAGAAGATGGATACGGCCCACATCAACGGCCGCTGGATCGGCGCGAGCGCGTGGGTGGAAAACCCGCGCAACTATGCGATCCCGGACGGCGTGCTGCGCCCGGGAAAGAACTCTGTCGCCCTGCGTGTGCTCAAGCTCAAGCCCGACGGCGGATTCACCTCCGAGGCGGAAAAGCTCCGCCTCCTGCTCGGCGACGGCACGGTCGTCGCGCTCGAGGGCGATGATGCCTGGCGCGCTGCGCTCAGCGTGGACGCCCGTCCGCCGCACCCGCTTCCGCTCGGCTATGACAACTGGCCGACCATGCCCGCGGTGCTCAACCTCGGCATGATCCAGCCCGTCGCGCCGCTCGCGCTCAAGGGCATGCTCTGGTACCAGGGCGAGGCCAACTTCACCCGCGCCCACCAGTACCGCACGCTCCTGCCGGCGATGATCGCCGACTGGCGCGCGAGTTTCGGCCAGGGCAACCTGCCGTTTCTCATCGCGCAACTTCCCGCCTTTCAGGCGCGCAAGGTCGAGCCGGGCGACGACTGGTGGGCTGAGCTGCGCGACGCGCAGGCTTTGGTCGCGCGCACCGTGCCGGGCGCGGCGCTCGCCGTGACGGTGGATACGGGCGACGCCGACGACATTCATCCCACCGACAAGGTCCCGGTCGGCGAACGGCTCGCGCTCGCCGCGCTCCGCGACGTCTATGGGCGCGATCTCGCGGCCTCGGGCCCGACCTTCGCCTCGCTCGAGTCGCTGCCGGGCGCGCTGCGCATCCACTTCGCCCACACCGACGGAGGATTTGTCGTGCAGGGGGAGCGCCTTGGCGAGTTCGCCATCGCCGGCGCCGATCGCAAGTGGGCCTGGGCCGAGGCGCGGATCGAGGGCGATGCAGTCGTCGTCTCGTCGCCGCAGGTGCCCGAACCGGTGGCCGTGCGCTACGCCTGGCAGGCCAACCCGCTCGCCACGCTCTTCAACGGCGCGGGCCTGCCTGCCGCGCCCTTCCGCACCGACGACTGGCCGCTGAGCACCGAGGGACGGAAATAGCGGCGCGTCCTGAGTCCGCGGTCCGCGGCCGGCGCGACACGGGAGGTGCTCCCGCTCCGCCGCGCGTGCGCGCTCCCAGGGGCGCGCAGTCCGACCGACGACTGCACGCATCCCGTCGGGTGTTTGCAGGCTTGCGGAATAACCTGAATCGCTGTTTCTCTTACAGCCCGCATGAAACTTCGTAATTACCTCACGATCCTCTCCATCTTCGGCGGCCTGGCTTTCGGTGTCGCCTCGGCCTCCGCTCACTGCGGCACCTGCGGTGCCGGCGACAAGAAGGAGCACGCCGCCTGCCCGGCCGACTGCCAGAAGGAGTGCTGCAAGGACAAGAAGAAGGAAGGCTGCACCGACTGCAAAAGGGAGTGCACCGACGGCGAGAAGAAGTGCGCCGAGGGTTGCACCAAGGAATGCTGCAAGGATAAGGAGACGAAGAAGGAAGGTTGATCCTCCCTCTGATCCCACGCGCTCCGGCTCTGTCGGATGCGCCAAGACAAACAAGCCGAAGGCGCGTTGCCTTCGGCTTGTTTGTTTCTGTGGCGGGAGAGCGTCGCCCCGTCAGCGCTTCGCCGGATACGCGCCAGGCGTGCGGGCGTCGGCCTCGGACCAGCTGAGCAGCTTGAGCACGTCCGCGGGCGTCTTCGCCTCGATCGTGGGCGGCTGCGTGAGCTCGAGCCGGCGCAGGACCGGGCTCTTGAATACACTGCCGAGGTCGACGGTGAGGAGGCGGCTGCCGGATTCATACTGCGAATACGCGCCGCGGAACTCGTCGACGGAGGCGAAGGTCCTCTCGAGCGTGGTGGTGTCGACCGGCGCCCAGGTGATGAGCGGCGCGGGCGCGGACGTCGCACCGGCGGGCAGGGCGCGCACATAGACGTTGCCCTCCAGCCGCGAAACCTGCGGCGCGGTGAGCTTTTCGATCAGGGCCTTCCGCTGGTTGAAGGAAAGCAGGGCGCTCGCGTGCCCGGGATCGGCGGCCACGACGTTGCCGACGAAGATGTGTCCGTCGCGCTCGGCCACGTCGGGTCCGGTCGCCGGATGCCAGCCGAAGTGGTCGCCCACGGCGCTGCGCTCGTTGCGCTCGAACGTCGCCTGCGAGTTGACGAAGGTGTTGTGGTAGATGTGAACGTCGGAGGAGTTGAGCACGTAGACACCACGGAAGCAGTTGACGAAGATGTTGCCCGCGCAGATCGCCCGCTGGGAGATCTCGTAGAAGAAGCCGTCCTGGCAGTCCTCGAGCCAGTTGTTGATGAAGACGCCGTCGCAGTTGCCGACGTCGTACCAGATCCCGCTCGAGTTCTTCTGCTCGATGACGAGGTTGTCGCGGCAGACCACGCGGTGGGTCTGGTTGAAGATCTTCACCGCCGAGGGGTAGTAGCCGGTGATGCCCTCGACGTTGTTGCGCGCGATGATGTTTCGCTCGAAGAGGCAGTCGTTGGAGCTGATGAGGTAGAGGCCCTCGGTGCTCGTGTCGCTGACGAGACAGTTGCGGAAGACCGTGTGGTCGCCGCGGAAATAGCCGGCGACGCGCGAGCAGTGCGTGATCGTGACGTGCTCGAGCGTGGTGCCGACCACGTCCTTGCCGAACTTCGACTCGTCGGCCGGGCCGTCGGGCTCGTAGCCCTCCACCTCGAGGGCACGGTAGGCGTACTGCGTGAAGGTGAGTCCGCGCAGCGTGTATCCTTTTTTGTCGGACTTCTTGCCGTGGACCTCGCCGGTGGTGCGGACGAGGGCGCTGTCGTGCGCGGTGATCTCCACGACCTTGCCGGCGGGATCGGCGCCGAGGTAGACCCAGCCGCCCTCGTAATCGATGTAGAACGTGTCCGCGTCGAGTTCACCCTCCCAGCCGGCGGAAAGGAGCGAGCGGCCGTCGACGAAGACCATGTCGTTGTTGAAACGATGCAGCGGGGTGCGCATGCCTTCGCGGTTGCGCCGCCACCAGTCGGCTGGCTTCTGCGGGAAAAGCGTGGACCAGCGCGTGCGCCAGACGCCGTCGCGCAGAGCCTCCCACTCGGTCGCGACGCGCGTGCCCTTGAGCACGGGCTGCTCGTCGGCGTGCGGCTGGAGGGTGATGCCCTGGTTGAGCACGAGACCGCCCGTGCGATAGACGCCACCGCGGAGCACGAGCACGTCGCGGGTGTCGGCGCGCGGCAGGTAGCCGGCGATGGCGAGGCCGGCGGGCATCTCGCCCGGCAGGTCCTTGCTGCTATGGACGGCGATGTCGGCCCCGCCCTGCAGGAGGGTATGCTCGAGCTCGCTCGTGAAGAGGCCCTTGCCGCCCTTCTTCTCGAGCGACCATTCCGTCTGCCGGTCGCCCGCGG
>JACSRI010000012.1 GCA_014879845.1 Opitutaceae bacterium
CAGCGTCAGATGTGTATAAGAGACAGACCTGTCGCCCTGGGCGATCGGCAGCCATGAGTTCCAAGACAATCCGCAGACGATCGAGATCGCCGGGGTGCTCACGGCGGATCGGCGTCTCTTCCTGCGACTCGACGGGATCGAGGATCCGGTCGAACGAAGCCGGACGTTCCACGACTATCTCTCCGTGAAATTCCGCCTGCACGAGTGGGCAGAGCACCAGGCCGCGGCACGCTCGGCGTTGCGCGCGAGCTATATCCAGTATCTCCACGGCTGGGGCGCCGACAGCAATGGCCGCGCTGGCGCCGTGCTCAAGGCCTGGGTCGAGAGCCGCTTCGGCCTGGCGCCGACCTATCACGGTGGACGCCTGCCCGATGACCAGGATGCCGCAGCGAAGTTTCACATCGACCAGATGATGGGGGCAGCGCGCACCGTCGGTGTGGCCATGCAGCTCGACCTGCTCTACACCTACTGCCAGTACGAACTCGCGCGACGGCACGCCGGGCAACACTGGCTCACGCTGTATCGAGGGACCCACGACCCGGCCGAGTACGCCGTGCGCGATCGGGCGCCCGGCGACATCGCAATGGTCCAGTTCAACAACCTCAGCTCCTTCACCGCCGACGTGGAGGTGGCCTGGGAGTTCGGCTCGCAGGTCTGGGAGGTGCGTGTGCCGCTGCCAAAGATCGTGTTCTTCAGCGGACTGCTTCCGCCGCACACGCTCGGAGGCGAGGCGGAGTATCTCGTGCTGGGCGGAGACTACCGCGTGAAGACGCTGCTCTACTGAGTGGCAGCGAGTGAAACTCTAGTCGATGCCAGCACCGGGCGACTCGGCCGCGTTTGCCAAACGCAGCCGGTGAGACATCGCATCGAGTCGCACCCGTCGGAAGCGCCTCGCGCGCTTGCTCTTTGCGTCCGGACGGAATCCGGCTATCTAGGCGACATCCCTATGATGGCCACACTGCCCACATCCACCTCCCGTCCAAGCGTGTCGCGCCGCGATGCGCTCCGTCTCCTCGGTCTCGCCGGTGCCGGCGCCTTCCTCGGATCCAGCCTTACCCGCGCGGCTTCAGCCACGACTCCCGCCGCCGCGGCGCCCTCGCTGGCCGGAGCGCAGCCCGGCTTCTATCGCTTTTCCATCGGCTCGATCGAGGCGCTCGCGCTCAACGACGGCGGCTTCGCCATGCCGCCGGCCGAGTCGCCGTTCGGCATCGGCGAGCCGCGCGAGAAAGTCACCGAGGCCTTGCGCGACGCACTCGCGCCGACCGACATGGTGCGACTCCCGTTCAACGTGCTGCTCGTCCGCCTCGGTGCGGACCTGGTGCTGATCGACACCGGCTGCGGCCCGGCTTTCGGGCCGGCCGGCGGAAAACTCGTCGCCAGTCTCGCGGCCGCGGGCGTGAAGCCCGAACAAGTCACGGGCATCATCGTCTCCCACATGCACGGCGACCACTTCGGCGGCCTGCTCGATGCCAATGGCGAGATCGTCTTCAAGAACGCGAAGCTCTTCATGCACCGCGTCGAGCACGATTACTGGACTGCCAACGGCGATGAGAACGTGCAGAAATATCTCAACGCGTTCAAAGGCAAATGGCAGCTCATCACCGGCAGGGACAAACTCGTGGGCGACCTCGAGATCGCCGAAGCCTTCGGCCACACGCCCGGCCACATCATGGTTGGCGTCCACTCCGGCAGTGAGTCGCTGCTGCACTTTGTCGACGTGGTGCACAGCCATGTGCTCTCATTCGCCCATCCAGAATGGGTGATGAAATTCGACGTGCAGTCGGACGTGGCCATCGCCACGCGCAAGCGTGTGCTCGATCGCTGCGCGACCGATCGGACGCGCGTCTTCGGCGCACACATGCCGTTCCCAGCCCTCGGCCGCGTGCGCCGCGCCGGTAGCGCCTACGAATACGTGATCGAGCCCTGGGTATCGGCATAGCCATTCCGGGCGCCGGGGGCCGCATGTGGCACCTGCGGCGACGCGGCTCAGCGCATCCTCCCGTAGCCGCATGTGCCACATGCGGCTGGCGGGGGCGCGTCACGCCACCACCGCGACCGCCTTGACCTGCGCCCACACAGCTGTGCCGGGCGCCAGCTTCAACCGGTCGCGCGAGAGCCGCGTGATGCGCGCGACGAGCGGCGACCCGCCCGCGTCGAGCAACAGGTGCACGTGCGCCGCACCCTCGGCGGCCGTCTCGCTCACGACCTTCGCGGGCAGGAGATTGAGCACGCTCGTGTCGCGCGGCTTTTCCAGGGCGAGACTGACGTCGCGCGACTGGACCTGGAGCCGCAAGGCCCGCCCCGATGGAAGCGGCGCGTGCACGACCTGGAGGCGGGTCCCGGCTGCGTCGACCTCGACCAGGCCGTAGGCCTCGTTGACTCCGACCACGGTCCCGTCGAGCACCACGCCTACATCCTGTGAGAGAACCTCGGGCAGGTCGATGCGGGCCAGCGTGTCGTTCAGCGGCCCGCTGGCGACAACCCGCCCGTCGCGCATCAGCGTGAGGTGATCGGCCAGACGCAGCACCTCGTCGAGCGCGTGACTGACGAACACGACGGGGATCTCGAGCTCCTCGTGCAGGCGCTCGAGGTACGGAAGCACCTCGCGCTTGCGATCGAGGTCGAGCGAGGCAAGCGGCTCGTCGAGCAGGAGCAGGCGCGGGCTGGCGAGCAGCGCGCGGGCGATGGCGACGCGCTGGCGCTCGCCGCCGGAGAG
>JACSRI010000158.1 GCA_014879845.1 Opitutaceae bacterium
CGCGCGCCGAGCGGAGCGAGGACGCTCTCCTGGCCGTCAGTGGTGAATCGGGCCCGCCCGTGATCACCGAGCCCGCCCGCGCCGATCCTGCTGTCGTTGGCGGGGAACTCGCGACCCGCCTTACCGTGCGGGCGAGCAGCGATGCCGGGGACGACCAGCTCACCTACACCTGGTCCGCTGACCCGGGCGCTCCCGGCCCCGTCGTGTTCTCCGCCAACGCCGGCCTGGCCGCGCGCGAGACCTCCGTGCGTTTCCGCAACTCCGGCAACTACCTCCTGCGTGTGAGCGTCCGCGATCCGTCCGGACGCGCGGTCGAGTCAAGCGTCGCGGTCCGTGTCGAGCCCACCTACGCCTCGTGGCTCTACGAACATTTTGACCCTGCGATCATCGCCGACGTCTCCTTGCGTGCGAGCCAGTGGGGCGACCTCGCCGATCCGGACGGCGATGGCATCGCCAACCTCCTCGAGTATGCCTTTGGCGGCGATCCGCTCGTCGCCTCGCCGGATACCCGCCCGCGGACTCATTTTGTCACCGAAGACGGCATCGAGTATCTCGCCGTCACCTTCCGTCCCAATCCCGGTGCTGTTGACCTCCTCTTCGAACCGCAACTCTCCAGCGACCTCGAGACATGGGAGGGTGGGGCGGTCTTTGTCCCCGGCGTGGATGAGCGCGTGGTCACCTATCGCGACTTCGCCCCCGCCGCCGCCCACCAGCGCCGCTTCATCCGCGTCCAGGTCAGCCAGCCACTTCGCTAAGCGAAGTGGCTGACCATTGTGAGTCCTTGGGGTGCCGTCCGTTTCGCACCCGGCATCGCGTGAGCTTTGACGGTCTGGGCAGATGCTGTATGGGAAACCGCAGAAAAGGGATTCTCTCCATGGCATGAATCGACGATGATGCACAGCCTTCGGCCTGAGCAGATGTTGCATGCCGGCCAAAACGTTTACCCATCATGCCCTCGAAGTCTTCCCGCATCTCGCAGTCACGCCGCATCGAGCAGGCCTACCGGCTCGCCCGCGAAGCCTACGCCACCTTCGGTGTCGATACAGACGCCGCGATCAAGCGCGCCCTCCAGGTCCCGATCTCGCTGCACTGCTGGCAGGCCGATGACGTCCGCGGCCTCGAGACGCCGGTGGCCGGGCGCGACTCCGGCGGCATCATGGCGACCGGCGGCTATCCGGGTCGCGCGCGCGACGGCGATGAGATGCGCGCCGACCTCGACCTCGTCCTCAAGCTCCTGCCCGGCGCCCAGCGCCTCAACCTCCACGCCTTCTACGCCGAGACCGGCGACACCGCGGTCGATCGCGACGAACTCGCGCCCGAGCACTTCTCCCGCTGGCTCGACTGGGCGGGCCGTCGCAAGATCGGCCTCGATTTCAACCCGACCTACTTCGCGCACCCGAGGGCCGCCTCGGGCTTCACGCTCTCCAGCGCCGACAAGGGCGTGCGGCGGTTCTGGGTCAACCACGGCCGCGCCTGTCGCCGCATCGCCGAGCATTTCGCGAAGAAGCAGGGCACGCCCTGTGTGATCAATCACTGGATACCGGACGGCACCAAGGACCAGCCGGCCGACCGCTGGGGGCCGCGCGCCCGGCTCGTCGAGTCGCTCGACGCGATCCTCAAGGACAAGGTCAACACCCGCCAGTGCGTCGACGCGGTCGAGGGAAAACTCTTCGGCCTCGGCAGCGAGGACTACATCGTGGGCTCGCACGAGTTCTACTACAGCTACGCGCAGAGCCGCAAACTCGTGCCCTGCCTCGACCTCGGCCACTATCACCCGACCGAGTCGGTGGCGGACAAGGTCTCGGCGCTGCTCCAGTTCCACCCGAAGCTCCTCCTGCACACCAGCCGTCCGATCCGCTGGGACAGCGACCACGTCGTGATCCTCAACGACGACACGCGCGCGCTCTTCATGGAGATCGCCCGCGGCGGCGCGCTCGACCGCGTGTATGTCGCGCTCGACTTCTTCGACGCCTCGATCAACCGCATCGCCGCCTACGTCGTGGGCGCGCGCGCCACGCGCCAGGCGATCCTGCTCGGCCTGCTCGATCCGACCGAGCTGCTCAAGATGGCGGACAACGCGGGCCGCGGCCACGAGCGCCTCGCGCTCATGGAGCACGCCAAGGCCATGCCGTGGGGCGCCGTGTGGGACATGCTCTGCGAACGCGACGGCGTGCCCGCGGGCGAGACCTGGCTCGTCGACGTGGCCAACTACGAGTCCGAGGTCCTGAGCCAGCGGCGGTAAGCGAGAAGACTCCCAGTCCGCGATTAGCGGGCTGAGAATGTCGCGGAGCCGATCGGGCGGAGCTTCTCTTTCAAAGTTCCGCCCGTTGGCGAAACTGCATCAGTGGCTTCTTCCCTCTGGCTCAGAGAAACTCCACGGGCTTGAAGCTGGCGCCGAGCACGGCCCTGGCATCGCAGCCGAGCCAGCGGTCGAGCACCGTGGCGTAGACGCGGCGGAAGTCCGTCGAGAAGGCGAGGTCGCGATTCGCGCCGACATCGAGCGACGGCGCGGTGCCGTGCAGGCCGGCCTTCAGGCGCGAGCCCATGACGAAGAGTGGTGCGGCGGTGCCGTGGTCGGTGCCCTTGCTCTCGTTTTCCGACGGACGCCGGCCGAACTCGGAAAAGGTCATGGTCAGCACCTGATCGGCGAGCCCGCGGCGCGTGAGGTCCTTCTGGAACGCAGCCATGCCGTCGGCCAGCTGCTTGAGCAGTTGCGCGTGCGTGCCGAGCTGGTTGCCGTGCGTGTCGAAACCGCCGAGCGAGACGAAATACACGCGCGTGGGCAGCCGGGCGGCGATGAGCTCGGCCACGCCGCGCAGGGCGTTGGCGAAGGGATCGCCTGGATACGCGCCATCGGGCTTCATGCCGCCGAGCACGCGCTGGATTCGTTTCTCGGTCGCGAGCGCGTCGAGCATGGTGTGCTGGAGGAAGGAGAGATTGTCGTCGGCGCCGGCTCCGGCACTGGCGGCCGGCTCGGCGGCGAGAAGTCCCTCGACGAGCCTGGCCGCGCCGGCGTGCCGCGGGCGCAGGGCGCCGCGGGAGAGGCCGAAGATGTTGTGCGGGTTCTCGCCGAGGAATGACGGCGGCACCTCGTTGCTCGCGTGGATGCCGACAGGGATGTCGCTCGGCGTGGGCGTGGTGCTTGGCGTCGCCGTGGCTCCGGGCGCGGTCGCGGGTGTGCCCCCGCACTGGTTGTCGAAGAAGCGGCCGAGCCAGCCGCTGGGCAGGTAATCGTCGCTCTCGCTCGCGGTTTCCCAGATCTCGGTGGAGCGGAAGTGCGAGCGATTCGGGTTCGGGTAGCCGACGTTCTGGACCACGCCGAGCGAGCCGGCATCAAGCATCTCGCGAAACGGCGCAAGCGAGGGATGCAGCCCGTGGTGGTCGTCGATGCGCAGCACGTCGGAGGTTTTCAGACCGATGGTCGGACGCAGGCGGTGGTAGTGGTCGTCCGCGTACGGCACGAGGGTGTTGAGCCCGTCGTTGCCGCCGGCGAGTTGGATGAGGACGAGGATCGAGCGGTCGCTCTCGGGCGGCGGCGCACCGGCCAGCGCGGTGCTGGTGAGGAAATCCGGCGCGAAGCGGCTGAACGCGAGCAGACCGATGCCGCGGGCGCCCGTCCGCAGAAACTCGCGGCGCGTGGAGGGAAGAAGCGTGTGCGGATTGTTCATGGGGCGTGCGGTCCTTGGCTGCGGTGGGGAGGATGGGAGTCGATTGGCGGGACCGTGGGCAGGACGAACCGTCGCGGTGAGCTGCGGCGGGGCCGGAGGCCTCGCCCTACCTTCGATCCCAGGTCGTGAAGAGGCTTCGTGGGTGGAGTCGTGATGTGGGATGATCGTCCCACGGAAGGGGCTCCGTGGCCTCGGTTCTGGTTCTCTGCGACCTCTGTGTCGGATCGAAATTCAGTCATGGTGTCGCGGGCCTTAGCAGAGCTGGTAGTGCGGCGAGAGCAGCAGCGCGCCGAGCAGGGCGCGGGCGCGTTCGTTGCCGGCGCCGCCGCGAAAAGCCTCGGCGAATTGCTCGGCCATGGCGGCGCGCAGTTCGGCGGGCGGCGCTGCGCCGAACCCGCGGTCGATCACAGTCTGCGCGGCAACCTCGGGCTCCATGGCGCGCAGGCTGTCGAGCGTAGCGTCCTCGACGTTGAAGCGCGCGTGCCCGTCGGCGCGCGCGGCGACGAGTTCGACCATCTCGTCGCCGTTGAGCTTGGATTCGTCGAGCGGCGTGAAGAGCCACTCCACCAGCTGGCGGCGGGCGGCGAGCGTGGTGGAATTGATCCACGTGCGTCCACCGACCCAGCCGCGCACGTTCGGCGGATTGAAGAAGGTCTGGCCCATCTGGCGCAGCGCGCTGAGCGTGAGGCGAGGGAATGGCGCGACGTCGAGGTCGAGGTCCTGGACGAGGCCGAGGTAGTAGTGGATCGGGCTCTTGATCATCGCGCCACGGAAGGCGGGATCGAAGAAGAGCCGACTGGTGAAGAAGCGCCGCAGGAGTTTGCCCGTATCATAATCATCGCGGCGCCACTGGGCGGCGAACGCTTCGAGGTGCTCGTCGGGCAGCGGACGATCGGTGAGATAAAAGCGGACCAGCTCGCGCGGCAGGAAGCGCCCGGCCGCAGGCTGGTCGAAGATGAGGTCAATCACGCCATCGCCGTCGAAGGCGCCGGTGCGGCCGAAGATCGTCTTGCGGCCGGTGTCGTGTTGACGGCGGACAAAGGCAAATTCGCCGCCGCGCTGCCGGTAGCCGGTGAAGGCGCGGGCGGCCTCCTTGATGTCGTCCTCGCTGTAGTTGCCCTCGCCGAGGGTGAAGAGTTCGAGGAGCTCGCGCGCGAAATTCTCATTCGGGTGCTCGACCCGGCTCTGCTGCAGGTCGAGATATTGCACCATCGCGGGCGAGCGGGAGACGCGCTTGCACAGCTCGGGATAGGCGGCGGTGCCGTGCTCGCGCAGCAGTTGCTGGTGCGCGTGGAGCAGCACCGGGTTTTTCACCTTCTGGAAGGCGACGACAAAGATGTCCTGCAGGAAGAGGACGAACTTCTCGTAGGCCGAATACTTGGGGTCGGCCGCACGCTGCAGCCATGCGATGCCGAAGTCCTCGAACGCAGCACGCGCCTTGTCCTGGAACTCGCGGCGACGCCGGCGCCGCTCGGCTTCGGAGTCCGGGCGGCCCTCCGCCTCGAAGGCGCGGAACTCCTCGGCCAGCTTGCGCAGCGCAAAGGGCTCGGGCAGCGGAGGCGATGGCGTGAACAGGTGCGCGACCACCTCGGGGAGCGCGGCCGCCGCGGCCTGCGCCACGAGTTCGGGGCGCGCGGAGAATCCGGTGCGACGCAGCAGATGGCGGGCGGCCTCGGGAGTCCAATCGCGCGCCGGCAGGGGTTGCCAGGCCTCCGCGGGCGCGAGTGTCGGTGTGCGTGATTCCATGGGGGATGGGACGCCGGCGACGCGGGCGTGCGAGTTCCAAGATGCAGCGGAGTCGCGGCGGTTACCAGCCGTCGCGAGCGTGGGTCACATGCCCTTGGCCAGGACGATCTCCCATGTGACCTCGCCCGCAGGAGAGACCATCAGCCAGGCAAAGCTCGCCGGCGCTCCGCGATTCGCATGCGTGATGCAACCGGGGTTGAGATAGCGCACGCCGCGGACGACCTCGTCGCGCGGGACGTGGGTGTGCCCGTGCAGGACGGCATCGACTCCCGGGAGCGGGCGCTCGGGTGGGATGTGTTCGAGCTGAAAGGTGCGGCCGTGGCGCTCGAGCCGGCGGCGCTGCGGCCAGTTCATCGGATTGTCGCAGTTGCCGCATACGACATAGAGCGGCAGGCCGAGCGCGGTCAGGTCGTCGAGCGTGGACGGCAGGCAGACGTCGCCGAGGTGCCAGATCTCGTCAGCGCTGCGCACAGCCGCGACGATGGTCGCGGGGAGGACGTCGTGCGTGTCGGAAAGGACAGCAATCTTGCGCATGGGGAGAGGGGCCCGGCGACGCGCAGTAGCCCATCATCGCCCGGTGAAAAGGCGACGGAAAAAACTCCGGCACGGCTAATGCACCTGGGTGAGTGCGACCGCACCGGCCACGGCGAGCACCGCGCCGATGAGTGCCCGCGGCTTCGGTCGGTCGTGCTCGAGGAACCACGTGAGTGGCATGACCGCGATCGGCGTCAGCGCGACGATCGGCAGCACGACCGCGCTCGGCGTGCTCAGCAGCGCGGTCTGAAAACACGCCACGCCGAGCACCGGGCCGGCGAGGGCGTTGACCACGACCCAACCCCACCCGTGGCGCAGCGCCACGGCGAGAGGTTGCTGGGCGGGCGATGGGGTCGCGTGGGCGGGTGGTTTGCGCAACAGAGGCAGCAGCGTGAAGCTCGTGAAGAGGATCCCGCCGAGGATCCGCTGGTAGGCGGCGGACATCCCGTCGATCGGATGCCCGAGCGTGGCCGCGACATCGGCGGCGTGGCGACTCACCGCAGCGCCGCCGCCCTGGCCGAGTGCAGCAAACACGCCGGCGATCAACCCGAAGGCGAACACGCCCCGTCGTGTTTGCGTGAGGATGGCGCCCTCGCGCCCCGGCGCGATCGCCACGCCGACCCCGGCGAGGATGAGCGCACCGCAGAGCGCCTCACCGGGCGTCGGTCGCACGCCAAGCCAGGCCCATTCGACGGCGGCGCCGAAGGGTGCGGCCAGGCATTGGGTGAGCAGCACGGTCAGGCGCGAGCCGATGCGCGGCAGCGCAAGAAAGAGCGCGAGGTCACCGAGTCCGAAACCGATCACGCCGCTGAGAAAATACCACCAGAACGCCGGTCCCTACACGCCGTGGCCGCGCGTGTGGGCGTAGAGCCCGAGCAGGGCGCAGGCGACGAGCAGGCGCGCGAAGTTGGCTCGCAGCGAGCCGAGCACGCGGATCGACCGGGTGGCGAAGACGGCCGAAAACGAGAACAGGACCGTCGTGGAGAAGGCGAAGAGCATGGGCGCGGGGTGGGTGGCCGCCTCGGTGCGACCACCATGCCGTCAACTCTCCCAACGTCCGAACGTGCCGCACGGCAGGAGTGTCCCGCCGTGGGTCACCGGCAGCGCCACCTCGCCGCAGGAGATCCGTCCGCCGCGCGGCGCGTGGCGGCCCAGGATGTTGGCCAGCACGGTCGGCGACAGGCCGGTGGTGTAGGCATTGATCAGCACGAAGAGCGGTGTGTCGGAGAGCAGTGCACAGGCGGCGCCGACCAGGCCGAAGAGGTCGTCCTCGAGTTTCCAGATCTCGCCGGACTTGCCGCGGCCGTAGGACGGCGGGTCCATGATGACCGCCTCGTAGCGGTTCTCGCGACGGCGCTCGCGCTCCACGAACTTCATGCAGTCGTCGACGAGGTAGCGGATCGGCGCGTCGGCCAGGCCGCTGAGCGCGGCGTTGTCGCGGCACCACTGCACCATGCCCTTGGCGGCGTCGACGTGGCAGACCTGCGCCCCGGCCGCGGCGGCGGCCACGGTCGCGCCTCCGGTGTACCCGAAGAGATTGAGCACGCGGATCGGGCGGCCGGCCGAGCGGATGCGCGCGGAAAACCAGTCCCAGTTTGCCGCCTGCTCGGGAAACAGCCCGGTGTGCTTGAAGCTGGTCGGATGGATGCGAAACTTGAGCGCGTCGTATCCGATCGTCCACGACTCGGGCAGCTGGCGGCGGAATTCCCAGCGTCCGCCGCCCTCGCTGTTGCGGTGGTAGAGCGCGTCGACCTTGCCCCAGTCCGGCGCAAGCCGCGGCCAGATGACTTGCGGGTCCGGGCGCACGAGGGTGATGTCACCCCAGCGCTCCTTCTTCATGCCGTCACCGGTCTCGAGGACCTCGAAGTCGCGCCAGCGCGAGGCGAGGGCGATGCCGGCGTGCGCCGGGAGGTCTCGCGCGCTCACGCCCATTCCGGCGGATTTTGCAGGCCGGGCTTGAGCACGCCGATGCAGGGCAGGTTGCGGTAGCGCTCGGCGAAATCCAGGCCGTAGCCGACGACGAACTGGTCGGGAATCGGAAAACCCACGAAATCGGCCTCGAGCGGCACCTCGCGGCGGACCTTCTTGTCGAGCAGCACACAGGTGCGCACGGAGGCGGGCTTGCGCTTCTGGATCTCGGCCACGACCGCGGAGAGCGTGCGGCCAGTGTCGAGGATGTCGTCGATGAGCAGGACGTGGCGCTGCTCGAGGTCGAGCTGCAGCGTGTCGAGGATGCGCGGCGGGCCGACCGGCCGTGTGCTGTTCCGGTAGCTGGATACGCGGATGCAGTCCAGCCGCACGGGCGTGCGGATCTGGCGGAGCAGGTCGGCGGTGAAGAAGACCGCTCCGTTGACCACGGCGATGACGGTGAGTTCTTCGGAGCCGTAGGCCTTGCTGATCTCGGCACCGAGGACCTTGAGGCGCTGCCTGATCGCGGCCTCGGTGACCAGGATGCGCTCAAGGTCGGGATGCGGGAGCTTCTTCGGGCGGGTGGCTGTCGGCATGGGAATCGGAGAGTGAGGTTACTTGGCGTCTGGCCAGAGCAAGCATGGACTGGACCTGTTCGTCGGTCGGCTCCTCGGCCTGGATGGAGACTGCCTCTTCAAGCAGCTCCACCGCGCCAGCGCGACGCTCTTTCAGGGCAAAAGCGGCGGCCTGGAAAAACACGGATCGCCGGGTCTGTGGCGCCATCGTCACGCGATCGTCACGCGCCGCGGCGAGCAGGACGGCAAAGTCCCGCTCGGCCAGGTCGCGGCGGCCCAACAGCAGCGGCATCTGCACCGAACTGGTCGCGCGCATGAGGCGGAGGGCCGGGTCGTGCGGCGCGGCGGCGACCGCGGCATCGAGCTCGGCGCACCCGCGGCGGGCCAGGGGGAGTTTCTCCGCGAGCGGGGCATTCAAGGCCCGGGCGATCAGGGCCAGGCCGCGGCCGGCCCGGGCGCGGGCGTGCCCCGGCGAGGCCGCGAGGGCGGCGTCGAACGCCGCGAGCGCTCGGTCCTCGGCCCCGGCCACGCCGATCGCGGCGGCCTTCAACTCCACCTCGCCCGTGCGCACGAGGCCGGCCACGGCCGCCTCGTCCGGCCCGGCCGCGAACGCGGCGACCCGTCCGAGGAGGACGGCGACGCTCACGACGATCTTGCAGCTCAGGGCCATGGTCGGCGGTGAGCCTGAAATCCGCCCCGGAAACGTCAAACGCACTCACCTGCCTATTCCTTTGACTGGGTGGAACGAGACCGGCTCTCTAGCCGTCTCCCCAGTCGCGCAGGATGATTTCCGTCAAGGTCTCCAACCTCACCAAACGCTTCGGCAACGTCGTGGCCCTGCGCCAGCTCGACCTCACCATCGAGCCGGGCGAGTTGTTCTTCCTGCTCGGGCCGAGCGGCTGCGGCAAGACCACGCTTCTGCGCAGCCTCGCCGGTTTCTACATCCCGGAGGAGGGCACGATCCATTTCTCGCAGGAGGACGTGACGAAACTTCCGCCGCACCGGCGCAACACCGGCATGATGTTTCAGAGCTACGCGCTCTGGCCGCACATGTCGGTCGCGGAGAATGTCGCGTTCGGTCTCGAGGAGCGCAAGGTCCCCAAGGCGGAGATCCGCGAACGCGTGGGCGCCGCACTCGAGTCGGTCAAGATGGGCGCCTACGCCGACCGCCGCCCGAACCAGCTCTCCGGCGGCCAGCAGCAGCGTGTCGCACTCGCGCGCGCCCTGGTCATCCGCCCGCGCTGCCTGCTGCTCGACGAGCCGCTCTCCAATCTGGATGCCAGGCTGCGCCTCGAGATGCGCGGCGAGATCCGTCGCGTCTGCAAGGAGTTCAACCTCACCACGGTCTACGTGACACACGATCAGAAGGAGGCTCTCTCCATCGCCGATCGCATGGCCGTGCTCGACGGCGGCAAGATCCTCCAGGTCGGCGCGCCCCGTGAGATCTACCGCCGGCCGATCGATCGCGTCGTGGCCAACTTCATCGGCGAGACGAATTTCATCGAGGGCGAGCTTGTCTCCACGCAGGGCGTCAGCGGTGTCGTCGATACGCCGCTCGGCCGGTTCGTCGGCGTGCTCACGCGCATCGGCGGCGAGCCGCCGCGCAAGGGCACCAAGGTCACGCTGTCCATCCGCCCGGAATCGCTCCACCTCGATACGCACACGATTGGCGAGGAAAACCGCATCACCTGCTCGGTCGGCCAGGCGACGTACCTCGGCGAAGTCGCGCAATACGAGGTCAGCGCCAACGGCACCCCGTTGAAGGTCTTCGAGTTGAACCCGCGTCACATGCTCTCGACCGGCCGCACCGGCGTGGTCGCGACGGTCGACCCCGAGGACGTGGCCATCCTGTCGGCGTGAGGTCCCAACATGGGTCACAGAGAACACAGAGGACAGAACCGAGTTCACGGAGTCTCTCTCCGTGCCTGGGGTGTTTCCGCTCTGCGGAAGGACCACTCCGGCCCGGCGTGGGGCGCGAGGATGTTGGGGGCACTCCGTGACCTGGTGTCTGGACCTCCGTGCGCTCTGTGGCGGGACTCTCTCCGAAATCGGGCATGACTCCCTCGCGCGAATGGATCGGTCGCGGCCTTGTGCTGGCCACGCTTGTCGCGGTCGTGGCGCTGCCGTTTGCGCTGCGCAAGGAGAGTGCGCCCTCCCTGCGCGCCGACGACACGGTCGTGATCATCACGCCGCACAACGAGGCGATCCGCTCGGAGTTTTCCCGCGGTTTCGAGCGCTGGTACCGCGAGCGCACGGGCCGCTCGGTCGCCTTGGATTGGCGCGTGATTGGCGGCACGAGCGAGATCACGCGCTTCCTGGAAAGTGAATACATGGGCTCGTTCCAGCTGCATTGGACCCGCACGCTGGGCCGCAAGTGGAGCGACGTGGTCCAGCGCTCGTTCGACAATCCCAAGGTCGCACTCGACGACACACCCGCCGACGACGACGAGGCCCAGGCCGCGCGCCGGGCGTTCCTGGCCTCCGAGGTGGGCTGCGGCATCGATGTGTTCTTCGGCGGCGGGACATTTGACTTCATCAAGCAGGCCGACGCCGGACGCCTGGTCGACTCGGGCATCGTCGAGCGCCAGCCTGCGTGGTTCACCGACGCCGTCATCCCCGAGATCCACGGCGGCGAGCGTTTCTGGGCGCGCGACCGGCTGTGGGTCGGCGCGGTGCTCTCGAGCTTCGGGATCCTCTACAACCGCGACTCCATCCAGCGCCTCGGGCTGCCGCACGAGCCGCGCGACTGGCGCGACCTCAATGACCCGCGCTATCTGGGCGAGGTCGCGCTCGCCGACCCGACCAAGAGCAGCTCCATCGGCAAGGCCTTCGAGATGGTCATCCAGCGCGAGATGCAGGTGCGCCTGCGCGAGGTGCTGGAGGCGCGGTCCGGTCTCGACGCGGAGACCGCCGAGAAGGTCGCCGTGCCCGAAGGCTGGGTACGCGGCCTGCAGGTGCTCCAGCTCGCTGGCGCCAACGCCCGCTACTTCACCGACACCTCGCAGAAGCCGGCGATCGACGTCGGGCAGGGCGACGCCGCGGCCGGGATGTGTATCGATTTCTATGGGCGATCACAGGCTGGAGTGGTGAGCCAGCGCGAGCGCGCGGGCGGCACGACGCGCCTCGGCTTCATCACGCCGCCCGGCGGCTCGGTGTTTTCCGTGGACCCGATCGCGCTCATGCGCGGCGCGGCCAACCGGAGCGTCGCGCAGGATTTCATCGAGTACGTCCTCTCGGCCGAGGCGCAGAATCTCTGGAATTTCCGCGCCGGCGAGCCCGGCGGCCCCGAGATCTTCTCGCTGCGCCGCCTTCCGGTGCGACGCGACAGCTATGCGCCGGAGCTGGAAAAGCACCGCTCCGACCCCGAGACCAATCCCTACGGCGAGGACAACACCTTCGTCTACCGCGGCGCATGGACCGGGCGCTTGTTCACCGAGATGTCGTTCATCGTGCGGGTTGTCTGCCTCGATGCGCACGACGAACTCGTCGACGCCTGGCGCGCGATCATCGAGGCCGGCATGCCGGCCGACGCGCTCGCGGTGCTGCAGGACATGAGCGTCGTCGACTACGCGCAGGCCGGCGGCCGGATCAAGGGCGTGCTCGCCGCCAAGGACCCGATCGCGGAACTGCGCCTCGGCCGCGAACTCGCCAATCACTTCCGTGAGCAGTACCTGCGCGCGGAGGCGATGGCGCGGGCGAAACGCTGAGTCGGACGCGTGCCGGGCGGTTACGGAATCTCGTACACCTCGACCAGCACGTTGCCGGTCGAACCGCCGGTCCCTCTGGCCTGGACCGTGTAGGTCCCGGGCATCAACGGCACGAGTGCGGCAGCGTCGGCGCTGCCGGCATTGAGTGCGAAGGCATGCACGGTGGACTGCGCGGCGAGCAAGGCGTCGACGTCCGGCGCCCGGCCCCAGTCATCGTTCGTGAAGATCGGCGCCTGGCCCTGGAAGATCGTGAGCGTCGGATCGGCGAGGCGGCCGTCGACCTCGAAGCGCTCGAGCGACGGTCCGACGGCCCGCACGAGCAGCGTCGTCGCACCGGTGCCCGCGATCGTGAAGCCGGGGATGACGACGTTCTCGCCCGTGCCGGCCTCGCCGCGCGCGGAGATGTTGACGAGGCGTGAGTTCGCGACTGCGCCACGATAGAGTTCGAACAGCAGGACGCCCGACGAGGCACCCACGCCCGAGACGTGGGTGGTGTAGGACGCGGGCGCGAGGTTGATCAGCATCGCCGCGTCGAGGCTGTCGGCGTTCAGCGAGAAGGCGCCGAGAGTCTGGGAGGTGCTTGCGATGGCCGCGGCGTTGCCTGCCGCGCCCCAGTTGTCGTTGGCCAGCACCGGGGTGCTGCCGGAGTAGAGCGTCATCGTCGGATCGCCATGGACGTTCTGCACGCCGAAGCGCGTAAGGGTGGGACCGACGGCACGGATGAGCAGTTCCTGGGCTGCGCCGCCGCTCAGGACGAAGCCCGGGATGATGATCGCGCCCGGCGCGAGCGGCGCGCGCACCGACATGTTCACCAGGCGTGCGGAGGACGCCGCATCGATGGTCACGGTCGCGGGGTCGCTCGCGACGGTGGCGGCCGCGTTGGTCACCTCGACCGCGTAGGTGCCGGCGTCGGATGCCGAGACGGCTGCGACTTCCAGGAAGCGCCCCTGCGCTCCCGGCACGGCGACGCCGTCCTTGAGCCAGCGATACTGCAGGGGATTCGTCCCGGTCGCCTCGACCCAGAGGCTGAGCCGCCGGCCCGGCGCGAGTGTCAGCGATCGGGGGTGGCCGGTGATCTGAGGCGGAGCCGGATGCTCGATAAACTGCCACCAGTTGAACGTGAATGGACTCGATCCGGCGCCCGAGAAGACGAGGTAGAGATCGTGCAGTCCCGAGGCGCTGGATACCGGGCAGGATGCCGTGGCCCACGTCTGCGCGCCGCCGGTGGCGTCGATCACACAGGTGCCGACCAGCGTGCCGGTGGGGCTGTCCAGGCGGAGCTCGATCGTCCCGCCCCCCGCTGCGCTCGCGACGCGCGCCTGGAAAGTCATGGCCCCGAGGCTGCCAAAATCCACGCCGCGCACGCGGATCCAGTCGCCGGCATCGATCGCGGTCACCTGCATGCCGCCTTCGCTGCACGGCTCGGTCTCGATGCCCGACTGGGCGTTGGTCGTCTCGGCCTCGACACGTATGTAGGGATCGAGCGCACGGGCCTGGGGCACGCCGTCAGTTGTGTAGGTGACCTGCTGGATGGTTCCGTCCTCGTTGTAGGCGAGCGCCTCGATCGCGATGTTGCGGCGATAGACGGGCGGGATGCCGGCCTGGATGGCGACGACGCGGTTGTGGTAGACGTGATACCACTGGCCGTGGAGTTCGAACTGGGCGGCGTGGTTGTTGTTATTGTTGCTCGGTGGCTGGCCGGCGACGATCCCGCGGTAGGTGAAGCCGGACGTGGGGCTCGTGCTCGTGAGGTAGTCGATGCGCAGGCCCGCGGCGGTCGTGGTCGAATACGAGAAGTAGTAGAGTCTGGCGCGCTTGTGCACCCAGGCCGCCTCGAAGAAGTTTTGCACGGTCATCGGCATGGCCGACCCGGACGTGCTGATCATGTCCTCGTTGAGCCGGATGATGCGTACGTTGCTCTCGCCGTTGCCGCCGAAATAGCAGTAGGCCTGGCCGTCGTCGTCGATGAACACCGACGGATCGAAGATCCAGATGTTCGTCGCGGGCAGCACGCCGGGCGTGCTGGAGTTGATCAAGGGCGTGCCGCGCGGGTCGGTGAATGGTCCGATCGGGCTGGGGCCGGTGACGACGCCGATGTTCGATGCGTTGTTCGCGAAGTAGAGGTAGAACTGGCCGTTGCGGGCGATCGCGGCCGGAGCCCAGGTGTGCACCGCCCACGCGGCCTGCGTCGGCACGCGCAGGACCTCGCCGTGATCGGTCCAGTTCTTGAGGTCGCTGCTCGAGACGCACACGAGCGACTTCATGTTGTAGCCGCCCTCGACGACGTTGTCGTCGTCGTTGGAGCAATAGACATAGACGCGCCCGTCATGCACGAGCGTCGACGGATCTGCGAGGTAGCGATGCGAGACGATCGGGTAGTCGGCTGCGAGCGGCAGGGTGCAGGTCAGCAGCGCCGCGGCGGCCATGAGGAAGCGAGACGGGTGGGGCATGGGCGAATCGGGGCGAAGGCGCGAGGATCGGCCTCCCGCGGCGCGATGGACAGGCTGGCCGCACCAAGACATTAGACCGCCCGACCGACCGGGGCTGACCC